>NZ_JAPEPF010000001.1:1226991-1533739 GCF_026340595.1 Streptomyces sp. NBC_01363
CCAGCGTCAACGGTCGGACGGTCGCGGTCTCATCGTGGTTCATCACCGTGCCACCTCATCATCCGGGCGGCGGCACGGGCGAAGGCTTTTACAGGTACCGACGGCCGTGCGGCTCAGTCCTTCCAGCAAGCCTGGATCCGGACGCAGATGCTCTAAGAGGCGCAAGTCAGAAGTCAGTTGGGCGAGGCAGACGGACACTCGGCATCTCACTCAACCTGAGACACACCAGGTCAGACGGCCGCCGTGCCTCAGCTCCAGCGAGGCGGGACAGCGAAGTCTCCCGTGGGCTGAGCTACGGACGTCGCGCGACGAAGACGAACTCCTTGCCTGGCCGGTCAGGAGCGTCGCGTACGTCCTCCACCACGTACCCCTGCGCGATCAGCTCCGTCTCGACCTCCTGCCGCTCACGGAAGCGCAAGGTGGAGTCCGACGTCAGCACCTCCCCGTCGGCAGCGAACACGTAGGTCCAGCGGAACGTCACCAGCGGCTCGCTCACCTCGATCACCTGGACCCAGCTCTCGACGGCGCCAACATCCGGGATCTCCGTCACGCGATATGAGGCTTCGCGGTTCCACTCCTCCCAGGCGCGTCCGGCTGGATCTCGGGTCTCGAACACCAGACGGCCGCCAGGCCGTGATGCTTCGTACGCCCCACGCAGGGTCTCGCGCCATGCCTGCGGATCGATGATCTGCTGGGCGGCGTTCGTACACCGGTTCGAACACGACCCGCCGGGGGCCGAGGTGGAGGCCGTCTGGACGCTCGCGGAAGTGGACGACCTGTTGCAGGAGTGGATCGTGGCCTGCTTTACCGACCGTGATTTGTGCTGTTCGTGATGTCCGTTCGAGCCTGTGGCGTGGACGTCATGGGCTCGTTTACCGACCTTCAGGACGTTCGTCCTGTTCTGGAGTCGGTACGGAGGACGAGTGGTACGGCACCTTGTGGTCGGGGACTTGAGGGTCCAGCGGATCGAGCGGAAGGGCGGATGGAGGTCGTGGACCATCGTCTGGCCGGAGGGCACGCTCCACGCCGAGGCGGACCGGTTCCTCCGCGTCCATGACGGCTCGGGCACACAGAAGACATACGCGTACTACCTGGTGGATCATCTGCGGTGGCTGGAACGCGAGTGCCTGGCCTTCGACACGGTCCAACTACGCGACCTGGAACGGTACATGGGCATCGTCGGCGCCGAGGTCCACATGCCGCTCGGAGAGCCGTGGCGGGTGGGCAAGCGCCCTTACGGCCGGTCCGCGCTGTCGATCGCGGCATCCTGCCTGAAGGGCTTCTGAGAAGCTCGACGGCACGCGGCTGCCGTCGCGGGTGGACCGGCGCCGCTCGATGCTCGGGCACGTGAAATCCGTGATGCCGGCGAACCCGCTCGCGCCGAAGGGGCCGCACCGCAGGCACCCGAAGATGCTGCCCGACGGGGCGAGGGAGAAGTTGCTGGAGGCGGCGAACTCGGCCCGGGACCGGATGGTGGTGACCTGGCTGGCCGACGGCGGACTGCGGATCGGCGAGTTGTGTGGGCTGCACCTGGTCGACCTGCACCTGCGGGAGAACGCGGCCTGCAACGAGTGCCGCAGCCCTCACCTGCATGTCTGCCACCGGCCGGAGAACCCCAACCGGGCCGAGGCCAAGACCAAACACTCCTGGCAGGTCGAACACGGCACGGTCACCGGCGGGCTGATCAAGCGGGTCAGCCCGGAGATGGTGCACACCTACTTCGAGTACCTCACCAGCGAGTACCCGCGCGGGGCCGGACACGGCATGCTCCTGGTCCAGCTGCATGGCGCCCGCGCCGGACAGCCGTGGGCGCCGGTCGGGGCCCGGCGGATGCTCGGCCGGGCCGGGAGACGCGCCGGGCTCGGGCTGGTGAAACCCCATGCCTTCCGTCACACGTTCACCTCCGCGGTCCTCGACGCCGCCGACGGCAACCTGCTGATAGCCCGGGACGCCGGCGGCTGGGCCTCGGCCGCTACGGTCGACGAGGTCTACGGCCACGTCGACCTTCAGGACCCCACGTTCGACGCCGCCCTGCGCACGGTCTGGGGTGAGCCGAAGTGACCGTGCCAACCCTGCTGCCGCAGCCGGACACCCGCACCGGCCGGGACCGGCTGGAGGTCCTCACCGCGCTGATCAGCGCCCCGTCGTTCGACCCGCTGTTCTGCCCGGACATCATCAAGGTCCCACCGAACCTCCCTGTCTACCGGTGGAATTGCCTCTGCGCTGACTGCGAGCGGTCCACGATGGGCCACGGCGATCTGTGCTCATCCCACGAGATGCTCTGGCGCGACCACCGCTCCCGGGGAGGAACGCAAGCCGAGTTCCTCCGCTCCGCGCCGTCCGTCGGCCCCGGGGATGGCGTGGAGCAACGGACCTGCGGGATCTGCCCCGAGCGCCCCGCCCGACACCTCACACTGGGGCTCTGCCACTATCACGAGTTCCGCTGGTACAACCATCGAGGCCGCCGTGACGGCGATGCCGACTTCGACGCCTGGCTCCTCGACCAGGACCCCCTCCCTGGCTTCGGCAGTTGCCGGGTCCAGGTCTGCCCGGAACTGGCGGACTCCCCGCTCGGGCTGTGCTTCCGGCACGAACGCCGCTACCGCAGGCATGGCAGGCCAGGAGAAGCGACCCTGCCGTCGCAGTGGGGCACCCGCTACGGACGCCGCGGGCTGGTCGCGCCGGTCAGCTACGAGGACAAGCACGCCTTCGAGCGCTGGTGCGCAAGTGCAGAGGCAGTGCTCCGGCCCGCGCAGGTCAACCTTCGGGGGCTGAATCCGCTACTGCGGGCCGAGATCAAGTGGGGCATGTTCGCCTACACCCAAAAGGCACACGGCCGCTGGGAACTGGTCACCTGGCAGGGCTTGGCGAACTTCGCCCGCGAGCACGGTCTCCGGTCGCTGACGGACGCAGGCCCCGAGGAGGAACAGCTTCTGCAGAAGGCGGTCAGCCGCGAGGCGGTCCACATCGTGCGGGCCGTGACCGGCTGGCTGCACCCCCTCTACGTGACGCCGGCCGAGACGCGTGAGCTCGGCTACATCCTCACCGAGCACTTCGGGCGGAAGCTCACGGGCCGCTCGGTCCGCATGGACCTCACCGGCGTCTCCCAGCAATGGCTGCGCGACCTGATCTGGGACCACTTGGTCGCGATCCTGCGCTCTCCGAGTTGTCCGCGCAGCGGAGGCACTTTCGACGACATGCGCCGAGCCGGTCTGGAGCTGAGTACCTTCCTGGAACTCCACGCTCCCGCCGGCGGCCACGACCCGCGGGTGCTGACGGCCGAGCACATGCACCAGTTCGTCGCCGACCAACGGCAACGCGAGCGGGACGGCCTCGTCTCGCTGGCGGCCAGAGGCGTCCACGGCAAGCCGTCGATCGTGACCGCCAACACCCGACAGCGCGTCTTCCACCGCACCCGGCGGCTCCTGCGCGGGGCCCTGGAGTCGGGAGAGGCCGAACGCCTCGGCCTGGACCGGGCCTTCATCGCCGCCATGCCCGCCCCAGGACGGACGGTCAGCCGCTCTCGGCAGCCCTTCGCCGAAGGTGTCGCCCGCGCGCTCGCTGACGAGACCAACCTGCTCAGGCTCGCGGAGACCTACGACCCGTTCGACCGCGGCCTGCGGGACGCCTGGGAGACGATCATTGTCACGGGCCGCCGCTGCGGAGAGAGAAGCACTCAAGGCCGCCCAGACCGAGATCCTCACCCAGCGCACCCGAATCGGCGAACTCCTCGGCCAGACAGGGGACTTGCAAGCCGAGTGGACCGAGGAGGCCATCCAGCGGATCACCACCGAGAACACCACGCTCAAGCAGCGGGTCCGTCAACTCACCGCCGACAACCGCACCCTCGACGAACGGCTCAAGGCCGCCCGCTCCAACCTCCGCTTCCAAGACCGACGCGTCGCCGACATCGAAGCCCGCATCACCGACCCGGGATCAGGCACTTGATCTCTCCCCGCTGACTGCCACATGGCCCGTCCGCCGTTCCGGTGAACGGGCCATCTCGCGGGTCGTCGAGACTGAAACGTTCACGGGTTTCCCGGACCTGCGCGGTCATCGTCGACCGGCTGACCTTCAACGGCGCGATCATCCAGACCGGCGCCGAGTCCTACCGCCTCGCCCACACCAAAGCCCAGCCCCGGCCGAACGCGCCGCGGCTGACCCGGTCGCTTCCTGGTGCGGGATCAGTCCTTGCGTCCCGTCGCGGCCACGGTGACACCGAGGCCGATCATCGTGAGCCCGCCGACTCCTCCGACCAGGGAGAGCCGCTGAGGCGAGCGGGCAAACCAGTCCCGTCCGGTTGCCGCGATCAGTCCCCACAGACTGTCGGAGGCCACTGCGATGATGTTGAAGACCAGCCCGAGCAGCAGCATCTGAACTACGACGTGCCCCTGAGCGCGGTCGACGAACTGCGGCAGCACAGCAGCGAAGAACACAATGGTCTTGGGGTTGGCCACACCGACAGCGAACCCCTCCCACAACGTGCGCAAGCCGCCCTGCGCGGCTTTGTCAGCAGTGAACGCGGCCTGCAGCGAGCCACGTTGCCGCCAAGCCTTGACACCCAGATACACCAAGTAGGCGGCACCGGCCAGTTTCAGCACCGTGAAGACAAGGACCGAGCGCTCCACGATCGATCCGACCCCGAGAGCCACCGCCACGATGAGCACGTAGGCGCCCAACGTGTTCCCCACGACGGTGGTCAGCGCCGCGCGGCGCCCCTGCGCCAACGCCCGCCCGATCACGAACAGCACACTGGGCCCGGGGATCACGATCAGCAGGAATGACATAGCCGCGAAGGCAAGCAACCGCTCAGCAGACACCATGACGCCCATGTAAGCACGGGCCAGGTTCGCCCCTCAGCCCCTTTTCACTTGTGCAGAACTGTGCAGAGCCCGGAACCGAACCGTGCCCCCGTTCTTCGCACCCGGCCCTCACCAGCACGACCTGACCCTGCGGGGAGTGTCCACGAGCCCGGCCGCCCGCCAGAGCCGGACTCGTGCCATGAGACCACCCAGACGAGCTCCAGCAACGACCCCAACTTGGCGTCACGAACATGTAGTCTATGAATCGTCGCAGTTCAGAGCATGCATCCGAGCTCCTGCGGTCGGTAAAGGTCGCTGGCAGCAGCGGCCACACGAAGGACTGCGCAGCCCGTTCCTACCGGGCCGGCCGATGTCTCCCAATGACGCATACGCCCTGCTGGTCTCCCGCACCGACTACCTGCCCATGCCACTGAGCGGCCCCGACTACTTGGAACTGCTGCCAGCACTCTGGCGTTCGGTGAACGACTACGGCATCCGTGTCGACCACCGCACCTACAACTGTCCCGGGCTGAACCCACTGCGGCGCCGCTCCTCAGGAGTGACCGCCAAGGGCGGACTCTGGGAGGTCCATTACGACCCCTACGACCTGTCTCAGATCTGGGTACGCGACGCGCGCACCGGAGAGTGGATCACGGTTCCGTGGACACACCGGCACCTGGTCTCCGCACCGTTCGCGGATTTCACCTGGCGCCGGGCCCGGGACCTGCTCGCGATGCGGGGCCAGGACGACACGAACCAAGCCGCTGTGGCCGCCGCAGTCGACCAGTTGCTGACGCGGGCGGAAAGCGGGCCGGACCGCCGAATCGCGGCCCGCACCCGCGCCGCCCTGGAGCCCGCGCGGTCCGTCCCTGCATTGCCGCCGGCACCGGCTCCGGAAGACGCCGAGGACGAGACCACCGTCCTGGAGCAGCCGTCGAACGTCATTCCCTTCGGCGTCTTCGACGCCTTCACCGACGGGAGCCGCCTGTGAGCGAGGCTCCGCCACCGGACATCGCCAACCCGCAGATGTCACTGACCACGAAGGAAGGCTGGCGGGCGTTCGTCGACGAGAACCCTGATCCCCCGCCGCCGCTCCCGTCCGGCACCGTTCTGGACGAGGACGAGCTGGAGTCCTGCAGGGAAGCGCGGATCGACTACCACACACGATCCGTCATCGTGAATACCCCCACGATCCGTGGCGTCGTCACCACGGGCCGCAAACGCATCGTGCTCAACCGGCATCAGGTCTCCGCCCGTCGCGGCCTGATCGTGTCCGGTTCGGCCGGCACCGGCAAGACCACAGCGATCACCCAACTGGGCGAGAACGTCGAACAGATCACCCGGCGGCGCAACCCCACCGCCATCGGCGGACTGCCGGTTGTCTTCGTCACCGTTCCCCCGGCGGCCACCCCGAAGATGCTCGCAGGCGAGTTCGCCCGATTCCTTGGCGTCCCGCTGGAGCACCGCATGAGCCAGGTCCAGATCACCATCGCTGTCTGTGACCTGCTCGGCAAGCTCGGCACCACGCTCGTCCTGGTCGACGAGATCCACAACCTCGACCTGACCACCCGCAACGGAGCCGAGGCATCCGATCAGCTGAAGTACCTCTCGGAACGCATCGCGGCCACCTTCGTGCTTGCTGGTCTCGATGTCGAGACCAGCAGCCTGTTCCAGGGCACACGCGGACAGCAGATCGCCGGCCGCTACACGGTCATCCCGTCCCGGCCCTTCGGCCACAAGAACCGCGCGGACAAGGAGAGCTGGCAGGCCCTGGTGGTGACCATGGAGGACTCCCTGCGACTACACGCCCATCGTTCCGGCACCTTGGTCGCCATGACCGATTACCTCCACGAGCGCACCGGCGGGCTGATCGGCAGTCTTTCCCAGCTCATCCGAGAAGCCGCAGTCGACGCCATCGACAGCGGCGCGGAAAAGATCACCAAGCGCATGCTCGACGAGATCGAGCTCGACCACGCCGTCCAGAAGACCCGGCCCGATCGCCCCCGTGCCAAGTACGCCCGCAGGCCGAAGGCGGCCTGAGTAATGGAGCCCTGGGAAGCCCCGGTCCGGCTCCTGCCCCTTCCTCTGCCGCCGGTCCACGGGGAGGTCTTCGGCTGGTATCTGCACCGCCTCGCCGCCGCCAACCACGTGACGTCGGGCCAACTGGCGAAAACTCTGACGCCCTTCAAGAACGCGCTGATCGGCAAGCGGACGGACACGTTATGGCGCTGGACTCCGATGGTTCTGCCGCGGCTGGCACTCCTGACGGGTCTCACTCACGAGACTCTTCGGATGCTGTTGCCAGCGATCTCCCGGATTGAGGCGCGTACCGGAGGCGAGGTGATTCGCTACCGGCGGCGTCTCTACGTCGCGTGCTCGCACTGCATGCACCGCCGTGGAATCACCGGACCAGTCCTCGCGCATCGCCCCGCCGATCTCCAGCTATGCCGCCGACACGGCATTTGGCTCGACGGCAACCGCCAATACCGCGTCGGCCACCTTCCAGAACTCGTCACCGCTCAGCACCGGCACCAGCGAATCGCCCGACGCTTCCCCGACACCCTGGAAGCAGCGACAAAGGAAGCGCAGCACATGGTCCGATCCTGGCTTCTGAACAAGAAGCAGCCCCACCTGCTCTCACGCTGGAACGACCATCTCGCTCAGCTACCTCCCAAGGAGGCTGTCTACGAGAACATCATCAGGCGACGCGTCGACGAGCGGGAGTACATCGCGACCTACCCGGAGTTCGTGACCATGCTCGGCATGGTGGCTGACCCTGCTTGGCGAGCACGACGGGCGCCTCGCCGATGGGCGAACCTCAACCAGCACCGGCGCACAATCAACACTGTCTACGCAGAAGCCGAGCGCCGGCTCAACGTCCCCTCTCTCCGCGAGAAGCGTCACTCCCACACCTTCTCCAACGACGCCCTCTTCCGCTGGACCGACTCATTGGGGAGATCACTAATGCTGGTGATGACGCCGGAGGACCACAACGCCCTACGAGATGATTCCCAGTGGAACTGAGAAGCCTCAGGCCAGAACCTTTCGGCCGGGCAGAACTACTGGGACGGCCCCACCTCACGCCCGAACAGGCTCATCGCTGTTCAGATCCACTGGGCCCTCCACGCTCCGAAGTGTCCCGGCCGAAATGACAAGGCGCAGATCAGGGGCACCTCATCGACTCAGGTCTTTTGGGAACGGACAACGACAGTTGGCACCTGGCCACGCTGGTTGGCATCGCCCTCGCTCATCTGTGCCAAGATTCGAGGGTGGATATGACCGACGTCACGCGTGCGATCGCGGCTGCGACTTCGGTCGCCGCATCGCTCGACCTGCCAGCCAACGATGCAATCGTTCTCCACAACTCGAACAAGCTGGCACTACGGCTGACGCCATGCGACGTCTTTGCCCGGGTCGCCCCTGTGGGACAAGAGGTTGCACAGTTCGAAGTCGATCTCGCTCAGCGGCTCACCGAGGTCGGATGCCCGGTGTGTCCCTTGGAGCCTCGGGCGGACCCGCGTGTGTACACGCGCGATGGCTTCGCAGTGACGCTGTGGACCTACTACGAGCCCGTGACACCTCACACCTCACCAGTCGACTACGCCAAGGCTCTGGAGCAGCTGCACGCCGGCATGCGCAAGGTCGATGTGCCGAGCCCGATGTTCACGGACCGGATCACGGAGGCGGAAGAAGTTGTCGCCGACCCGGATCGCTCGCCGGAGCTCACCGACGCGGACCGCGTGTTCCTCAGCGGCAGGCTGGCAAGCCTGCGACGAGCGATCGACGACCGCGGCGCCGTGGAGCAGCTGCTCCACGGCGAGCCGCATCCAGGCAATGTGCTCAGCACGAAGAACGGCCCGTTGTTCATCGACCTTGAGACGTGCTGCCGTGGACCCGTCGAGTTCGATCTCGCCCATGTTCCCGAGGCGGTCTGCGAGCACTACCCAAGCGTTGACCAAGGGCTGCTGGACGAGTGTCGGCAGCTCGTTATCGCGATGGTCGCCGCGTGGCGCTGGGAGCTTGGCGACCAGTTTCCGAATGGGAGGCGATTCGGAGAGGAATTCCTGCGCTTGCTGCGCGAGGGTCCTCCTTGGCCGACACTCGACACAGTGACCGGGCGACTGGATGGTCTGTAGAAATCGCCGAAGGTCACGTGAAAGCGGCAAGGAACCAAGCGACGAGACTGTCGCCGTTGCAACCCCATGCGCGCCGGCCTCGCTGCCGCGCTGAACCATGGCGCCGGTGCCAACAAACGTGGCAATTCATTACAGATGCCAAGAATCTTGGCCAGACGGTGCCAACTATCGTGGCCAGGCTGTTGGGAGCCCAGGTCACACAGCCCGATTAGTGCCAACTATCGTGGCCCGGCACACCTCTCGTGACCCGGCACGCCGGCCGTGTCCGCGGGAATCCCCGCCGGCGGAACCGAGTTGCCCGCTGTGACGACGATTGCCACGGGGGACCGCGGTCCCCCGCAGGGGAGGGAACGGGAGCCGATGAGCCTTCGTCAGTTCGAGTACGCCCTGGCCGTTGCCGAGGAGGGCTCGGTGACGGCGGCGGCGGAGCTGCTGCACGTCGCTCAGCCGTCGGTGTCCCAGCAGATCCGCGGCCTGGAGCGGGAGCTCGGCGTGGAACTGTTCGCCCGCACGCCGACCGGACTGGTGCCCACCGTGGTCGGCCGCGCGTTTCTGCGGGAGGCGGAGGTCGCGGTGAGCGCGGCGCGGCGGGCGAGGGCGACGGCGCGGGCCGGTGCCGATGAGCTGGTGGGCGAGTTGGTGGTCGCGGTGCAGATGGGCTTTGGCACGCGGCAGCTGCCGGGCGCGCTGGGCGCTCTGCGTCGCCGCTTCCCGCGGCTGGAGGTCACCGTCTTCGAGGAGCCCAGCTCCGCCGAGCTGGAGCGGCTGGGGCGCCGGGGCGTGCTGGACCTCGCCCTGATGGCGGCGTGCGAGCAGAGCCCCGCCGACGCCCACCTCCTCGGCGCCGAGGAGTTCGTCGTGGTGCTGGGCGCCGGACACCGGCAGCTCGCCGCGGACCGGGTCGAGCTGCGCGAACTGGAAGGGGAGCCGTGGGTGCGGTTCGACCGCGACAGCGCGCTCGACGGCGTGCTGCTGGACGTACTGCGGAACAACGGGCTGGCCCCGGCCACGGCCGCCCGCGTCTCCCAGACGGCGACGGCCGTGCGCTGGGCCGCCCACGGGCTGGGAGTGACGCTCGTCCCGGCCTCCGCGGTGCCCCACGGTCACGAGCACCTCGTGCGCCCGGTGTTCCCGGTCGTGTCCCAGCCCGTCATCGCCGTGGTCCGGCCCGGCGCGGGCCCGGCGGAGACGGCCCTGCTCGAATTCCTGCGTCGGGAGACCTGGTCCGGGTCCGCTTCCTTCTCACCGGTCTCCTGAATTCCGGGAAGGAGTCGGGCACCGCAGAATTCTTTTTTCCGAAACCGGACCGGCATTCCAGTATTACATCGACGTCAGGCGTCAGGTGTCAGCCCCTGGGGAATTCACCGCCGTCCACGACGAGATTGCTCCCGGTCAGCCAGCTCGCCCGGTCGGACACGAGAAACAGCACCGCGTGGGCGATGTCGTCGGGCCGACCGTCGCGCCCCAGCGGCACGGTGATGTCGTTCCGGCCCTGTGACGGGTCCAGGCGCGCCCACTGCTCACGCGTTGCTTCGCCGCCGGGGGTGGCGACCCTGCCGGGAGTCACGGTGTTGACCCGGATTCCGAACGGGGCCAGCTCCGCGGCCAGCCCCCGGCTGTAGTTCTCCAGCGCCGCCTTCGCCGCCGTGTAGTGCAGGAACGGTCCCACCGGGGTCCGGACCGCGGCCGAGGAGACGTGCACGATCATCCCCGAACGCCGTTCCCGCATTCCCGGCACCAGCAGCGAGTCCAGCCGCACCGACGCCAGGAAGTTCAGGTCCAGCGCGTCCTGCCACTCCTCGTCGGGGATGGCCGACGCGCCCTCGTGCGGTCGCGCCCCACCCGCGTTGTGGACCAGGACATCCACCCCGCCGAACACCTCCTGCGCGGCCGTGGCGAGCGCCTCCGCTCCTGCCCGTGTCCGCACGTCGGCCTCCACGAAGGTGGCCCCCTCCGGCACCGTGCTCGTCGCCGACCTGGCGGTCGTGAGCACCTCGGCGCCCGCGTCCAGGAGCCGGCGTACGACGGCCGCTCCGATTCCACGAGAACCACCCGTGACCAGGGCCCGCTTTCCCGTGAGTTCTCGCGTTCCCGATCCGTTCTCGAACGTGGTCATGCCACCGGTCCTCTCGATCGCGTAATGATCCGCTCGACGGAAAAATGATCGACGTGCGCAGAGCGCGAATCTTCCAAGAATTCGCGGTGAGCACCTCGTCGAGCTGTTTCACGGTACGTACGGAAAGGAACGAGAGGCAAAGACGAAATGCCAGCACGCGCTATAGCGAATTCCTATGGCATCCCGGCACGTCACCTGGCCTCCGGCACACCGCCGGGTTGCCGTCCAGCGCCTCGTCCCCCCGTCTCCCAGCGATCCATCCACATCGGCCAGCACGGGCGGAAGAGCAGTCGGTGCCCCGATAGTTGACCTTCACCTTGGGGAAAGCCACAGCATCGACGGGCCGGGCGATGTGCTCGGCATGAGGAGGAGCGAGCATGGGGCTGCTGACCATCGGGACGTTCGCGAAGGCGTCCCGCCTGTCGCCGAAGGCGCTGCGTCTCTACGACGAGCTGGGACTGCTGACCCCCGCTCGCGTCGACCCGGTGAGCGGCTATCGCCTGTACGAACCGGAACAACTCGACCGGGCCCGGCTGGTCGCCTGGCTCCGGCGCCTGGGGATGCCCCTGGCCCGCATCCAGCACGTCTGCACGCTGGAGTCGGCCGCGGCCGCCCAGGAGATCCGGGCGTTCTGGGCCCAGGTCGAGGCCGACACCGCCGCGCGGCGGGACCTCGCTTCCTTCCTCATCGACCATCTGTCCTGGAAGGACCCCACCATGTCTCCGACCGCCAAGCCCCTGGGAATCCGTTACGCCGCCCTCTCCGACACGGGCCTCGTCCGCGAGAGCAACCAGGACACCGCCTACGCCGGGTCCCGTCTGCTCGCCGTCGCCGACGGCTACGGCAGCGCAGGAGCCCCGGCCGGCGCGGCCGCCATCGACGCGCTCAAGCGCCTCGAAACCGACAGCATTCCGGCCGGGGATCTCCTCAATGCCCTCGAAGACGCCGTGGAGCAGGCCAAACAGGCCGTCAACGGCGTCGCCGGACCCGGCTCGCCCGAAGAGGCCGGCACCACACTCACCGCGATGCTCTGGACCGGCTCACAGCTGGCCCTCGTCCACATCGGCGACTCCCGCGTCCACCTCCTGCGCGACGGAGAGCTGTTCCAGATCACCCACGACCACACCATGGTGCAGTCGATGGTCGACGAAGGACGTCTCACCCCGGAGGAAGCCGCCTCCCACCCGCAGCGGGCTCTGCTGATACGAGCCCTGGGCCAAGGAGCCGATGACACCCACGACATGCGCCTCCACGACGCCCGGCAGGAGGACCGGTACCTGATCTGCTCCGACGGTCTGTCGACCGTCGTACGGACGGAGGAAATCCGACGGGTGCTCTCCGAGATCAGGGAGCCCGAGCAGGCCGTCCGCGAACTCATCGCCCTCGCCAACGGCTCCGGCGGCCCCGACAACGTCAGCTGCGTGGTCGCCGATGTCGTGGAGCTCCAGCAGTAGGAGCGAGCGGCACGCACTTCGAGCACCGGATCCGCGGGTGAACGATCGCGCTGCCTACGGTCGGGCGGGGCACCGACCGTAGGCAGCGTGATCGTTCCCCCGGTCGCGCTCGCACGCGGTGCCGGTCACGGGCAGGGTGCGGCCGAGCAGACAGTCGTCGATCGCCTTGTCGGCACCCTCTTCTCGGCACCGCGATCCCGCACCACCCTCGGTAGCCACTTTTTTGTGGGTACTTGGCGGCGGCCGACAACGCGGCGAACCTGGTGAGGGGCGGCCGGAGGGCTGCCTGATCCGGGCGGGACACGGGGGTGGCTAGGCGATGAGTCAGGAGGACGACCGGCCCTCGGTGAGTTTCTCCAGACGGCGGTGGCCCCAGTCGGAGAGGGGCGCCAACGCCTCGGAGAGGTCCCGGCCGAACGCGGTCAGGGAGTACTCGGTCTTCAGCGGGAGCTCGTCGTACACCTCCCGGTGCACCAGTCCGTCGAGCTCCATCTCACGGAGCGCCTGAGTCAGCACCTTCTCGCTGAGACCCGGCACCTGCCGACGCAGCTCGCCCGGACGGTGCGGGCCGGATTCCAGCAGCCAGAGCAGAGCCGTTTTCCACTTTCCGTCGATCACAGCGATCGCGGCGGTCACCCCGCACACATTCGGGTCCTGGGCACGACTGCGCACCATTTCCGCCCCCCCTTCTTTCGCTGATCACCCATGCCTATACGGGAGTTGAACCATGCCCTCACACACCGAGCAGTCCGCCGTCACCGTACTCGGCCTGGGGCCGATGGGCCGGACCTTGGCAGGCGCGTTCCTCGATGCCGGCCTGCGGACCACGGTCTGGAACCGGACACCGGACCGGGACCGGGAGCTCGTCCAGCGCGGCGCCGTCGGCGCCCGGTCGGCCGAGGAGGCGGTCGCCGCGAGCCGGCTGACCGTGGTCTGTGTGGTGAACTACGACGCCGTGGACGCCGTTCTGCGGCGCGACGCGGTCGCCGACGCCCTCAAGGGCCGTACGGTGATCAATCTGACCGCCGACACCCCGGCCCGCGCCCGGGACGTCGCGGCGTGGGCGGCGGAGCACGGGATCGACTATCTGGACGGTGCGATCATGACGCCGACCACGACCATCGGAACACCGGCCGCGGTCCTCATCCACAGCGGCCCGCAGGAGCTCTACCGCGAGCACCGGCCGGTACTGGACGCACTGGGCGGCACCCATACCCATCTCGGCGAGGAGATCGGCCGGGCCGCGGCGTACGACATCGCGCTGCTCGACATCTTCTGGACCGCGATGGCGGGCTATGCCCATGCCCTGGCGGTCGCGCGGGCGGAAGGGATCACCGCGCGGCAGCTGGCCCCGTTCGCCAAAGGCATCGGCGCCATTCTCCCGCCGATCTTCGAGGAGACCGCGGCGGACGCGGACGACGGAAGGTTCCCCGGTGACGGCAACCCGCTCACCTCCGCCGCGTCCTCCATGGCCCATATCGTCCACGCCTCCGAGGCCCACGGCATCGACGCCGCCGTGATGCGCGCGGCCGAGGGCCTGGCCCGACAGGCCATCGGCCACGGTCACGGCGCCGACGGATTCCTCCGGATCACCGAGCTCCTGAGCCGCCGCTGAGGGAACGCCGCGCCGCGTCCGTCAGCGGTCGAGCGGCGTCAGGCCGAGCCGCTTCGGGCGTTCCGGGCCGGCCAGTACGTCGATGGCAACGATCTTCCCCGTCCATGACGGTGACGGCCATGACGGACAACGGCCGGCCACACGCCCGTCCGGGCAGGCTTTGCCCCGTCCCGGCACCAACGAGTGCGCCGACGGCCCGACCACGACCGGCAGAGGCGCGCCCCCTGGGTAACGTATGCGGAAATATCCCCATGCCGGAGACGGATCCCCATGGATGACGACGTGGACGACGGCGTGGACGACGGCGACGCCCGCTCCGCAGGCCGAGGCGAGAACGCGGCCGCGGGACCCGCGGCGCGGGGGCGTGGCCGCGGGCGCGGACACGAACTCGCGCGCGGCGGTGCCTCGGTGGTGCCGAGGACCGCCGTGATCGCGGGTGGCGGAGCGCTGGCGGTCTGGGAGCCCGCGTTCACGCTCGGCGCCTACGACGTCATCTTCTACTACCAGATGCTCACGCTCTGGGCGGTGTCGACAGCCGTGCTGCTGGCCGGCTTCCTGATGCGCGAGCGCGGGCCGCGCCACGGCTGGATGTACTGGGCCTGCCTGGCGCTGCCCAGCGCATGGCTCGTCCTCGCCGCCGTCGTGCCACGCAGCGGCAACTGGCAGGGCGAGGCGCTCTTCCTGATCGGCGGCATCATCAGCGTCATCGGCACCCCGCTGTTGACCTGGGTGCTCCTCCAGCTCCTGCTGTTCGGGGAGTCGGAACTCTCCGCCCATCAGCGGAGGACGGTCATCGGTGTCGTCGCGCTCGTCGGCACACTGGCCTTCCTGCTCGGCCAATTCAACGGTGTCTTCCTCACCTGCGGAGACTTCGACATCAGCGGCAACAGCGTCCCCTCCGGATGCAGACCGGGCCACGCCTCACCGCTCGGCTGACCCGTGCCGGCGTTTGGGCCGGGGCGGCGGCCCGTACGCCCGCACCAGGGCGTTGCGCACGGCAACGCGTCCGGCCGCCCGGAACGCCCCTCGGTGGGAGTCGACCTCGTGCACCTTGATGCGCCGCAGAACGACCGCCACCGCGACGGCCGTTGCGGGCTCCCGGTCGGCGAGAGCGGCCAGCTCCTCGCGCACCCCCTCGATGAAGCCCTCGTGGAACGAGGCGGTCTCCTCGGCCGGCAGGCCCTTGACCGACGCACTGTCGGCGGCCTCGAACTCGACCCCTTCCTCCCAGGGCTCGAAGTCCGCGACGACCTGCGCGAAGTCGGAGGGGCAGCTGCTCTGACGTGCGTACGTGGCCTGCACGTCCCGGATCGGGTGAGGCGGGAAGACTCTGGTTCCGGGGCGTGGTTCGAGGGCCATCGGCCCACGGTAGCCGAGGCCGGAATGAATGCCGGAATGAATGAATGTGACGATCCGGTACTCCGGGCGCGATGCTGCCCCCATGACCTCCTCACAGATCGACCCGACCCCCGACTCCGGTCCCACGCCCACCACCAGCACCTCCGGCCCCGGCGTCTTCGAACTGGGCGGCGCCGTCACCATCCCGCGGCTCGGCTTCGGCGCGATGCAGCTGCCGGGGCGGTGGAGCGGGCCGGCCGGTGACACGGCGAAGGCCGTGGCCGTGACGCGGCGCGCCGTCGAGCTCGGGGCGCGGTACATCGACACCGCCGCCTTCTACTTCTCCCCCACCCACCGGGCCAACGACCTGCTGCGCGAGGCGCTGTTCCCGTATCCCCCGGACGTCACCATCGCCACCAAGGTCGGCCCGCTGCGGGACGAGACCGGTGAGATGTACGCCGAGGCCCGCCCCGACCAGCTGCGCGGGGAGGTGGAGCGGAATCTGGAGTCCCTGGGGGTCGACACGCTCGACCTGGTGCATCTGCGGGTGGGGCGGCTGGGCTCGGACGTCGCCGATCCGATCGGCGAACGGTTCGCCGTACTGGCCGCACTGCGCGAGGAAGGGCTGATCCGGCAGCTCGGCATCAGCAATGTGACGAGCGGGCAGCTCGCGGAGGCCCGGTCGATCGCGCCGGTCGCCGCCGTCCAGAACCGGTTCGGCGTGCTCGACCAGGCCGACGCCGCGCTCGTCGACGAGTGCGCGGACGCCGGTATCGCGTACATGCCGTTCTTCGCGCTCGGCGGCGGCCGCACCGAACTCGCCGACGAGAACCTCCGGAAGGTGAGCGAGCGGCACGGCGCGACGGCGTACCAGGTGGCCATCGCGTGGGGCCTGGCCCGCTCACCCGCGATCGTGCAGATCCCCGGCACCGCTTCGCTCGCCCACCTCGAGGAGAACATGGCCGCCGGGCGGCTGGCCCTCGACGAGGACGACATGGCGCTGCTCGGGCGTCGCGGCTAGGGGCTTTCGTTCGAATCGTGCCGGATCGGGCTGGATCGTGCCGGGCGCCCGCGCCCCGACCTGATCCGGCCCGTCCTGGACGAGAGCCCTGGACGGCCCGCAGGATGCTCATGGAGGTCGGGGCTGGTTCCGCACGCGGACTCGGTCGACGTGATTCCCGGAGCACCGCCCCGGCCTACGATCGCCGCACGATCTCAGAGAGGCAGGCACGACATGAAGGTCCTGATCGCCGGAGGCGCGGGGTACATCGGCAGCACGATCGCGTCCGCCTGCTCGGACGCCGGGATCACCCCCGTCGTCCTCGACAACCTGGTCACGGGCCGACGGGAGTTCGCCCAGGGGCGGGCCTTCCACGAGGGCGACATCGCGGACGGCCCCCTGATCGACCGGGTCTTCGCCGAGCACCCGGACATCGACGCCGTCGTCCACTGCGCGGCACTGATCGTGGTCCCGGAATCGGTCGCCGACCCGATCGGGTACTACCGGGCGAACGTGGCCAGCAGCCTGGAGTTCGCCGGCCATCTGCTGCGCAACGGCTGCACCCGCATGATCTTCAGCTCGTCCGCCTCCATCTACGCCGCCGGTGCCGATCTGACGGTCGACGAGGACTCCCCCATCGAGCCGCAGAGCCCGTACGCACGCACCAAGGCGGTGTGCGAGGCGATGTTCGCCGACATCGCCGCCTCCCAGCCGCTCCGGGTGCTGTCCCTGCGCTACTTCAACCCGATCGGCGCGGACCCGAAGATGCGCACCGGATTGCAGCTGCGGCGCCCGAGCCATGCCCTGGGCAAGATGATCCAGGCACAGGAGGAGGGTGTTCCGTTCCAGGTCACCGGGACCGACTACCCGACCCGCGACGGTTCCGGCATCCGGGACTACGTCCATGTCTGGGACCTGGCCGCCGCGCATGTGGCCGCGCTCGGTGCCTTCGACGCCGTCCTCCCGACGGCCGGCTCCACCGTCATCAACCTGGGCACCGGAACGGGCACCACCGTGCGCGAACTCCTCGACGCCTTCAACGAGGTGATCGACACCCCCGTGGCCGCCGTGGACGCCGGAGCCCGGCCGGGCGACGCGGCGGGGGCGTACACCCGGAGCGACCGGGCGGAGCGGCTGCTGGGATGGCGTCCGAGGTACTCGCTGACGGAGGGCATCCGCCATTCCCTGGAGTGGGCCGCCGTACGCGAGGACGTGCTCGGCGGCTCCGCGTAGGCCCACGGCGGCTCCGTACGCCCGCCGGGGAGCACGGGACAGCCCTTAGGATCCGCCCATGGCTATCGACCCCGGCTACACCTGCTCCTGCTGCGGCGAACACCACGCGGAACTCCCGATGGGGTACTCGACCATGGCACCCGATGTCTGGGACGCGAGCCTGGAGAGCGACCCCGACAGCATGCTCTCCACCGACCAGTGCATCGTCAGGCACGAGCACTACTTCATCAAGGGCCTGATCGAGATACCCGTGT
The DNA here is from genome assembly GCF_026340595.1 of Streptomyces sp. NBC_01363. Lineage (GTDB taxonomy): Bacteria > Actinomycetota > Actinomycetes > Streptomycetales > Streptomycetaceae > Streptomyces. Next base: position 1,244,940 of record NZ_JAPEPF010000001.1, read on the forward strand.
TCGGGAGCGAGGAGCCGTTCTCCTGGGGGGTCTGGGTCTCGCTCAGCCGGGAGAACTTCGCCCGCGCCCTCGATGTGTGGGAGACCCCCGGCCGCGAGTCCGAGCAGCCGTACTTTGGCTGGCTGAGCACCGAGCTGGGGCTGTACTCGCCCCGCACGACCAACCTCAAGACGAACGCCCACACCCGCCCGATCGGCAGGCGCCCCCGCATCGAGCTGGAGCCCACCGACCACCCGCTCGCCGTGGAACAGCGCACCGGCATCACCCTGGACCGGGTACGGGAGATCGCCGAAGCGGTGCTGCACGCCGACGACGTCCGGGCCTGAGCACCCCGTCGGGACCCGTTGCTACCGCTGTTCCCCGAGCCCCGTCCGCAACTGCACGAAGGCGAGTTCGGCCGATTCGACCGCGTCCGCGTACACCTCGTCCGCGCTCTCCCCCGCGTCGATCCGCCGCCAGTTCTCCAGGGCCAGGATGCGCAGTACGGCGATGATCTGGCCTGCGGCCAGCCTGTCCCGCACCCGGTCGCCCAGCGCACGGGCGAGTGCCGCCTCCGAGCGGCTCTGATAGGCGTACAGGCGGGCCACCAGGGACGGCGTCCCGTACAGGAGGCGCTGGTACGCCAGCACCTGCGGCACATCGCAGAGCCCGGTGACCGGGTCGCCCCGCTCCAGGCCGTCGAGGAAGTTGCGGCGCAGGGCGTCCAGGGGGGATTCGGTGTCCGCACGGGCGGCGACCACGCGGGCCGCCTCGTCCTCGTGGTCGGCGAACCGGTGCAGGACCAGGTCCTCCTTGGCCGGGAAGTACCGGAACAGTGTCGGCTTCGAGATGTCGGCCGCGGCCGCCACCTCCGCCACCGAGACCTTGTCGAAGCCCCGCTCCAGGAACATCGCGATCGCGGCTTCGGAGACCGCCTGATAGGTCAGCCGCTTCTTCCGCTCCCGCAGACTCATCTGCTCGTTCCCGGGCTTCTCTCCGTCCATGAGCATGAAGCGTACGCCCCCGGCTTCAACCGGACTTGACCTCCGGGAGGGGTCGCACGCGCCCCCGACCAGCCGGGAACCGACAACTGGAGCGACGCAATCCGCATGTGTGAGGTGGTGACCGGGACAAGCCACGTTGACATCGGCTCCGACGGGCGGCGGGGACCCCTCAGAGCCTGTCGGGTGACCTTCGATCGCCCGATCAGAGGTCACCCGACAGGCCCTCAGGCCCGGGACCGCGCCCGCGCCTCCACCAGGACCTCGATCCCGTCCAGCACCCGTTCCAGCCCGAACCTGAATTCGTCGTCGGGCTCGCGCGGCGCCCCCAGCACCTCGGACTCCAACAGCCGGGAGAGCGACGGATGGCGTACCGGGTCGACGAGCCGGTTCAGGGTGCGGGTGTATCCGTCCGTCACCTCCTGCGCCGGGATGCCGCGCGCTTCCACGGCGGCCACGAGATCCCCCATCAGCAGCGCCTCGTTCCGTACGAAGCCGCTGACGAGGAGGATCACGGAGACCTCCTCGCCCGCGTCCAGGCCGGTGCCTTCGAGGGCCTGGAGGCCCTGCTCCCACCAGGCGACGGAGTTCGGGCTGGCGGGCGGGCCCGAGACGGGGATGCGGAGCATCCACAGGTTGCGGTGGAAGACCCGGCGCTGCGCCCACGCCCATTGCGTGAGCGCCTCCCGCCAGCCGGCCCCGCTCTCCAGTGCGGGCAGCGGGGGCGGCGGGCCCATCGCCGCCTCCTGCATCAGGACGTACAGCTCGCCCTTGGCGGAGACGTACCGGTAGAGCGACATCGTCGAGGCCCCCAGGTCCTTGGCGACCCGCCCCATCGACACCCCACCGAGCCCCTCGGCCGCCGCCACCGCCACCGCGGCGTCCACGATGCGCGCCAGGCTCAGCCCCGGCTTCGGTCCCTTGACCGGCCGCGCCCGCAGCCCCCAGGCGGCCTCGATACTGGCCGGCAGGCCCGTACCGCCCGGCGAGTCCTTCTCTTCAGTCACCTGAACCCCCACCTTCCCTCGATCCCATCCTAGATATGCGTACCACGTACACAATTTCGTGCACTACGCACACGGGGAGGCCGGTCGAGGAGCGGTGGCGATGCGGGGGTTCGACGGGAACCGGTTCCTCAGAACACGTCCGGGCACCAGGCCCGCCGCCCCGCCCGGAGCATCCCTTCCGCCACCGCCACCGCGCCCGGGGTGAGTTCCTCGACGCGCCCCAGGGCCGCCAGGCGGGCGGGGGACTCGTCGCCCAGATAGAGGGTGCCCAACTCCCGTACGTCCAGGGCGAGATCGGCGTCGGCCGTGGTGGGGGTGCAGATGGCGCCGGAGGCGGAGGCTTCGAGGCGGTAGCGGCCGGCGGTCAGGCCCGTGGCGTCATGGATGTCGAGAGTGAGCGTGCCGGGTACCGCGTAGGTGCGGGCCTCCAGGGCGCGTACGACGTCCAGGACGCGCACCCACAGCCAGTCCGCCTGGGTCACGACGCGGGCCGCGCGCGGGTCCGGGAGGAGGAGGGGCAGCAGGTCGTCGGGGGCGCGGTGGCCGGAGCGGACCGTGGTGATCCAGTCGATCGAGCAGACGAAGTGCCACAGCGCGCGCTCGGCGGCCGGGGTGACGGCGATCTGTCCGAGCACCGTGGCCCGGTTCAGCGGCTGCTTGGCGTCGTTCCAGTTGTCGTCGGCGCGGTAGGCGATCAGGCCGTCGGCCTCGCCGGCCGCGTTGCTGTAGACCGCGTAGAAGGGCTCCGTCCAGGTCTCGGGGCCGGGCCGGACCTCGCCGGTGTTCACTTCCCACCAGCGCGCGTCGCGGTTGATCACACCGTGCTGCCGGGCGCGCAGCCGGTCGTGGATCACCGGGCCCAGCTTGCGTACGTCCGCGCCGCTCACCAGGTCGATCCGGCCGCCGTCCTGCGCGGACGGGCCCGACCAGCGCGGGTCGAGACCCGCCCTCGGTACGTCGATCTCCCACTCGGTGGTCCAGGCCGCCGGGCCGAAACCGTACCGCCCGTAGATCGGGTACTCGGCGGCGATCAGCGTGGCGACCACGTCACCGCGCTCCTTCGCCGCCGCGAGGTCCGTGGCCATCATCCGGCTGAGCAGCCCGCGGCGGCGGTGCGTGGGCGACACCGTGACATTGGAGATCGCGTCGGCCGGCACCGCCGCACCGCCGACGACCGTGAGCTCCTGCGCGAAGGAACGGAACGTGGCCACGCACCGCCCGCCGTCGAACGCGCCCTGCGTGCGGGCGAGATCGGTGTGCGGAAGGCGCCGCTCCGCCTCCTGTTCCGTCCCCGTCGGCGCTTGCAGGAAACCGGTGTGCTTGGCGCGCAGCCAGTCGGGGAACTCGGCGGCGGTGATCGTACGGACGTCAAGAGCCATACGGACCACGCTAGGCACACGGCCCACCGGATGTCGCCCGGTTTTCCGCCGCCGCGGAACGGGCTGGTCAGAAGGCCGCCCGGATCTCGCCGACCTCCCCGCCACCGCCCAGCAGCGGCGCGTGTCCGATCCGGGAGACCACCGGGGTGTCGATGCCGAGCAGGCGCAGCGAACGGGCCAGTACCGGACCGAGCGCCCGCGTCGCACCGTCGTCGATCTTGAAGGCCAGCGCCCGGCCGTCCGCCAGCGCCACCGCCTGCACCGCCTCGGCGCCCATCTTGGAGAGCGTGCCCGGCACCTCCCGCATCAGCCAGGTGTCGGGGCGACGGGTTCCGGCCACGTACTCGGGGTGGGCCCGCATCGCGTCCCCGACCCGGCGCTCCGCCGTCCCGGGCTCCGCCAGCACGAAGGAACGGAAGGCCCGCGCCAGGCCCACCAGGCTGATCGCCATCAGCGGCGCCCCGCACCCGTCCGTACCCACCGCCGCGACCGGCTCGCCGGCCGCCTCCTCGACGACCTGGTGGACCAGCTGCTGGAGCGGGTGCGACGGGTCGAGGTAGGACTCCTGGTCCCAGCCGTTCGCCGCACACACCGCGAGCATCGCCGCGTGCTTGCCGGAGCAGTTCATGGTGATCCGCTCCCGGACGTGGCCCGCGGCGAGATACGACTCCGCCTCCGCCGGGTCCAGCGGCAGATCGGGCGGGGTCTGCAGATCGCCGGGCGTCAGTCCGTGCTCGGCGAGCATCGTGCGGACGAGTTCGAGGTGGAAGCCCTCGCCGGAGTGGCTCGCGGCGGCCAGTGCCAGCCGCTCCCCGGACAGATCGAGCCCGGCCCGCAGCACGGCCGCGGCCTGCATCGGCTTGTTGGAGGAACGCGGGAAGACCGGCGCCGTCGGGTCGCCCAGGGACCGCTCCACGCTGCCGTCGGCGGCCAGGACGACCAGCGAACCCCGGTGACGGCCCTCCACGAAGCCGGACCGTACGACCTCGGCCAGGACGGGGAGAGCGGGGGATATGGCGGATGGGGCGGCGGGGGCGGCGCTGGAGGTCATGGTGGCCTTCCGGGGGCGGGCGGAACCCGCCCCCGGAAGGGTCGCTTCAGGCGAGCAGGTCGTCTACTTGTGCTTCACCGTCACGGTACCTGCGGGCGATCTCCGCGCTGCAATCGTCCGTGGTGCGTTGCAGCTGGTGACGGCGGCGGGACACCTGCTGTTCGTAGCGGACCAGGCGCCCCATCGCGGTGTGCAGCTCTTCGTCCGTACGGGCGTCGAGGTCGGAGAGTTCGACCTCGGCGAGCGTCTCGGCGGCCAGCCTGCGGTACTCGTCGCTGCGCGGCGTGGTGAGCGTGACGTGCCGGGCGGAGGAGCGGTGCAGGGACGGGGTGTCGGCGAGGATCTCCGAGAGCCGGTCCACCACCGGTGTCTCCGGATCCAGCCGCCGGGCCAGTTCGGCCCGCAGGATGTCGATCCGGCCCTGGACGAGCCGGCGCACATAGCTGAGGTCGGCCTCGTCGCGCTGCGCATCGCGGCGCAGTGTGCGCAGCTCGGGCAGCCGCAGGGCGCCCAGCTCGGGCAGCGGCCCGGCGGACAGGCCGTCCTCCGGACCGCGACCGGTTCGCTGCACGGGTGGGCGCATGATGCTGGTGCTCGTGCTGGTGCTGGCGCCGGTACGCGTGACCGGTACGGCGCCGGGGGACTGCCCGGTTCCATAGGTGCTCATGCTTGTGTCCATCCCCTCGACCGGTGCGTCGGCACACCGCCTTCCGAGCATGGTGCCACTCCAGTGGGCCCTGTGGGGATGCTCTGTACCCGTTCAGCCCAAGATAGGTTGGTCTGTATGCGTGCAGTGATACAGAGGGTGGACGGCGCGAGCGTCACGGTGGCCGACGGCGCGGACGGGTCGGGCGGGCCCGAGATGGTCGGCGAAATCGTCGGCGAAGGGCTGTGTGTGCTGGTGGGAGTCACCCACGGGGACACCCAGGAGAAGGCGGCGCAGCTCGCCCGCAAGCTCTGGTCGCTTCGCGTCCTGGAGGGCGAGAAATCCTGCTCCGACGTGAATGCACCACTTCTGGTGATTTCGCAGTTCACTCTCTACGGGGACGCCCGGAAGGGCCGCAGGCCCACCTGGAACGCCGCGGCGCCCGGCGAGGTCGCCGAGCCTCTGGTCGACGAGGTGGTGGCGCAGCTTCGGGCGCTGGGCGCGCAGGTGGAGACGGGCCGGTTCGGAGCGGACATGCGCGTCTCGCTCACGAACCACGGCCCGTTCACCGTCGTCGTCGAGGTCTGAACCGGCCCGGTCACGACACGGGACGCCCTACGGCTCGACGACCGTCTCCTGGGCCGCGGCCGTGTCCCCCGCGAGCAGTTCGGCGTCCACCGCGACGTTCCGCTTGACCAGGGCCAGCGCGATCGGCCCCAGCTCGTGGTGGCGGGCGGACGTGGTGATGAAGCCCAGCTGGCGCCCTTCGGCACCGTCCGCGGCGAGCCGTACCGGCGTGCCGTGTCCGGGCAGCAGGACCTCGCTGCCGTCGAGGTGCAGGAAGACCAGCCGGCGCGGCGGCTTGCCCAGGTTCTGCACCCGGGCCACCGTCTCCTGGCCGCGGTAGCAGCCCTTCTGGAGGTGTACGGCGGTGCCGATCCAACCCAGCTCGTGCGGGATGGTGCGGTGGTCCGTCTCGAAGCCGAAGCGCGGGCGGTGCGCCTCCACGCGCAGCGCCTCGTACGCCAGGATGCCGGCCACCGGGCCGTGCGCCGCCGCGTACTCCTCCAGGTCGGCGCGGGGCAGGAACAGGTCCCGGCCGTACGCCGTCTCCCGTACCGTCACGCCGTCCGGGACCTCCGCGATGGAGCCGGCCGGCAGATACACCACGGCGAAGTCCTCGGTGCGGTCGGCGACTTCGACCCGGTAGAAGAACTTCATGGACTCCAGGTAGGCGACGAGGTCGCCCTGGGTGCCCGGCTCGGCGTGCATCCACACGGTCTCGCCGTCGTCGACGAGGTAGAGGGCGTGCTCGATGTGCCCGTTGGCGGTGAGGATCAGGGCCTCGGTGGCCTGGCCCGGGGCGAGTTCACTGACGTGCTGGGTGAGCAGGAGGTGCAGCCAGGCCAGCCGGTCGCTGCCGGTGACGGTGACGACGGCGCGGTGCGAGAGGTCGACGAGGCCGGAGCCGTCGGCGAGGGTGCGCTGCTCGCGGAACAGGTCGCCGTAGTGCGCGGCGACGCCTTCGTCGCGGCCTTCGGCGGGGACGGCGCCGGGCAGGGACAGCAGGGGGCTCTTCATGCGACCAGCGTACGACGCGGTATGAACAACGCGGTCCGGGAGCCCTCGGCCGGCCGCCGGCCGGCTCCTGCTCGCCCTACGGCTTGGGACCGGCCGCTTCGGCGGACGTCCCGTCCGCGTCCTCGGACGCCGCCTTCGCCGTGCACCCGGCGCAGCGGCCGAAGATCGCGAAGTGCTTCATGTCCGTCTCGAACCCGAAACTGCTCTGCAGCTTCGCGGTGAACTCGGCGACGACATCGACATCGGCCTCGATGACGTCCGTGCAGTCGCGGCAGACCAGATGGATGTGGTGGTGACGGTCGGCCAGGTGGTACGTGGGCGCCCCGTGTCCCAGATGGGCGTGGCTGACCAGCCCCAGCTCCTCCAGGAGCTCCAGGGTCCGGTAGACGGTGGAGATGTTCACGCCGGACGCGGTCCTGCGCACCTCGGAGAGGATGTCGTCGGGCGTCGCGTGTTCCAGCGTGTCGACGGCTTCCAGGACAAGCTGCCGCTGCGGCGTCAGCCGATAGCCGCGCTGCCGGAGATCGGTCTTCCAGTCGGTGCTCACCACACGCCCAGTGTAGGACCGGGTGAGCACCTGTCCGCTGCTGTGTGCCGGCGGAACCCGTGAGCCGGTGGGCTACTTGAAGAAGGCGATGCCGTCGTCCGGCAGGTCGCCGAGGCTCTTCGCCATCGCCTCGACCTCTTCCGGGGTGACGACCTTCTTCAGGTGCGCCGACATGTACGGGCGCAGCTCCACCTCGGGGGTGGCCTTCTCGCCGACCCACATCAGGTCGCTCTTCACATAGCCGTACAGCCGCTTGCCACCGCTGTACGGGCCGGAGGCCGCGGTCCGGGCCACCGCGTCGGTGACCAGGTCGATCTGCGGCTTCTTGTCGGCCAGCTCGCCGTACCAGATCTCGATGACGCCCTGGTCACGGGCCATGACGACCTCGACCTTGCGGTCCTTGTCGATGCGCCAGTAGCCGGACTCCGACTCCAGCGGCCTGACCTTCTCGCCCTCGGCGTCGAGCACCCAGCTGTGCGAGACGTACTCCAGGAAGTCGCGGCCGTCGTGGCTGAAGGTGACTTCCTGGCCGAAGTTGCACTGCTCGGCGCCGGGGAAGTCGGAGACACCCGCGCCCGCCCAGTTGCCGAGGAGGAAGGCCAGCGGGACGAGGTCCGGGTGGAGGTCGGACGGGATCTCGATCATGAGCGGCTCAGACGATCTGTGAGGTGGGGGTGGCTGCGGACGTGACACATCGGATGCGAGGTGTCACGTTGTTGTGACGGGGCACCCGCGCGAGGGGAGGCGGGGCGTGCGCGGAGTGGTCAGCGCTGACCCTGGTAGAGCTTCTTCACGGTCACGGCGGCGAAGGCGAGAACGCCGACGCAGACCAGGACCAGCAGGGCGGAGAAGAATGCCTCAAGCACGGGAACTCCTTGCAACGAGCGTTATGGCAGCAGTACGGGGCCGGGCCCCAGCCTAATGGGTTGGGGCCCGGCCCGCCGGTCCGGGGCTTGGCCGGGCCCGCCCCACCCGACGATTACAGTTCGGCGTATGCCGAAGAAGCTCGTGATCAAGGTGACCGCAGGTGCCGACTCCGCCGAGCGCTGCTCGCAGGCGTTCACGGTGGCCGCGGTCGCCGTCGCCAGTGGCGTGGAGGTCTCGCTCTGGCTGACCGGGGAGTCCTCCTGGTTCGCGCTGCCGGGACGCGCCGCCGAGTTCGAACTGCCGCATGCCGCGCCGCTGCCGGATCTGATCGAGTCGATCCAGGCGGGTGGCCGGATCACCCTGTGCACGCAGTGCGCGGCCCGCCGCGACATCACCGAGCAGGACGTCCTGGAGGGCGTACGGATCGCCGGTGCGCAGGTCTTCGTCAGCGAGATCATGGCCGACGGCGTCCAGGCCCTCGTCTACTGATACCGACGAGGGGCGACGCGCCCGCGGAGGGGCGCTACCGCCGTTTCTTGCCGTCGAGCTCGTCCCACCACTCGTCGGACTTCGGGTCGCCGGACGGGTCGTCCCACCAGCGGTCGTCCGGCCCCCGCCGGTTGGCGACCATGGCCGCGACGGGCGGGATGACCATCGCCACGACGCACATCGCTATCGCGGCGGGCATCGACCACAGCCTGACGAAGGACCATGCCGATACGAAGAGGACGATGCAGCCGCCCATCATCAGGAAATAGCCGCGACGGCGTCGCGCGTACATGACTCCAGGGTAGGCCTCACCGCCGCCCGCGCGAACGGCTCGGACCTGCCCGGACGGCACGAAGGGCCGTACCCCGTCCAGGAAGGCGTCCAACCCCCTGGGGCACGGCCCTTCGGCCGGTCCGTGTCGCGGCACGCGGGCCGCGGCGGGAAGCGCAGGAACCGGGCCCTGCCCGGTCCCGGCACGCCCTAGACGGCGATCGCGACCTCGGAGAGGCCACCGGTCTGCGCCACGACCGTGCGGTCGGCGCTGCCGCCCGGGACGAGGGCGCGCAGCGTCCAGGTGCCCTCGGCCGCGTAGAAGCGGAACTGTCCGGTCGCCGAGGTCGGGACCTCGGCGGTGAACTCGCCGGTCGAGTCCAGCAGGCGCACGTAACCGGTGACGGGCTCGCCGTCGCGGGTCACGCTGCCCTGGATGGTGGTCTCACCGGGCTTGATGGTCGAAGCGTCGGGGCCGCCGGCCTTTGCTCCACACATGGTGTTACGTCCTTCTGGGTCGGGGGTCGTGCTGGTCCGGGTCGTGCGGAGTTACTTGTTGGCGCCGAGCTCGATCGGCACACCCACGAGGGAGCCGTACTCGGTCCACGAACCGTCGTAGTTCTTGACGTTCTCCTGGCCGAGCAGCTCGTGCAGCACGAACCAGGTGAGCGCGGAGCGCTCGCCGATACGGCAGTACGCGATGGTGTCCTGCGCCAGGTCGACCTGCTCGGCCTCGTAGAGGGCCTTGAGCTCGTCGTCCGACTTGAAGGTGCCGTCGTCGTTGGCGTTCTTCGACCACGGGATGTTGCGGGCGCTCGGCACGTGGCCGGGGCGCTGGGACTGCTCCTGGGGGAGATGCGCCGGGGCGAGCAGCTTGCCGCTGAACTCGTCGGGCGAACGCACGTCGACCAGGTTCTGGTTGCCGATCGCCTTCACGACGTCGTCGCGGTAGGCGCGGATCGACTCGTCCTGCGGCTGGGCCTTGTACTCGGTGGCCGGGCGGGACGGGATCTGGTCGCCGTCGACCAGGTCGCGGGAGTCGAGCTCCCACTTCTTGCGGCCGCCGTCGAGCAGGCGGACGTCCTGGTGACCGTAGAGCTTGAAGTACCAGAACGCGTAGGACGCGAACCAGTTGTTGTTGCCGCCGTACAGGACGACCGTGGTGTCGTTGCCGATGCCCTTCTCGGACAGCAGCTTCTCGAACCCGGCCTGGTCGATGAAGTCGCGGCGGACCGGGTCCTGGAGGTCCTTGGTCCAGTCGATCCGGATCGCGTTCTTGATGTGGTTCTTCTCGTACGCCGAGGTGTCCTCGTCGACCTCGACGAGAGCGATCTTCGGGTCGTCGATGCGGGCCTCGACCCAGTCGGCGTCTACCAGGACGTCACTGCGGCTCATTCTGTTCTCCTCCGGGGCAGTCTGCGGCGAGATGATGCGAGACGGTGCGTGATGCGGGTGTACGGGCGCGCGGCGTGCGGCACACGTACAACGGCGATCGGGATGGGCCCTGACGTCGGTCCGAGGGCCGGGGGGAATGCGGGGTGCCGAAGGCTCCCGCTCAGACAGTGCGACAGAGCATGGCGGCGACGCGGCACAGGTCCACTGCCCGCCGCTTCGTGAGATCCGCCCGTCCCCGCTGCGGGAGACCGCCAATAGAGCACTGCATGGGACCGATCGTAGGGAGGTACGGGCGGACATGTCACCGCCGTGTCGAATCCTGAGACGCGATCGTCCGTCATGCGAGATGGGAAGAGGATCGGGACGCCCCCCGCACCGCTCCCGTGCCGTCGGCGGGCATCAGCCATCTACGGATCGGACACGGCCGTCTCAATATGTGGCGCGTCCAGGCGTCGAGGCATGCGGCGGGCGGGGCACGGTCCGGGCTCTTGCCTCAACCCGCGAGCTGCACGTCCGTACCCGTGACCGAGATCTCCAGGCCGTCGGCGGTCGGCTGGATCCTCTGGAGCTTCAGACCGCTCGGCAGGCCGCCGACCTCCCGGTCGAAGTCGGTCTTCTGGCGCACCATCCCCTCCAGGCCGGGGACGCCCGCACCGGGCACCTTGTCCGCGTGCACCCGGAGGGTGTGTCCGTCGACGAGGGTGACGGTGGAGAGCACGCTGCGCGAGATCGGGCGGCCGAGGATGTCGACCGTGCCGGTCACCTTCACCTTGTTGTTGCCGCCGTACTCGACGGCGACGCCGTCGCTGGCGGCCTCGGTGAGGTCCTTGTACGAGATGACGGCGGTGCCCGTGGCTCGGGCGGCGGTGGCGCCGGCGTAGTCGTCGGCCAGCTTCACGTCGTGCAGCGCGGCGTCCATCCTGCTGATCCGGAGCCTGCGGCCGTTGGTGGCGGTCTCGATGCCGGTGATCTCGACATCGACCTCGTCGAACCGGCCCCCGGCGACCTGTGTCAGGAACGGGAATCCTTTGATGGAGACGTCCGTCGAGCCGATCGTGGCACCGGTGATCCGGATCCGCCCGGCCGCCTCCGACTCGGCGAAGTACACCGCCGCCCGGTCGACGGCGACGAAGATCCCGCCCAGGACCACCACGATGACCAGCAGTATTCGCAGTGCACGCATGCCCGCTCTTTCCCCCACCCTGCAATCCGGCCGGACCCCCGGGCGCCCCGCACGTCCACCGAACGTGCACGGCGCCCCGGGTGATCGACGAGCGGGCACCCCTCTTCGGTTCCCGGGGCGGTCCGGTCCCGCGCTACGAGATCGCGCGGCCGATCAGGTACACGGCGGGCGCCGCTGCGGTGAGCGGCAGCGCCACACCGGCGGTCATGTGGACGAAGCGCGACGGGTAGTCGTAGCTCGCCACCCGCAGCCCGATCAGCGCACAGACCCCCGCCGCGAGGCCGAGCAGCGCGCCCTTCGTGCCCAGGTCGGTGAGTGTCCCGGCCACGGCGCCGCCGCCGGCGGCGGCGAGCAGCGCCACCACGACCGAGGCCGGTCCGGGCAGCGGCACCGCGCGGACGAGCACCGCGACCGCGACGGCCACCGCGCCCACCGTCACCGCGTCCGGGACCGCCGCGAGGTGTCCGGCGGCCAGGACCGAGAGGGCGGCCGACGCGACGGTGGCCATCAGCCCCTGCATCCGCTCGTCGGCGCTCGCATGGCTGCGCAGCTGGAGGACCACGGTGAGCAGCACCCAGATGCCGAGGGTGCCGAGGATGGCGGCCGGTCCGTTCTCCCGGCCCGCGGCGAGCAGCGCGATGTCGGCGACGAGGCCGCCCGCGAACGCGAGCGCGATGCCCTGCCGGGCCGGCCACATGCCGTTGAGCCGGAACCAGCCGGCCGCGGTCACGGCCTGGAGCAGCACCAGCGGTACGGCCAGGGCGTACGGCCCGATCGCGGCGCCCAGGGCGAGCAGCAGCCCGAGTCCGGCGGTGATCGCGGCGGGCTGCTTGCCCGGCGCGATGATCGGCGAGCGGCCCTCGGCGCGGGCCCGCTGGGCGTCGGTGATGCGGCTGTTGCCCAGGGTGGTGGGGGCGCTGTAGCCGGCCGCGTCGTGCGCGGAGTCGGGGGGCGTGGCGCCTTGGGCGGGCCCGGCCGGCTCGGCGGCGGGGGCGGCAGGTGCCACCGGCGCCTCGGGCGGCAGCGGGTACGAGCCCGAGGCGCCCTGCGGCGACAGATGGGGCGGCAGGTAGGCGGTCTCGGCGGCGGCCGGAACGGGCTGCACGGGCTGGGCCGGCTGCGCGTGCTGGGCGGACTGGATGACCGGCTGGTACCGGGTGTCCCAGGTCTGGCCCTCCCACGTCTGCGCGACAGCGGGGTCGTGCGGACCGTGGGCCGTGGGCGCGGCGGGCTCCTGAGCGTAACCACCCGGCCAGGCCTGCCCGGGGCCCGCCTGCGGTGCCTGAGGTGCCTGGGGCCCCTGGTTCTGGTCGTACGCGCCCTGCGCCTGCTGCGGGGATCCGTACGACGGATATGAGGGCTGCTGACCGTACGGCTGCGCGCCGTAGGCCTCTCCTCCGTACGGCTGCGCACCGTACGGCTGCGCACCGTACGACTGGTCGCCGTACGACTGGTCGCCGTGTGCCTGCGGCTCCCGGCCGTCCGACGGGTCGTCGTGGCCCGGACCGTACCCGTGACGCGGGTCCTGTCCGTACGGATGCTGCTGATCGTTGCTGCTCATGTTCTGCGGTTCATCCTCCTGCGAACGGCGGGAGCACCTCGACCGTGCCGCCCTCGGCAAGGCGTACGGTCTCATGGCCGCGAGTCCCCACGGGGTCACCGTCGATGAGGAACGAGCACCTTTGCAGCACTCGGGTGAGCTCTCCGGGGTGCCGTTCACGCACGGCGTCGAGCGCCTCGGCGAGGGTCGCAGCCGTGTACGGCTCCTCCGCGGTCCCGGCCGCGGCCTTGGCGGCGGCCCAGTAGCGGATGGTTCCCGCAGGCATGGCGCCACTCCTCTCGTCTCTCGTCAGCTGTCCATCATCGGTCACGGCGCCGTCGCCCAGTCGGCGATGCGGGTGAGCAAGGTCTCGTCCGCGGCGTTCTCCGCATGCCCCATGCCGCGCTCCAGCCACAGTTCGGCACCGTCGCCCGCCGCGTCGGCCAGCGAGCGCGGGTGGTCCAGCGGGAAGTACGGGTCCCGGTCGCCGTGCACGATCAGCAGCGGCGCCGGGGCGATCAGCCCGGCGGCCTCGACCGGCGAGAGCGGCACCGGATCCCAAGCGTTGCGGTCGATCCGGGTGTGCAGGCCGTAGCGGCCGACCATCCGGCCCATGGGGCGGGTGACCACCCAGTGCAGGCGGCGCATCGGGGCCGTGCCCCGGTAGTACCAGCGGGCGGGGGCGCTCACGGCCACCACCGCATCCGCGGGCGCCTCCGTACGTGCCCCGGTGCGCCCCTCGCGCTTCGCAACGCCACCGGCTTCCGCACAGTCCGCCGGCCGCGCCGCGTACAGCGCCCCGTGCCGCAGCACCACGGAGCCGCCCATCGAGAACCCGACGGTCACCACCCGGCGGTGTCCGAGCGCCCGCGCCCACGCCACCGCCGCCGCCAGATCCAGCACCTCGCGGTCGCCCACCGTCGACCGCCCGCCGGACCCGCCGTGCCCCCGGAACGAGAACGTGACCACGGCCGCACGCCCGGCGAACACCCCGGCGGCACGGCGCACCGCGGGCCTGTCCACCGAGCCGGTGAAACCGTGCGCGAGCACGATCGCAGTACCGTCGAAGGATGCCCCCGCAGCGACCCCGGCACCCGCCGTACACGGTTCGTACACCGCCTCGATCCGCACCCCGTCATCGGTACGCAATGTGGTGCGCAGGGGACCCGGCGTGATCGAGGGAACAGCGGAACTCCGAAATCGCCCCTCGGACACAGAACTCATGTGGGCTATTGTGCTGGGAAGAGGATCCGGGCAGAGCAGCCCCCGGGTCCTTTTGTGCTTTCCAGGCGTTGTTACGGCGACGTTTCCACAAGCTCAGCGGTCCCAGGGCGCGGGGCCGCACCCGTGGGACCAGCACGAAACGTACGAAGAAGTGCCGCATACTCCCCCGGGCCCGGCCCGGGAGTGCCCCTCTCGCAGGGAACGAGGAGGACCGACGTAATGGGCGAGCGAACCGTGCACGATCATCGACCGACGACCCAGGCAGGTGGGCGGCGATGAGTTCACTGCTGCTCCTGACGAATGCCCTTCAACCGTCGACGGAGGTGCTTCCCGCCCTCGGTCTCCTGCTTCACAGCGTGCGGGTGGCGCCGGCCGAAGGCCCCGCTCTCGTCGACACCCCCGGTGCCGACGTCATCCTGATCGACGGCCGCCGCGATCTCCCCCAGGTGCGGTCGCTCTGCCAGCTGCTGCGGTCCACCGGACCGGGCTGTCCGCTGATCCTCGTCGTGACGGAGGGCGGTCTCGCGGCCGTCACCGCCGACTGGGGCATCGACGACGTGCTGCTGGACACGGCGGGACCGGCCGAGGTCGAGGCCCGGCTGCGGCTGGCCACCGGCCGGCAGCAGAACACCGCCGACGACTCCCCGATGGAGATCCGCAACGGCGACCTCTCGGTCGACGAGGCCACGTACAGCGCGAAGCTGAAGGGCCGGGCCCTGGACCTGACCTTCAAGGAATTCGAACTGCTCAAGTACCTGGCGCAGCACCCGGGCCGGGTCTTCACCCGCGCCCAGCTGCTCCAGGAGGTCTGGGGCTACGACTACTTCGGCGGCACGCGCACGGTCGACGTCCATGTGCGGCGGCTGCGCGCCAAGTTCGGCCCCGAACACGAGTCGCTGATCGGCACGGTCCGCAACGTCGGCTACCGCTTCGTGGCACCCGAGAAGGTGGAGCGCGCGGCCGAGGAGGCGAAGGACCGGGCCGCGGCGAGGGCGGCCGCCGAACCCGTAACCCGTTCGGAGCAGTCACGGGCTGCCGGGATGCCGGAAGAAGCCCCGGTCCGGCCTGCCGGAAGGTAGGTATATCCGCGTAGACTGCCGCGCGTGGCCAAGGTGACGCGGGACGATGTGGCGAGACTGGCGGGGACGTCGACCGCGGTCGTCAGCTACGTCATCAACAACGGACCGAGGCCGGTCGCCCCGGCCACGCGCGAGCGGGTACTCGCCGCGATCAAGGAGCTGGGCTACCGGCCGGACCGGGTTGCCCAGGCGATGGCCTCGCGGCGGACCGATCTCATAGGGATGATCGTGCCGGACGCCCGGCAGCCGTTCTTCGCGGAAATGGCGCACGCGGTCGAACAGGCCGCCGCCGAGCGCGGGAAGATGGTGCTCGTCGGCAACTCCGACTACCGCGACGAGCGCGAGGTCCACTATCTGCGGGCCTTCCTCGGCATGCGGGTCTCCGGCCTGATCCTGGTCAGCCAGGGCCCCAGCGAGCGGGCGGCGGCCGAGATAGAGGCGTGGGACGCGCGGGTCGTGCTGCTGCACGAGCGGCCGGAGGCGATCGACGACGTCGCGGTCGTCACCGACGACGTCGGCGGGGCCCAGCTCGCCACCCGGCATCTGCTGGAGCACGGCAACGAGTACGTGGCCTGCCTCGGCGGCGTGGAGTCCACCCCGGCGGTCGGTGACCCGGTCGCCGACCACGTCGAGGGCTGGCGCCGGGCGATGCACGAGTCGGGACGCTCGACGGAGGGGCGGCTCTTCCAGGCCCCGTACAACCGTTACGACGCCTATCAGGTGGCGCTGAAGCTGCTCGCCGGGCCGGACCGGCCGCCGGCGATCTTCTGCTCGACGGACGACCAGGCCATCGGTGTGCTGCGGGCCGCGCGCGAGCTGCGGATCGATGTGCCCGGGGAGCTCGCGGTGGCGGGCTTCGACGACGTGAAGGAAGCCGGTCTGACCGATCCGCCGCTGACGACGGTCTTCTCGGACCGCCCGGCGATGGCACGGGCCGCGGTGGACCTGGTGCTCGACGACTCGCTGCGGGTGTCGGGGTCGCGGCGGGAGCGGCTGAAGCAGTTCCCCTCGGCGCTGGTGGTACGGCGCTCCTGCGGCTGCGGGGAGCCGACGGCCAGGTAGGCCGGGCCTCGGGCCGCCACTCCTTATATCGGGCATACGAGGTTCTGCCGGGCTTCTCAGGACGTGCTCAGGCTTCTCTCATCTTCGCCGGACACGCTCGTAGGCATGACAGAGAGCCAGCGCCCGAGCGGCGAGTACCCGATGTACCCCTCGTACGGCAACGGCGACGCGGCCTACCCGCCGCCGCCGTCATACCGGCCCGCGCAGCCGATCGCGACGGGCCCCGGAACCACCGTGTGGCCCGGCGGGAACGGCGCCGACGGGCACGGTGGCGACGGGCACGGTGGCGACGGCGGCAGCGGACCCGCCTTCCCGCCGCCCGCGCCGCCGGAGCCGGCCGCGCCCCGGCACCGGGCCAGGCGGCCGGTCGCCCTGCTGGCGGCCGTGGCGATCGCGGCGGCGATCGTCGGCGGCGGCACCGCCACCGTCATCGAGCAGCTCACCGGCAACGGCTCGAACAGCGCGGCCGACAGTGTCATCCCCGGCACCACCGTCTCGCAGAGCAGCAAGGGCACCGTCGCCGGTGTCGCCAAGGCCGTCTCGCCGATGATCGTCGAGATCAACGCGACCTCGACCGCGGGCGAATCCACCGGCTCCGGCGTGATCATCACCTCCGACGGCGAGATCGTCACCAACAACCACGTCATCTCCGGCGCCTCGTCGATCAAGGTGTCGCTCAGCACGGGCAGGACGTACACCGCCGACGTGGTCGGCACCGACCCCGCCAAGGACCTCGCGCTCATCAAGCTCCGGGGTGCGAGCGGCCTGAAGACGGCCACGCTGGGCGACTCCTCGGCGGTCGCGGTCGGCGACCAGGTCGTCGCGATCGGCTCGCCCGAGGGCCTCACCGGCACCGTCACCAGCGGCATCGTCTCCGCCCTCGACCGCGATGTCACCGTCGCCAAGGAGGACGGCAGCGGCCAGGGGCAGGGCGGCAACGGGCAGAGCGGCGGCGAGCAGTGGCCGTTCGAGTTCGGCGGCCGGCAGTTCAACGGCGACACCGGCAACTCCACCACCACGTACAAGGCCATCCAGACCGACGCCTCGCTCAACCCCGGCAACTCCGGCGGCGCGCTCATCAATATGAACGGCGAGATCATCGGCATCAACTCCGCCATGTACTCGGCTAGTTCGGCCGGCGGATCCGACAGTTCGAGCGCGGGCAGCGTGGGTCTCGGCTTCGCCATCCCGGTGAACACGCTCAAGGCCGACCTCGACACCCTGCGGGCCGGCAACAATTCCTGAGGAGACACTCATGCACCACCCCGCCCACACCCCCACCGGCCCGGCCGACCTGGCTCTGCCCCTCGCCCTCGTCACGGAACAGGCCGCGCACGGGCCTCGCCGGGCCCCGGAGGTCCGTGCCACCACCGGTCGCGGGCGCCGGGCCGCACGACGACGCGCCATGGCCGTGCGAGGCTGAGAGGCGGAAGGCACAGCAGTACGGGAACGAGAAGAGGACAACGAGCGATGAGCCCCGCCGAAGACGATCCGCAGCGCATCCTGATCGTCGACGACGAGCCCGCCGTACGCGAGGCCCTGCAACGCAGTCTCGCGTTCGAGGGCTACGGCACCGAGGTGGCCGTCGACGGTCTCGACGCCCTCGCCAGGGCCGAGTCGTACGCCCCCGACCTCATCGTCCTCGACATCCAGATGCCCCGGATGGACGGCCTGACCGCCGCCCGCCGGCTCCGCTCCACGGGCACCACCACCCCCATCCTGATGCTCACCGCCCGCGACACCGTCGGCGACCGGGTCACCGGTCTCGACGCGGGCGCCGACGACTACCTGGTCAAGCCCTTCGAACTGGACGAGCTGTTCGCCCGCATCCGGGCCCTGCTGCGCCGCAGCTCGTACGCGACCGCGGCGGGCGGCGGCGTCCCCGACGACGATGTGCTGGCCTTCGCGGACCTCCGGATGAACCTCGCCACCCGCGAGGTCACCCGGGGCGCCCGCCGGGTCGAGCTGACCCGCACGGAGTTCACCCTCCTGGAGATGTTCCTGGCCCACCCGCGGCAGGTGCTGACCCGCGAGCAGATCCTGAAAGCGGTGTGGGGCTTCGACTTCGAGCCGAGCTCCAACTCCCTGGACGTGTACGTGATGTACCTGCGCCGCAAGACGGAGGCGGGCGGCGAACCGCGCCTCGTGCACACGGTGCGGGGGGTCGGCTACGCGCTCCGCTCCGGCGGCGGTGACGGATGACCGGCACCCTGCACCGGCTCCGCGCCCTGCCGCTGCGCTCACGGCTCGCGCTGCTGGTGGCGACGGCGGTGGCGGTCGCGGTGGCGGCGGTCGCGGCGGCCTGCTGGTTCGTGACGAAGGTGCAGCTGGAGAACCAGATGGATGCCTCGCTGCGCAATGTCTCGGTCAGCGAGGTCTACATGCAGCAGCTGTTCGTCGCATGCACCCACCCCGACCGGGCGACCGTCCCGCCGGTCGGAGGGACGTACACCGTGCAGCTCGTCACCGTGTCCGGGAGCACCTGCACCTCCGCCGGGGCCTCGCCGATCGGCGTGACGGCCGCCGACATCGCCGTGGCCGCCGGTGTGCGGGACAACGCCCTGCACACGGCCAGCACGAAGAGCGGCAAGAAGATGCGCGTGTACACATACGCGTACGAGACCCGTAACCCGGCGCCCGGCCTGGTCCCGGGAAGCTTCGCGGTCTCCGTCGCCCGTCCGATGAGCGAGATCGACGACCCGCTGTCCACCCTCGCCTGGGTACTCCTGGCCGTCGCCGGTATCGGCGCCGTCGGCGCGGGCGCGGCCGGTCTCTGGGTGGCCCGTACCGGCCTGCGCCCTGTCGACGAGCTCACCGAGGCCGTCGAGCACGTCGCCCGTACCGAGGACCTCACCGTCCGCATCCCGGTCGACGGCGAGGACGAGATCGCCCGGCTGTCCCGCTCCTTCAACTCGATGACCGAGTCCCTGGCCAGCTCCCGCGACCGCCAGTCCCAGCTGATCGCGGACGCGGGCCACGAGCTGCGGACGCCGCTGACGTCCCTGCGCACCAACATCGAGCTCCTCGCCCGCAGCGACGACACCGGCCGCGCCATCCCGCCCGACGACCGCAGGGCCCTGATGACGTCGGTCAAGGCACAGATGACCGAGCTGGCCTCGCTCATCGGCGACCTCCAGGAACTGGCCCGCCCCGACGCCCCCGGCCCCGGCCCGCTCCAGGTCGTCGCGCTGCACGACATCGCGGACACGGCCCTGGAACGCGCCCGGCTGCGCGGACCCGAACTGACCATCAGGGCGGACCTGACCTCTTGGTACGTACGGGCCGAGCCCTCCGCGCTGGAACGGGCGGTGGTCAACGTCCTGGACAACGCGGTCAAGTTCAGCCCGCCCCACGGCACGATCGAGATCGCCCTGCGCGACGGCGAACTGACCGTACGGGACCAGGGACCCGGCATCCCCGCCGACGAACTCCCCCACGTCTTCGAACGCTTCTGGCGCTCCCCCTCCGCCCGCCAGCTCCCCGGCTCGGGCCTGGGGCTGTCGATCGTCGCCCGCACGGTCCAGCAGTCGGGCGGCGAGATCACCCTGCGCCCGGCGGCGGACGGTCCGGGCACGGTCGCCTCGATCCGGCTGCCGGGAGCACCGCAGCCGCCGCCGGGGCTGTGAGCGCGGGGCCTCAGACCCCTGGATTGTGCCGGATCAGCGACTCCACCAGGCCCGACCGGGTGGCGGGAAAGTCCAGCGGGACGATGCCGAGGCCGGTCCAGCCGGCTGCCTCCGAGCCGTCCAGGAACGACTGCACCTGCGGGTTGAGCCGGTCCGCGTTCCAGCGCGGCGGCATCAGGGCGGCCGTGCTGACGTAGTTCATGTACAGCTTCCCGGGCTGCTGGGCGGCCTTGCGGAACTGGGCCTCGATCTTCGGGTACTTGGCGAACGGCTCCGCCATGTAGTCGTCCTGGATGTCGAAGAGCTCCGAGTCGGCGTACCGGACACCGGGCAGCCCACCGTTGTCGGCCAGCAGCACGACCTTGCCCCGCGCCTCACCCAGCGAGGGCAGTGCCGAATCGATACGGAACAGCGGCCGCCAGCCCCGGTTGTCGAGGTAGTCGTCGAAGACCGCTCGGAACGCCGCGTCGCTCTCCTCCGAGTACTCCTGCTTGACCCGCATCAGCACGGCCTCGGTGGGGTGGGCCGCCAGGAAGTCCCAGCAGGCACCCAGCACATCGCCGAACATCAGATTCTGATACGAGGCCCCGTGGTGGATCGCGAACGAGCCACCGGTGATCCGGCACCGCACGTCGAGGAAGCGGATGCCGCTGTTCAACTGCTCGGCGATCGTGGTGTTCTGGCACTCGGTCCACGGGCCGCCGTAGCGGGCGCCGGAGTCGTGCGAGCCGGGGATCGTGAGGCGTTGCAGCGCGGTGGCGTCGGGGATGGCGCCCATCCAGTCCTGGGTGGTGCGGACTTGGCGGGCCTCGGCACCGGCGGGGCCCGCGCCGATCAGGACGGTGGCGGTGGCGGCGAGTGCGCCGGCCAGGAAGTTCCGGCGAGTGGCGGTGTACGGGCTCATGCGGGGGTTGCCTCCGTCTGCCGTGGGGGTCAGCCGTCAGATTATGGCGGGTGCACGTCACTTCGGGAACAGCGCCGCGTCGCGGAGGCGGTGCCGCGTCACGGAGGCGGTGCCGCGTCACGGAGGCGGTGCCGCCTCGCGGGCTCAGGCCGAACCCGTGAGCAGGTCCAGCCCCAGCGGGGTGCAGGAGTGCCAGACCGCCTTGCCCTCGCGCTGGGTGACGATGAGTCGTGCGTCCCGGAGCGCCTTCGCGTGTTCGGAGGCCGACGACTTGCTGATGTCCAGTTCCCGGGCGATGTCCGTGGTGGTGAGCTGTTGGGTGAGCAGGCCGAGAGCCGCGGCCCTGGTCCGTCCCAGCAGGGCGTTCAGCGGATGGTCCTCGCCGTCGCGGGCGCCCAGCAGCGGCAGCGGTGTCAGCGCCGGGTAGATGAAGACGCTCGGGGCGTCGTCGTGCACAGCCATCAGGGGCGGGCCGTCCCACACGGCGGACGGCAGCAGCACCAGGCCATGTCCGGTCAGGGTGACCTCGGCCTCCTTGGCGCAGTCGAGGACCAGGGTCGTCCCGTGCCAGCGGCCACCAGGGGTGAGACCGGCCAGCGTCGCGCGCATCCCGTGTTCGGCGAGCTGCCGGGTACGCCAGGCGCGCTCGGCGTCGAAGCCCGACCGGATACGGCTCCAGGACGGGGCCACGAGGCCCGTGTACGCCGACCGGAGCGACTGCTCCAGCTCCTGCCAGACGGCCGTGTCCCGGTCCGCCAGCCCGCGAAGCCACGGGGTGACCGGACGGCTCGTCCGGCAGACCCTGTCCAGTTCGCCACGGACGGTGTCCGTGGGGGCCGACAGAACCGCGTCCAGGCCGTCCTCCAGTCCTCGGCTCACCGGATCGAGGAACATCGGCCCCGTCGCCGTCGGCGGCACCAGCTCCAGCAGCCTGCGCGCCTCGCGCGGAAAGCCCGCCCGGACCGTGCGCTGCCACCGTCCGAAGACCGGCGAGACCTCCCGCTGAGCCATCGCGGCCACCAGGACCAGCTCCATCAGCGGCGCAGGCCCGGTCGCGAACGTCACCCCCAACAGGTCCTCGGGCGTGAATCGCACACTGAGCATCCGTCCCCCCTCTTTCCGGCGCCGGGCCGCTCCCGGTGTCGCCCCATGGTTCGGCCAGAACCGAATAGATCGCCGTCCTCCGGCCCGGTCCCGACCATGGGACACGCAACGCATTCGAGGGTGGCCTCGGCCCTCCTCGGGCGGAAGCACCAATTCGGCCCCGTGCGAACCGCTCGCACCGGGCCGGGCCCGGACCGACGGGGGTGGGCTCCCGCAGCCGTCCAGGCGGCTGCGGGAGCCGAGTGTCCGGGCAGTCCATCCGCACGCACGAGAACCACAGGAATCACAGGAGTCACAGATGAACCTGTTACGAACCTTCTCCCTGAAGCGGACGACCCTGGCGGCCACTGCCGTGGCCGCGGTCGGCGCCGTCACGCTCGGGCTCGCTCCGGCGGCCAGTGCGTCATCGGAGAACGTCGACATCTGGCCGTCGTTCTGGCAGCCCTGCGGCACCTATATGTGCCTCTACTACAGCCCCAACCTCACCAATGCGAGCTGGACACCGACCCGGACGTCCGACGCAGACCTCGCCGGGAACAAGTTCGCCAACCACGGCACGGGCTCGGCCGGCGCCGGGCAGGTGGTGCGCGACAACGCGGCCTCCATGGGCAACAACACCACCAACTGCCACGTCACGGTCTTCTCCAAGACCGACTTCCACGGCAACACCAACTGGCTCCGGGCCGGACACGCGGGGAACCTGAAGGACCTCCGTAACGACAACGCCTCGATCCGGGTGGACGGCTGCGCCTGAGCCGGCCCGCCCCGCACAACCGCCCGCCCCGCACCTCACACGCAGTGCGGGGCGGACGACCCCGGCCGGACGGCCACCAGAGCGGACAGAACGAGGAGTTGATCGTGACAGCACCACGCGTGTACACGGAACGGGCCGCGTTCCGGCTCCGTACGGCATGGCTCGCCGTACTGTCCGCCGCCGCACTCGCCACCCCGTTCCTCGTCTCCGCCTGCGGCGGCGGACCGCCGGGCACACCGGCCGTCCGACCGCCCGTCGCCACGCCCGCACCGACCACCACGGTGGGCCTCCGCCTGCCGCTGAACGTGTACCTGCCGACACCCGGGGAACAGGCCACCGGCGAGTACCTCGTCTACCGCGTGCAGCAGCACTGCATGCGCGGCTACGGCTTCCGCTACCTGCCCCACCTGTCGTCGGACTACATCGGCACCACGGTCGCGACCTGGCGTGAGTACGAGTCGCGCCGCTACGGAATCAGCGAGCGGACCATCGCCGCACGGCGCGGATACCACCTCGGCGAGGAGCCTTCCGGAACCCGTGCCCCACAGGTCTCCACCGCCCTTTCGGTCCCGGAACGCGAAGTGCTGTCGGGCCGTGCACCCGACGGACGGAGGATGACAACACCCGTACAGGACAAGGACGTTCCCGACGGCGGATGCGCCGGCCTGGCCGAGCGCACCGTGCACGGGGACCGAACGGCAAAGGCCCAGCGGGGCTACGACCTGGTCGCCCGGCTGCGCGGCGAGGCGTTCGACCGCTCGCGCTCCGACCCCCGCGTCGCGGCGGTGAACCGGAAGTGGTCCTCCTGCATGCGGGGCAAGGGGTTCACCTACCGCGACCCCGACGCGGCGATCGAGGACCCGCGCTGGAACCTGCTGAGCGCCCGGCCGAGCCGAGCGGAGGTCGCCGTCGCGACCGCCGACATCGCCTGCAAGCTGCGGACCAATCTGCTGGGGGTGAACTTCGCTGTCGAGGCGGAGTACGAGAACGCCGCCATCGCCGCACACCCGCAGGAGCTGGCGGAGGTCCGCACCCACAAGGCCGCCGGGACCGAACGGCTCCCCGACCTGATGCGCAGGTACGACCGGGCCCCGCGGCCCTTGTGATCAGAGGGCGATCAACCCGGCCGCCGTCTCCTCGAAGCCGCAGGCATCGAGGTAGAACGGACGCAGGTGCGCCTCGAAGTCGACGTGCAGCCACTCGCACCGCGCGGCACGGGCTTCCTCGGCGCCCTTCGCCACGAGCGCGGCGCCGACCCCTCTCCCCCGGCCGTGCCCGGCGACGACCGTGTCCAGGAGGAAGGCATGGGCCCCGCCGTCCCAGACGACGTTGACGAACCCGATCAGGCCGCCGTCCTCCCACGCGCAGACCCAGCCCAGGCTGTGCCGCTCAAGTTGTGCCCGCCAGTCGGTCCCGGCGACCGGGTGACCGAAGCCCTCGGCGTGCAGTGCGTTGAGGGAGGCGTTGTCGAAGTCGCCGCACCACTCGTACGTGATGGTCACGCCTCGATCGTAGGTGCCGCGGCTTCCCGTACAGCAAGACGGTCCGGGCCACGCACGCGAAGGGCGGTGGGCCCGCCGACCCACCGAGCGGGCACCGGAGTCGTGTGAGCCGGGGATCGTGAGGCGTCGCAGCGCGGTGGCGTCGGAGATGGGTAGCGGCGATCGCAGTGCTCCTCCCGGTCTGCCCCACAGCTCGGACGCACTGGTACTTGCTCACTGGCAGGCCAGCTCGCGCAGCTCCCAGAATTCACTCACTTCCAGGGGCACTTCCCCTACCAGCACCCCTGCCACCGGAGCGTCCGGTACGCTCCTGAACTCGATCAGCGCCGCCATGGGACTGAGTCCGCGCTCGTAAGCATCGTGCAGCCAGACGAGACCGGTGCACTCAACGGAAGTGTCCACCGAACCAATCCTGCCAGGGCGAAGCTCCGCCTCGACAATCCGGGCAAGGATTTCGGAGACCTCGGTCGACACCCCCCTCCCCGGTCGGTAGCTCACCCCGGAAAAGGTAGCTGTTCGATCTTCCCAACTCTGTGACAGAGATCTGGATCTCTGGCTCGCTGCATGCGAGTCGGTGTGTGGAAAGGACGGAATAAGTGGCCAGCGAATCATGGATGCACTGGACGAGTACGTCCGCAGTGTCGTCGCGTCCCCAGGTCCAACGAGCGACGGGCGTACTGGCGAGGCAATCCTTCCGGTGTGAACACGCCGCCGTCGAATGACCTTCGAGTGCGCGACGGCGGAGCCCCACTGCGCTCTGTTCAGCTGTCGTCACGGCGCCACGAGGTCAGCAGGACGCCGTGCTCGTCCCAAGTCTCCTCTTCGCGGAGAGAAGCGGCGTCTCTGTCGAAGAACTTGCGGGACTTCATAACCCCGTTGGGGTGCCACTCCTTGAATTCACCCAGAGCGCGACCGCCCCGGACGACCCCCTCGGAACGAAGCGTCCCGTCCTGGTACCACTCGCGGGACAGTCCGTTCGGCACCCCGTCAGTGTGCTCGTCCAGGCTGATCAGGTGTCCGCTCTGGTACTCGGCTACTTCGCCAGTGAAGGGTTCTCCCCGATAGGTCACTCGCTGAGCATCGTCCATGTCGACATCCGGTGCATCGACATCGATTCGCACTACAGAATTCATCAGGAAATCCAATTCTCATCACTCGGCGGGAAGCCGGTAAACCTGCCGTGGCGGCTGGGCAGCCCCTCCAACATATGGTTGCAGTTCGCGCAGAAGGGCGCCCGCCTGCCTGGGAGGCCCGTCGAGACGTCTTTGAGGTACGGAAAGTCGACGGCCGCTCGCATCTCGGCGAGAGCCGCGGCGCCGTCCGGCAGGCCCTGTCGCGTGCGCATCCAGAGCAGTTCGTTGGCGGCCTTCACCTCGGCATGGCCCAGCGGGTCGTCCTCGTGCGGCGGAGGGTCTCCGATCTTGTCCAGTCTGTCCTTCAGGGTGGGGTGCAGGTCGCCCTTCTTGATGACGACTTCCCTTTTGCCGTTGATGCCTTCGATGATTGTTCCTGTCCGAACGTCCATCACGGACCCCACGCATGCGCCCGTCTGCTTCCTGGGGAAGGCGCCTGAGTCTCGCGCATCTCGGTACGCGGCTCCTCGCTGCTGGGCCAGTTCGTCGAGGTAGTCGGCGACAGGCCGTCCGTCGATGTGGGTGATGACGCCGCCCGTCTTGGTCACGCGAGGCCCATTAGCGTCAATTTGCTCCATGAGCTTCTGGCCGTGCCCAGGAGGTGGAACGGCTCCGCTCTCGCCCACGTGTGTGGTGGGGGAGAGGGCTTCCTCCGGACTGGAAGCCGAGCCGGCGGTGTGGTCGGATACCCCGCTCGATCCCTCCGGGGCCTGCGAGGCGTGGGCGGCCGTTCCCATGCCTTCCCCGTGTTCGCCCTGGTGCGGAACCGCTGGGTTGTCGGATCCGTGGTCTCGGCTTGGCACGTCGCTGTGACCACTGTTGTCCAGGTGGTTGTGGGGTGTGTTGTCGCCGGTGCCGCCGCCGGGTGCGTGGTGGGGGTTGCTGTCCGGCAAGTGGTTGCCCGCGCCACCGCCTGGGGCCTCGGCTCGGGGCCGGCCGAGGTCGCCCAGGTCGTTGCCGAGGCGGGTGGCGTCATCGCCGGTATGGGCGCCTGCGCCGGTCAGGGCCGGTTCGCGTAGGGGGTCCGGGGCCTGTGCACGGGGTTGTTGGTGGGCTTGGTCGGTGTGTTGGGCGAGGGTGCCGTCTTCGTTGTAGAGATTCCCGTGGCGGTCGAGGTACGGAGCGCCTTCGTCGAAGGGGGATCTGACCGTCCCTTCGGGTAGTGCTACGGCTCCGTCGGGGAGTTTGACGGTCCCGTTGGGGAGGGTGGTCGCGCCTTCGGGGACGGCGGCGCCTTCGGGGAGGTGGAGCGTGCCGTCGGGGAGTCCGAGGGTGCCTTCGGGGAGGGTGATGACGTGGTCGGGGAGGGGCGGGAACTCGACGTGGCCCAGGCCCTTGAGGCCGGCCATGACGTCGCCGATCCTCCTCAGCCCGACGCCTGCGCCCTTGAAGACGTAGGTCATGGGGTCCACGGCGCGGGCGGTCTTGCTGGTGAGGGAGAGGGCCTTGGCTGCCAGGCCGGCTTTGCCGGCGCCTGCTGCTGCGCCTCCGGAGCCGCCGGTGAAGACGGTGGTCAGGACGTTGAAGGTGACCGCTCCGGCGGCGCGGGAGGGGTTGCTGCCCCACTGGTCCCAGGCGATCAGGGCCTTGCCGGTCTCCTTCACCGCGGTCTGCGAGTCGCGTATCCAGGCGGAGTGGTCGCCGGGCAGGGCGTGCAGGACGAGCATCACGGCGGGGGAGAGCCCGGTGGCGAGTTTGGCCAGACCGGTCCATGCCTCCTGCGCGGCGTCCCCGCCCTCGAAGCCGACCAGGGTGCCCAGGCCCTTGAGAGTGCCCCAGACCCCGTCGACGAGGAAGCCCTTGCCGAAGTCGTAGGCGTGCTCCCAGACCTGCCACCAGGGCGTCGACTCTTCGACCGCCTCTCCCCAGGGCAGGCTCTTGGCCTGTTTGAGGGCCTCGGCGTCGTACCCGTAGGTGCCCTTCTTGCCGGAGCCGTCATCGATCTTCAGCGCCTTGCCGCCGACCAGGGCGACGATCTTGGCGTGACAGGTCCGTTCCACCTCCTGGAAGGCGGTCCAGACCTCGGCTATCTCGCCACGGCGCCGGTTGTTCTCCTCGACCAGGTCACCGTCCTCGCGCCACTTGTCGTCGCCTTCGGCCTTGACCCGGAAGGCGACCGCGTCCCGCTTGAGCTCCCTGAGCTTCTCCACCAGCGGGAACGCATCGTCCGAGTACGTACTGAGCGCACCGGCGATGACGCACAGGTCCGAACTCAGAGACAGCCCGGTCTCCGCCACCGGCCTGGTCGTCGCGAACAACTGCTCCGCCTCGGGCGCCTTGTAGAAGGCGCTCAGCCCGCCGAAGCTGCTGTGCACATCACCGGCAGCCGTCGCGATCGCGGCCCCGTGGCCCGACAGAGTCGTCACCTTCGTGTCGAGCAGGGCCAGGTCACCGGTGAAGACCGGTATCCCCACCGGGTCGACCGGCTCGGTGTCACTCACCGGTGCCCCTGCATGCCCTTGAGGACGTCCAGGCGCACGGCCTTCGCCGCGTCCTGCGCGTGCCTGGCCGTCTCCAGATCACCCTCGCAGTACGCGTTGGTCGCCTCGACCGCACCCAGCACGGACGCCTCGATCCGCTCGGCCGCCGCCTTCAGGTCCTTCTTGCGCTCACCCAGATACTCACCCAGCGCCGCGGCCACCGGCCCCATCGCCTGACGGGACAACGGCGCCTGACCCGCAGCCACCGGACCCTGAAGGTGCGTGACCGCCTGCGCTCCCGGCACCGCCGTACCCGCCGCCTGAGCCGCCTCCGACACCGTCGCCATCAAAGCCGTCAGAGCCTTCTCCAGATCACCGGCATGCACACCGACAACCCTCAACTGCCCCTGCACACCCTGCGGCCTGATGTCCCACGCCACCATGAAGAGCCCCCCTCGTGCCGGTTGCCCTCGACGTCAGGGACTTCCGGAGGTTTGAACAACCGTTCGCACGCTCTTCTCCACCAACTCGAACATCGCTGATGCAATCAGCAATCGGCCAACGCTGGCTCGCTTATGACGTGGCACAACGCAGCGAGGCTGGCTCTGATCGGTGGCGAGGAGGCGTTTGCAGTCAAGGATGGGGGCGCTATCGACGTCGAAGTCGCCTCGCGGTACGGCGGGACATCCACCGACCAGTCGCACACAGGGGCGCTCCCATCCGTCGCCGTGGAGAAGCGCCCGACCGGTCAACATCCCTCGCAAGGCGTGGGCGGTGCCACGTCGGCCGCACCGTAGACATGGAAGGAGAGTTGAGGGCGCACGGTCCACTCGATCCAGGCGCCCCGGTGACTCAGCGAGAAGCCGCAGGGTTCGCCGCGATGGAGGGAGCCGATGGCGCCGACGCATCCGCCGCCGTCGACCCAACTCAGCGCCCGATGCCGCTCCATGGGCGGCAGATCAGCGGCCAGCGCCCGCACGTTCAGCCGGATGAAGCGGACGGCCTCGGCGGGGTCGAGGGACATGTGCCGGGACACCTCGGCGATCTCGTCCGCCTCCATCGTGCGGTAGGTGACCCGCTCGCACCAGAACACGCGCGTTGCGGAGGGTACGGGTTGTTGCTCGCGCACGGAATTCCTCCTGGCGCCACATCGGGACCGCCCCGCACCTGCGGCCGGCGTGACGAGCGGCAGGCGCGGGACGACCCTTCGGGAACCCCGTTCAACTGGCGCATAATTGAACAGAGTTGGGCACTCCGGGCATGACTCACCGAGGAGCCGAGCCGACTGGAGGCACCACCCGAAGCTAGCGTTTTAAGCGATCCCGTTTCAAGCGTTTGACGTCTAACGCGTGAGGTGCAGATAGTCGACGTGTGCAGCTCGACCGTCTAATCCAAGCCACCCGGATACGCCAAGGGCGGCCCCCACCTGCGCCGATGGGAACCGCCCGAAGCAAGAGCGCTAGAGATCAGGCCAGATCGTCGAACTCGCCTTCCTTGGCGCCACCGAGGAAGGCACGGAGCTTGGCACGGGTCGTACGGATGACCACGCCCGGGTTGTCACTCTCGCGCATCAGGATCTCGCCACCGTACTCGGCCAGCTCAAGGCAGTTATTGCCATCGGCATTCGATGACTTCGACGACTTTCGCCACTGGATTTCTATTGTTCTCACGCCTTCATACTTGTAGTGCGATGGTACGAATGAAGTCCCGTGTCTTCTCCGGGTCGAGGGAACGCTCTTCGGTCCGACTCAGAGCAACCCGCCAGTTCTCAAGGCTTGTTTCAGCGTCCAGGAACCCCGATCCGGTCGCAGTGTCCGTCTGCGCGGTGTCGAGCTGTGGCACGGGACCGTAGAGGTATTGTGCCGAACTGTTGGCGTGCGGGAAACCGCCCGCCGCGAAGGGGATCGCGCGGATGACGACGTTTTCCCGCTCCGACTGCAGCAGCAGATAGTCGAGTTGACTGCGCGCAATGGCGGAGCCGCCGTAGACCATCCGCAGTGCCGCCTCGTGGACCAGGAACACACACCGGGGCTGATCCACCCGATCGAGCACGTCCCGGCGCTTCAGCCGATGGGAAAGCAAGCGCCGTTGATGCGTCGGGCTGAGCGGCGGGACGGCCTCCGCGAACACGGCCCTCGCGTAGTCCTCGGTCTGGAGCAGCCCAGGAATGTGCATGATCTCGACCGAGCGCAGGCCAGCGGCGTGGTGCTCCAACTCGGCCAGGTCGAGGGCGTCGCTGGTGAGCTCGCCCCGATAATCCTCCCACCAGCCGTTTATGCGCTCTCGCGCCATCTCCGCGAGCGCATCGATGTATGCCTCGTCGGAGCACCCGTAGTGCTCGGCCCATGCACGAACCCGCTCGGTGCTGACACCGAACCGCCCGGATTCGATGTTGCTCACCGTGGTGCGGTCCGTGCTGAGCATCGCACCCGCTTCCGTGAGCGAAAGCCCCGTGCGCTCACGCATCTTGCGCATCTCAGCACCCAGTCGGCGCTGGCGCGCCGTGGGCGCCTTCCTTGATGGCATCGATCTCTCCTCTCCCCGGGTCAGTGTGGCCCGTTACCCATCGAGGCGCACATCGTTCATGACATTACACAGATGCGTCCAACGCGTGAGGCGCATCAGCTATGGTCGCCACACACCGCGCCGCACGCCGGTAGACCCGAAGTGCAGCCGTACACACGCATGTTGACCCGCGTCTGCGTACGGCCATTGCCACGGACGGCAAGCGACGCACCCGTTCGCACCGCACCGCGTTGGGAGAACGACATGACCCACGTCCACGCCACCGCATACTCCACGCCACCGGGCCCACAGTGCGGCGAGATCTATCAGCTCGCCCTGCCGAACACGTCCAGCGCCGCGAAGCTCTCGCGTGACTTCATCGCGTCGCTGCTGACCGTCAGCAGACACTGCGGGTTGGTCGACGACGCGCGTCTGTGCGTCACGGAGGTGGTCACCAACGCCCACCGTCACACGCGTACGTCCCTGATCCGGGTCCGCGTGACCATCCAGCGCAAACTGGTCACCGTCTCCGTAGCGGACGACGAGCACTGGGCCCTGCCCGAGCCACCGGCCTTCCGCGAGGTGAGTGAACAGGAGGGCGGGCGTGGGCTGTTGCTCGTGGAGCGGCTGGCGTTCACCTGGGGGATGACCGTGCTGGGTGGCTGCTTCCCGTACCGGAAGGCGGTCTGGTTCACGCTCTCGCGGGCCGGTTCGGCGCCCTGAACGGGCCGTGGAAACGCGGAAGGGCGGTGGGCCCGCCGGCCCACCGCCCCGCTCACCCGCGTACGGGAGTTAATGGATGACCGTGATCCGGTCCGTCGCCGGCGGGGCCAGCGGTGCGGCGGCCGAGGAGTGGGCCGCCAGGTAGGCGTTGAAGACGTCCAGGTCGGACGGGCCGACCAGCTTGTTCGTGCCCTGGCCGAGGGCCGCGAAGCCGTCGCCGCCGCCTGCCAGGAACTCGTTAATCGCGACGCGGTAGCTCTTGGCGGGGTCGATCGCCTCGCCGTTCAGCTTGATCGTGTCGGTGACCACGCGGGCCGCGCCGGTCTTCGTCATGTCCAGGGTGTAGGTGAGGCCCTTCGAGACCTGGAGGATCTTCGGGCTGGCCTCGTTGGAACCGCTGACCTGCTGCTGGAGCGTCTCGACCAGCTGGGCGCCGGTCAGGTCGACGACGTTCATCATGTTGGTGAAGGGCTGCACGGTGAAGGACTCCCCGTACGTCACCACCCCGTCGGACTTGCCGTCGGGCGACGCGTACACCAGGTCCGCGCGGATACCGCCCGGGTTCATGAGGGCGACGACCGCCCCGCCCTTGTCCGCCGGGGCCAGGCCCTCCAGCTGGGCGTCGGCGATCACGTCACCGAGCGGCTTCTCAAGGGCCTTGGAGCCGCGGCCGACGATGTCGGCGGAGATGTAGCCCTGCGGCTTGTTCGCGATGGGCGCCGCGAGGGCGTTCCAGCGGGCGATCAGGGACTCCATGTCGGAGGCCCTGCGCTGGTCCCGGCTGACGATGTGGTTCGCCGACTTCGGGTTCGAGGCACCGGCCGACTCCACCGACGTACGGACGATGTCCTTGGTGCGGCGGTCGTAGGTGAGGGTCGTGTCCGTGTAGACCTTGCCGAACGACGACGCCGAGGTGACCAGGCGCGGGTTGCCCGCCGGGTCCGGGATCGTGCACACGTACGCCTGGTGGGTGTGGCCCGTGACCAGGGCGTCGACCTTGGGCGTGATGCCCTTGGCGATGTCGGTGATCGGCCCGGAGATGCCGTCACCGGCGCCGGAGCTGTCGCAGTCGTAGTTGTACGAGCTGGAGGCCGGGGCCCCGCCCTCGTGGATCAGCGCGACGATGGACTTGACGCCCTGCCGGTCCAGCTCCTTGGCGTACTTGTTGATCGTCTCGATCTCGTCGTGGAACTTCAGGCCCTTGACGCCGTTGGCCGTGACCACGTTCGGCGTGCCCTCCAGGGTCACCCCGATGAAGCCGATCCTGACGCCGTCCTTCTTCCACACCGTGTACGGCTTGAGGATCGGCTTGCCGGTCTTCTCGCTCGTCACGTTGGCGGCGAGGTAGGGGAAGTCGGCGCCCTTGAACTTCTTGTTCTTCTCGTAGCACCCCTCGACCGGGTGGCAGCCGCCGTTCTGGAGGCGGGCCAGCTCGGTGGCGCCCTCGTCGAACTCGTGGTTGCCGACGCTCGTCACATCGAGGTCGATCTTGTTGAGCGCCTCGATGGTCGGCTCGTCGTGGAAGAGGCCGGACAGCAGCGGGCTCGCGCCCACCATGTCACCACCGGCCGCGGTGATCGAGTACGGGTGGCCCTTGCGCGCGGTGCGCAGCGAGGTCGCGAGGTACTCGATGCCACCGGCCGGAATCTCCTTGGGCGAGCCGTCGGGCTGCGTCTCGAAGACCTTGCCCGCCGTGCCGTCCGGCGGCTCCAGGTTCCCGTGCAGGTCGTTGAAGGACAGCAGCTGTACGTCGACGGTACGGCCCGGCTTGTGGTGCCCGTGCCCGTGTCCATGGCCGTGGCGGTCCTGGGCGCCGGCCGGCATCGCGGCGACAAGCGCGCCGACGGTGGCGAGCCCAGCCGCCGCGGCGAGCACCCGCCGGGGCGCGCGGTTCTTCTGCGGTGTCGCTGACATCGGTCCCCTTGTGAGTTCAGCGGGAGGTTCGAAAGTGGTGACGAGTCTGGAGACTTCGTGCGCAGCCTAGGGTCAACGCGCGTAGCGCGACAGGTATCCCGAGTTACGAACTGGTTGCCATGCGGTGGGTATGGACCCAAACAGCCACAGGTCACTCGTATGGCTCACATATGCGGGCAGAAACGTCCCGGCATGCATGTACGACGCAAGCCTGTACGCCATGGACAACGAACCGGAATCCAAGGCCGTCGTACCTGCCCAGCGGGCGTCCGAACTACCACCGGGCTTCCACGAGATGATCGACGACCTGAAGTCGATCGTGCGGGGCGCGCATGTGCGGGCCCAGCTGAAGGTCAACACCGAGATGCTCCAGATGTACTGGGAGATCGGGCGGACGATCCTGACGCGACAGCGGGAGGAGAAGTGGGGCGCCAAGGTCATCGCCCGCATTGCCGCCGAGTTGAAGGCGGAGTTCCCGACCCAACGGGGATTCAGCACGCGGAGCCTTCAGTACATGCAGCAGATGGCTCGAACATGGCCCGAACGATTTGCGCAACAGGCTGTTGCGCAATTGCCATGGGGCCACATCGTCACCCTCATGACCGCCTGCAAAACCCGCCCTGAACTGAACTTCTACGCCCAGCACGCAGTCCGCAACGGCTGGTCCCGGGACGATCTGACCTCGGCGATCCATCACGCCCTGCACCTCTCCCACGCCGCCGCGCTCAACAACTTCGACGCCGTCATCCCCGAACGGTCCGAGGCCGCGAAGGAGATCATCAAGGACCCGTACCGGCTCGACTTCACCGAACTGGGTGGCAGGCACACGGAGCGGGACCTGGAGGACGCCCTCGTGGCCCACCTCATCAGGTTCCTCACCGAGCTGGGCGTGGGCTTCGCCTTCGTGGGGCGGCAGTACCCCGTGGTCGTGGGTGACAGCGAATACCGCATCGACCTGCTCTTCTACCACTGCAAGCTGCACTGCTACGTCGTGATGGAACTGAAGACCCGAAAAGCTCACCCCGAGCACTTCGGGCAGCTCGGGTTCTATGTGTCCGTGGTCGACGATCTGGTGCGGGACAAGGAGTTCGACGGGCCCACCATCGGCATTCTCATCGCCGAGAGCCGCGACCGGTCGATGGTCGAGTACGCGTTGCGCGGCCACAACCAGCCGCTGGCCGTCAGCACCTACGCCGGTCTGCCCGACCGCGTGCGCGAGCTGCTGCCCAGCGCCGAAGATCTCTCCCGTATCGCCGACGGTGTACTGAACACGCCGCAGACCACGGCCTGAGTCCCGAAGCACCCGCACACCACCCCGGCACCCACCCCGCCCCGTACGCTCGTAGGCATGACGACTGACACACCCCTCCCCGCCCCCGGACGCGAGATCCGGACGCTCGAAGTACTCTCCCCCGAGCAGGCGGAAGCCGTATCCGATCTGCTCGCCGAGGCGGCCCGGTCCGATGGCCGGCAGGCCGTGTCGGAGCAGGGGCGGCTGCAGCTGCGGGGCGGGCGGCGCGAGGGGGTGCGGCATCTGCTGCTGAGCAGCGGCCCGGTCCTGGTCGGGTACGCGCAGCTGGAGGACACCGACCCCGTCGAGGCCCCGGCCGCCGAGCTGGTCGTGCATCCGGCGTACCGCGGGCAGGGACACGGGCGGGCGCTGGGCGCGGCGCTGCTCGCCGCGACCGGGAAGCGGCTGCGGGTGTGGGCGCACGGCGGAAAGTCCGCGGCGCGGCATCTCGCACAGGTCCTCGGCCTCTCGCTCTTCCGTGAACTGCGTCAGCTGCGCCGCCCGTTGACCCCGCTGGACATCGGTGAGCCGGTGCTGCCGCCGGGCGTCACCGTCCGCACCTTCGTGCCCGGTGAGGACGACGCCGCCTGGCTCACGGTGAACAGCGCCGCCTTCGCGCACCACCCGGAGCAGGGTTCGCTGACCCAGCGCGACCTGGACGACCGCAAGGCGGAGCCGTGGTTCGACCCGAAGGGGTTCTTCCTGGCCGAGCGCGACGGCGAGCTGATCGGCTTCCACTGGACGAAGACGCACGCCGAGGAGCAGCTCGGTGAGGTGTACGTCGTCGGCATCCTGCCCGACGCGCAGGGCGGCGGACTCGGCAAGGCGCTCACCGCGATCGGGCTGCGCCATCTGGCCGCCCAGGGGCTGCCGACCGCGATGCTCTACGTGGACGCGGACAACAAGGCGGCGCTGGCCGTCTACGAGCGGATGGGCTTCGTGACGCACGAGGTGGACCTGATGTACCGCACGGAGTCCTGAGGCAAGGGGCTACAAGCACAACTCACCCGGGGGCGGCGTCGCTTGACGCCGCCCCTTCCTTGCGCCACTCTTTCACTACTCAATTAGTGAAAGGGGTGAACATGGCAGAGTCCGCAGCGGTCGAGTACCGCATCGACCGGCGCAGCGGCGTCGCCACGTACCTCCAGATCGTCCAGCAGACCAAGCAGGCGCTCCGCCTCGGCCTGCTGGAGCCCGGCGACCGGCTGCCCACCGCGCGCGAGGTCGTCGAAGCCACCGCGATCAACCCGAACACCGTGCTCAAGGCCTACCGGGAACTGGAGCGCGAGGGCCTGGTCGAGGCCCGGCGCGGGCTCGGCACCTTCGTCACCCGGACCCTCGGCGGCGCGGCGGCCGCCGACGACGCACCGCTGCGCGCCGAACTCGCCGACTGGACCCGCCGGGCCCGCGCGGCCGGGCTGGAGAAGGACGACGTGAGCGCGCTCTTCACCGCCGTACTGGACAGGACTTTCGAGGGGGATCAGGCCGGATGACAGGCGCTGCGATCGAGGCCACCGGCCTCGGAATGAAGTACCGGGGCAGAGGCAGGGGCTGGGCGCTGCGCGACTGCTCCTTCCGGCTGCCCGCCGGGCGGGTGTGCGCCCTCGTCGGGCCCAACGGCGCGGGCAAGTCCACCCTGCTCGCCCTCGCGGCCGGCTTCCTGCGGCCGTCGGAGGGGACGGTACGGGTGCTGGGCGCGGCGCCCGGCCAGGCCCGTGCCCGGATGGCCTTCGTGGCCCAGGACAAGCCGCTGTACCCGCAGTTGACGGTCGCCGCGACGCTCTGGGCGGGCGCCGAGCTGAACCCCGCCACCTGGGACCAGGACACCGCCGAACGCATCGCCGGGGAGCTCCCGCGCGACGCCGCGGTCCGTGCCCTGTCCGGCGGCCAGCGCACCCGGCTCGCTCTGGCCCTCGCGCTGGGCAAGCGGCCCGAACTGCTGCTGCTGGACGAGCCGATGGCCGACCTCGACCCGCTCGCCCGCCACCAGCTGATGGGCGCGCTGATGGCGGAGGCCGCCGAGCACTCCACCACCATCGTGATGTCCTCGCACATCCTCACCGAGCTGGAGGGCGCCTGCGACTACCTCCTGCTCGTCGACGGCGGCCGGGTCCGCCTCGGCGGCGAGACGGAGGACCTCCTCGC
This sequence comes from Streptomyces sp. NBC_01363, assembly GCF_026340595.1. Lineage (GTDB taxonomy): Bacteria > Actinomycetota > Actinomycetes > Streptomycetales > Streptomycetaceae > Streptomyces. The sequence goes on from NZ_JAPEPF010000001.1 coordinate 1,281,261, forward strand.
CGCGCACACCCTGCTCACCGGTCCGGTACGGGACACCGCACCGCACACCGTCGTCGAGTCCCGCACCGCGGGACGTCTGAAGACCGCACTCGTACGGAGGCAAGGACCCGTGGACACGGACGTCTGGGAAGCCACCGAGCCTTCCCTGGAGGAACTGCTGCTGGCGCATCTGCGGTCGCCGGAGGTCCCGGCGCTGCTGACGCCGAGCGCCGAGGCCGGGCTGGAGGTGGCGGCCGTATGAGCACGATCGCCCTGCGCGGCCCGAACCGCGTCGTCCTGGCTCAGCACCGGCAGGCCCTTCAGCTCCTGGGCGCGCTCCCCCTCCTGGCCGTCGTCGCGCTGGTCGGCACCTGGCTGTGGACCGACCATGTCGCGAACGCCTTCGCCGCGACGGGCTGCTCGGTCCGGCACACCGTGCCCGGCTGTGTCGACACGGTCAACGAATACCTCGACCGCCAGAACTGGATGAAGGATGTCCTCGACTGGTCCGGCCTGCTGATGCTGGTCCTCCCCGCGTTCGTCGGCATCTTCGTGGCCGGCCCGGTGATCGCCCGCGAGATGGAGAGTGGCACATACAAGCTTGCGTGGTCCCAGTCCGTGACACCCACACGCTGGCTCGCCGCCAAACTCGCAGTACCCGCCGTCGCGACGCTGGCCTCCGTCTCCGTGCTGTCGGCCGCCTGCGCCTGGGCGCAGACACGGGAGAACGCGATACACCACCCGTCCGAGCGGTACTCCCGTGAGGTGTACGGCTCAATCGGGACCGTCCCCGTCGGCTACGCCCTGTGCATGCTGGCCCTCGGCGCACTCGCCGGGCTGCTGCTGCGGCGCACCGTCGCCGCGATGGTCGTGACCGTGATCGGATACGGCGCGCTGGTGGTGGCCCTGAACACCGTGCGCAACGGTCTGTGGCCCTCGCTGACGCACACGTTCAAGCCGTTCAGCGAATACCGGTTCCCCGACGGAGCCGTCGACACCGGAGAAGGCTGGGTGACCAGCAGCGGCGAACGGCTGCCCGCCGATGCATGCCTGAGCTGGCACAACGACCTCAAGCAGTGCCTGGCCGACAAGGACATCACCCTCCGCTACCTCGACTACCACCCCGCCTCGCACTTCTGGCCCCTCCAGCTCGTGGAGACCGGCATCCTGCTCGCCCTCGCCGTGCTCGCCGTCGCCGTCGCCTTCCGAGTGCTGCGCCGCCGCCACGGCTGACGTCCGAACGTTCCGGGCCCCTCCCCGGGGCCCGGAAACGGTTCATATGACCAATCCGCGCACGGCACACCGCTTCCTGCACGTCATGTCGCCGTTACCAGCCATTCAGAAGCGCTTGCGACCCTCTCGAAATGCAGCCAGCTGTGCCGACCCCCCGCATCGGGAGAAATCCCGGCGGAGACCGCACGAACGACGTCAACCGTGCGTTCCCCGCGATCTCCGCGCCCTCCGGCGCGCCCCCGGAGCCATCCGCGCGGAACAATAGGGCCATGAGCCAGCAGCCCAGCTCCGAGGTACCGGTCCAGTCCACCGTGCAGCCGTCGGTCGGCTCCCTCGCCGCACACCGGCCGCACGCCGTCGCCGCGTCCAACGGCGCCGCACTGTCGACCGCGGCCGATCTGGATCCCGATATCGACGCCGACGTCGACGCGTACGAACCCGATGTCGACGGCGACGAGCTGCCCCAGGGCCGCTTCCTGGACCGCGAGCGCAGTTGGCTCGCGTTCAACGAACGAGTGCTCGAACTGGCCGAGGACCCGGCTACCCCCCTACTCGAACGGGCTAATTTCCTCGCCATCTTCGCCTCCAACCTGGACGAGTTCTTCATGGTCCGGGTGGCCGGTCTGAAGCGCCGTATCGCCACCGGCGTCGCCACCCGTTCCGCCTCCGGACTCCAGCCCCGCGAGGTCCTGGACCTGATCTGGACCCGCTCGCGCGAACTCATGGCCCGGCACGCCGCCTGCTACCAGCAGGACGTCGCCCCTGCCCTGTCCGACGAGGGCATCCAGCTGATCCGCTGGCCCGAGCTGACCGAGAAGGAACAGGCCCGCCTGTTCACCTTCTTCCGGCAGCGCGTCTTCCCCGTGCTGACCCCCCTCGCCGTCGACCCGGCGCACCCCTTCCCGTACATCTCGGGGCTCTCGCTCAACCTCGCCGTCGTCGTACGCAACCCGGTCAGCGGCCACCGCCACTTCGCCCGGGTCAAGGTGCCGCCGCTGCTGACCCGCTTCCTGGAGGCGTCGCCGCAGCGGTACGTGCCCATAGAGGACATCATCGCCGCCCACCTCGAAGAGCTCTTCCCGGGCATGGAGGTCCTCGCCCACCACATGTTCCGGGTCACCAGGAACGAGGACCTGGAGGTCGAGGAGGACGACGCCGAGAACCTCCTCAAGGCCCTGGAGAAGGAGCTCATGCGGCGCCGCTTCGGCCCGCCGGTCCGCCTGGAGGTCGAGGAGTCCATCGACCCGTACGTGCTGGACCTGCTGGTACGCGAGCTGAAGGTGTCCGACGCCGAGGTCTACCCGCTGCCCGGCCCGCTCGACCTCACCGGACTCTTCGGCATAGCGTCGCTGGACCGGCCCGAGCTGAAGTTCCCCAAGTTCATCGCCGGCACCCACCGCGATCTCGCCGAGGTCGAATCCGCCTCCGCGCCCGACATCTTCGCCGCGCTGCGCGAACGCGACGTGCTCCTGCACCACCCGTACGACTCCTTCTCCACCTCCGTACAGGCCTTCCTGGAGCAGGCCGCCGCCGACCCCGAAGTCCTCGCCATCAAGCAGACCCTGTACCGGACCTCGGGCGAATCCCCGATAGTGGAAGCCCTGGTCGACGCCGCCGAGTCCGGCAAGCAGGTCCTCGTACTCGTGGAGATCAAGGCCCGCTTCGACGAGCAGGCCAACATCAAGTGGGCGCGGAAGCTGGAGGAGTCGGGCTGCCATGTCGTCTACGGTCTCGTCGGCCTCAAGACCCACTGCAAGCTCTCACTCGTCGTCCGGCAGGAGGGCGACACCCTGCGCCGCTACTCCCACGTCGGCACCGGCAACTACCACCCCAAGACGGCCAGGCTCTACGAGGACCTCGGCCTGCTGACCGCGGACCCGCAGGTCGGCGCGGACCTGTCCGACCTCTTCAACCGGCTCTCCGGCTACTCCCGCCGCGAGACCTACCGCCGTCTCCTGGTCGCCCCGAAATCCCTGCGGGACGGGCTGATCTCCCGGATCAACAAGGAGATCACGCACCAGCGGGCCGGGCGGACCGCCTACGTCCGCATCAAGGTCAACTCGATGGTCGACGAGGCGATCGTCGACGCCTGCTACCGGGCCGCGATGGCCGGCGTACCGGTGGACATCTGGGTACGAGGCATCTGCGCGATCCGCCCCGGGGTCGCCGGCCTCTCCGAGAACATCCGGGTCCGCTCGATACTGGGCCGCTTCCTCGAACACTCCCGGGTCTTCGCCTTCGGCAACGGCGGCGAACCCGAGGTGTGGTTCGGCAGCGCCGACATGATGCACCGCAATCTCGACCGCCGGATCGAAGCACTGGTCCGGGTCACCGATCCCGCCCACCGCGCCGCACTCAGCCGTCTCCTGGAGACCGGCATGGCCGACACCACCTCCTCCTGGCACCTCGGTCCCGACGGGAACTGGAACCGGCACGCCACGGACGCGGACGGCCAGCCGCTGCGGCACGTACAGGAAATGCTCATTGACGCCCGGAGGCGCCGGCGTGCGACGCCATGACCACCAGACGACGCAGGCGGACCTTACGGCAGGCGCGGTACTCGCGCCCTACCTTCAGGAACAGGCCGCCGAATTCCTCCGCAGCCTGCGCCTGCACCGCGAGAACAGCGCCCCCACGGACGCCGGAACCCACAAGGCCGAGGAGGCCGCCGGCGCGCTGCGCCGCTCCTCGCGCCGGATCAGCGGCACGCTGCACACCTTCCGGGCGGCGCTGGACGCCACCTGGGCCGAGCAGCTCCGTACCGAACTGGCCTGGCTCTCCGGCACCCTGGCCAGGGAACACGCCTACGCGACCCGGCTGCACCGGCTCCTCGAAGCGCTGCACGCCCTGTCCGGCACCTCGCTGCCCGCCGCCCGCAACGGGGCCGGCTCCGACAGCGCCGCCGACAAGGAACGCGCCGCTCTCGGCGTCGGCGCGGCCCGCGCCGGAGCGCTCCTCGAACGGCAGCTGACCCTCGCCCGGACCCGCGCCCACTCCGCGGCGCTCCAGGCGCTCGGCTCCTCCCGCTTCCACGCGGTGGCCGACGCCGTCGCACTGCTCGCCTCGGAGGTCCCGCTCGCCCCGGCGGCCGCGGCCCCGGCCGAGGAGATGCTGCACCGGCCCGCCGACCGGGCCGAACAGCAGCTGCTCGGCGCGGTGGCGGCGCTCCCGTCCGCCCAGGCGGTCGAGCCGTACAACGAGGCGCAGGACGCGCCCTGGCACCGGACCCGGCTGCTGCTCCGGCTGCACCGGTACGCCCACGAGGTGGTGCGGGGCGCCCCCGACCCGGTCCTGGCCGCGCCGGGCCACGCGCTCGATCTGCACCGGGACGCCTCGGAGGCGGCCGCGGCGGCGGCATCGGCGGCCCGCACGCCCCGCATCGCGCCCGCGACCGCGTACGCCCTGGGGGTGCTCCACGCCGACCAGCGCCATGAGGTGGAGGCGGCCCGCGGCGTGTTCCGGACCTGCTGGCCGTACACCGCCGCGGCCGTGATCGCACCATGAGCGGGGTGGTGGGCGCCCGCGGCGCCAAGCGCGCCGTGAACGGGCCGGTGCTCGCCGCGGGGTGCGTGCTGTGGCGCCGGCCGGAATCCGGCGGGCTGGAGATCTGCCTGGTCCACCGACCCCGTTACGACGACTGGTCGCACCCCAAGGGCAAGCTGAAGCGCGGCGAGCCCGCGCTGGACGCCGCCCGGCGCGAGGTCCTGGAGGAGACCGGCCACCACTGCACCCCCGGCGACCCGCTCCCCACGGTCCGCTATCTCGCGAACGGCCGCCCCAAGGAGGTCGCCTACTGGGCGGCCGAGGCGACCGGCGGCTGCTTCGTGCCCAACGCCGAGGTGGACCGGGTGAACTGGCTCTCTCCGGCGGCGGCCCGTACCCGCCTCACCCAGGACCGTGACCGGGATCTGCTGGACGCCCTGCTCGCGATCCTGCCGAACGCCTGACCGAGGGCCAGAACCGCACCGCCCTGCACGGTTCACCTTCCGTTCACTCTCCCCCGTAGGCCGCTTCACCTGTTCTGCCTAACTTCGGCAGTACACGGTGCGCGGCGCTACGCCGGAGCACCCAACACATCGCACGCCGTCGTAGAACGAAAAGACCTCGGCGGCTCCTGGAAGGAACACCCGAAAAGTGAAGCTTCAGCGCAAGAACCGGCTTCGTGCCACCGCGCTCGGTGCCCTCGCCGTCTCCGGCGCCCTGGTCCTCACGGCGTGCGGTTCGGACGACAACAGCGGCGGCTCCACCGGCGGCAACGGCGGGAAGACGAGCGCGGCGTCGAACATCAAGTGCGACGACGCCAAGGGCCAGCTGCTCGCCTCCGGCTCCAGCGCGCAGAAGAACGCCATGGACCTCTGGGTCAAGAACTACATGGCCGGCTGCTCGGGCGTCGAGGTCAACTACAAGTCGTCCTCCTCCGGCGACGGCATCATCGCCTTCAACCAGGGCACGGTCGGCTTCGCCGGTTCCGACTCGGCGCTGAAGCCCGAAGAGGTCGCCGAGTCGAAGAAGGTCTGCAAGGGCGGCCAGGGCATCAACCTTCCGATGGTCGGCGGCCCGATCGCCATCGGCTTCCACCTGGAAGGTGTCGACAGCCTCACGCTGGACCCCGCCACCCTCGCCAAGATCTTCGACGGCAAGATCAAGAAGTGGAACGACCCGGCGATCGCCAAGCTCAACAGCGGCGCGAAGCTCCCGGACAAGGCCATCCAGGCCTTCCACCGCTCCGACGACTCCGGCACCACCCAGAACCTCGGCAAGTACCTGGGCGCAGCCGCCCCGAGCGACTGGAAGTACGAGGCCGAGAAGAAGTGGCTGGCCCCCGGTGGCCAGGCCGCGTCCAGCTCCGCCGATGTCGCCGCCCAGGTGAAGCAGGTCGACGGCGCGATCGGCTACTTCGAGCTCAGCTACGCCACCTCGCAGTCGATCTCCACCGTCGACATCGACACCGGTGGCGCCGCCCCGGTCAAGGCCACCCCGGAGAACGCCTCCAAGGCCATCGCCGCCGCCAAGATCAAGGGCACCGGCAAGGACCTGGCGCTGGACCTCGACTACACGACCAAGGCCGAGGGCGCCTACCCGATCGTCCTGGTGACGTACGAGGTCGTCTGCGACAAGGGCAACAAGGCCGAGACCCTTCCCACGGTCAAGTCCTTCCTGAACTACACCGCCGGTGACGAGGGCCAGAAGCTCCTCATCGACGCCGGCTACGCGCCGATCCCGACCGAGATCAACGCCAAGGTCCGCGAGACCATCGGCTCCCTCTCGTAACCGGGACGCGCAAGCACCACCAGTAACACCTTCAGCAACACCAGCAACATCCGGCAGACCGGTCCGGTGCACCCCTCCGGACCGGTCCGCCACCACCCATCCGGTGCACCGCCGCCAGGGGAGCCAGACCGCTCCCCCACACAGACCGGAAAGACCATGGCTTCCACCACACCGATAGAAAAGCCGCCGGCAGCGCCGGTGGCGCGCAAGCGCGCCGGGACCAAGTCCGGGCGCGTGGGCGACAAGGTCTTCCTGGGCCTCTCCAGGGGCTCGGGCATCCTGCTGCTCGTGATCATGGCGTCGATCGCCGTGTTCCTGACCTACCGCGCCTCGCTCGCCGTGTCCAAGGACGAAGGCAACTTCCTCACCACCCTGGACTGGAACCCGGCCGGCGACCCGCCGGTCTTCGGCATCGCGGTCCTCCTCTTCGGCACGATCGTCAGCTCGGTCATCGCGATGGCCATCGCCGTCCCGGTCGCTGTCGGTATCGCCCTGTTCATCTCGCACTACGCGCCGCGCAAGCTGGCCGCGCCCCTCGCGTACGTCGTCGACCTGCTCGCCGCAGTGCCGAGCATCGTGTACGGCATCTGGGGCGCCCTCGTCCTGGTCCCGTACCTGGAGGGCACGAACCTCTGGCTCGACCAGTTCTTCGGCTGGACGTACATCTTCGAGAAGACCGAGGTCGGCGTCGCCCGCTCGCTCTTCACCGTCGGCATCCTGCTCGCGATCATGATCCTGCCGATCGTGACCAGCGTCAGCCGCGAAGTCTTCCTCCAGGTCCCGAGGATGAACGAAGAAGCCGCCCTCGCCCTGGGCGCCACCCGCTGGGAGGTCATCCGCCTCTCGGTGATCCCCTTCGGCCGCTCCGGCGTGATCTCCGCCTCGATGCTGGGCCTGGGCCGTGCGCTCGGCGAGACGATGGCCGTGGCCACGGTCCTGTCGCCGAGCTTCCTCATCTCCGGCCATCTGCTCAACCCGGGCGGCGGCACCTTCGCCCAGAACATCGCCGCGAAGTTCGGCGAGGCCGACGAGCTCGGGCGCGACGCCCTGATCGCCTCCGGTCTCGTGCTCTTCATCCTCACTCTGCTGGTCAACGGCGCGGCCCGGCTGATCATCGCCCGCCGCAAGGAATACTCGGGGGCCAACGCATGAGCCAGGCAGCCAACACCGGCATACAGGAACGCCCCACCCCGACGGCGTCCGCCCGCCCGACCAGCCTGAGCAGCCGGGCACTCCCCCGCTGGGCCCCGTTCGCCTTCGCGGCCGTCGCGCTCGTGCTGGGCGTGGGCACCGGCATGGCGGCGGGCTGGCAGAGCCGCACCCAGTGGGGGCTGGTCTCCGCCCTCCTCTTCGTCGTCATCTCGTACATCACGACCTCGGTCGTCGAGAACCGGCGCCAGGCCAAGGACCGGCTCGCCACCAGCGTCGTCTGGGTCTGCTTCCTGCTGGCCGTCGTGCCGCTCGCCTCGCTGCTGTGGACGACGATCAGCCGCGGCGCGGAGCGCCTGGACGGGTACTTCCTGACCCACTCGATGGCCGGCGTGCTCGGCACCGAGGCGACCGGCGGTGTCTACCACGCGCTGATCGGAACGCTGGAGCAGGTCGGCATCGCCACCGTGATCTCCGCCCCGATCGGCATGCTGACCGCCGTCTACCTGGTGGAGTACGGCAAGGGCGCCCTGGCCAAGGCCGTGACCTTCTTCGTCGATGTCATGACGGGCATCCCGTCCATCGTCGCGGGTCTCTTCATCCTGTCGATCATGCTGATGACGAAGACCCAGCCGTCCGGTCTGATGGGTGCGCTGGCGCTCACGATCCTGATGATCCCGGTCGTGGTCCGCTCCACCGAGGAGATGCTCAAGCTCGTCCCGAACGAGCTCCGCGAGGCATCGCTGGCCCTCGGCGTCCCGAAGTGGCGCACGATCCTGAAGGTGGTCCTGCCGACCGCGATCGGCGGCATCACCACCGGTGTGATGCTCGCGATCGCCCGGATCGCCGGTGAGACCGCGCCGATCATGCTGCTGGTCTTCGGCAGCCAGCTGATCAACACCAACCCGTTCCAGGGCGCACAGTCCTCGCTCCCCCTGTACATCTGGGAGCAGTACAGGGTCGGCACCGACCAGTCGTACGACCGCGCCTGGGCCGCCGCGCTGGTCCTGATCGCCTTCGTCATGATCCTCAACCTGGTGGCCCGCGGCATCGCCCGCTGGAAGGCCCCGAAGACCGGCCGCTGACCGCGGCACGAAAGAAGCAGTGATTCAGATGGCCAAGCGCATCGACGTCAGCGGCCTGTCCGCCTACTACGGCTCCCACCTCGCCATCGAGGACATCTCGATGACCGTGGAGCCCCGCTCCGTGACCGCCTTCATCGGCCCGTCCGGCTGTGGCAAGTCCACCTTCCTGCGCACCCTGAACCGCATGCACGAGGTCACCCCCGGTGGCCGCGTCGAGGGCAAGGTGCTGCTGGACGACGAGAACCTGTACGGGGCGAACGTCGACCCGGTCACCGTGCGCCGCACGGTCGGCATGGTCTTCCAGCGCCCGAACCCGTTCCCGACCATGTCGATCTTCGACAACGTCGCCGCGGGCCTCAAGCTGAACGGCTCGTACAAGAAGAGCCAGCTGCCCGACATCGTCGAGAAGTCGCTGCGCGGCGCCAACCTCTGGAACGAGGTCAAGGACCGGCTGAACAAGCCCGGCTCCGGTCTCTCCGGCGGTCAGCAGCAGCGCCTGTGCATCGCCCGCGCGATCGCGGTCGAGCCTGACGTGCTGCTGATGGACGAGCCGTGCTCCGCCCTGGACCCGATCTCCACCCTCGCCATCGAGGACCTGATCGGCGAGCTGAAGGAGCGCTTCACGATCGTCATCGTGACGCACAACATGCAGCAGGCGGCCCGTGTCTCGGACCGCACGGCGTTCTTCAACCTCGCGGCGGTCGGCAAGCCCGGCAAGCTCGTGGAGATCGACGAGACGGAACGCATCTTCTCCAACCCGTCCGTCCAGGCCACCGAGGACTACATCTCGGGACGCTTCGGATAGTCACCGGCCCCGGGCCTGTCCGACCCCGATCCGCCGGACGGGCCCTCGCCCCCAGACGGCCTTGAGGTGCTGCATGGCGGTGCCACCGCAAGGCGAAGGGGCCGCCCCCGCTCCCCGCAGAGGGAGTGGGGGCGGCCCCGTTTCCGTACCGCCGTGATCATGGCCGGCCGTCAGCCGAAGAGCAGAACCACGACTCCGTAGCTCGCGGCGGCGACCAGGCCCGCGGCCGGCATCGTGATGAACCAGCCCAGGATGATGTTCTTGGCGACACCCCACCGCACGGCGTTCACCCGCTTCGTGGCACCCACACCCATGATCGCCGAGGTGATCACATGCGTCGTGGAGATCGGCGCGTGGAACAGGAACGCCGAACCGAACATGATCGACGCGCCCGTCGTCTCCGCCGCGAACCCCTGCGGCGGGTCCAGCTCGATGATCTTCCGGCCGAGCGTCCGCATGATGCGCCAGCCACCCGCGTACGTACCCAGCGAGAGCATCAGGGCGCAGACCAGCTTCACCCAGACCGGGATCGGGTCGCTCGGGCTCTCGACGTCGGCGATGACCAGCGCCATCACCACGATGCCCATCGTCTTCTGCGCGTCCTGCAGACCATGGCCGAGCGCCATGCCCGCGGCCGAGACCGTCTGTGCGATCCGGAAGCCGCGCTTGGCCTTGTGCGGGTTGGACTTCCGGAACATCCACATGATCGCGACCATCACCAGATAGCCGACGACCAGGCCGATGACCGGCGAGACGAACATCGGGATGACGACCTTGTCGAGCACCCCGTCCCAGTGCACCAGCGTCCCGCCGGCGAGCGCCGCGCCGACCATGCCGCCGAACAGGGCGTGCGAGGACGAGGAGGGCAGCCCGAAGTACCAGGTGACGAGGTTCCAGATGATCGCGCCGACGAGCGCGGCGAAGAGGATGCCCATCCCCTTGTGGCCCTCGGGCGTCGCGATCAGACCCTCGCTGACGGTCTTGGCGACACCGCTGCCCAGGAACGCACCCGCGAGGTTCATCACCGCGGCCATCGCCAGCGCCGCGCGGGGCGTGAGTGCGCGGGTGGAGACGGAGGTGGCGATGGCGTTCGCCGAGTCGTGGAAGCCGTTCGTATACGTGAAGCCGAGCGCGACACCGATGGTCACGATCAGCGCAAAGGTGTCCACGTGGTTCAGGACTCCTTGACCGCGATGGTCTCCACCGTGTTGGCGACGTGCTCGAACGCGTCGGCCGCCTCTTCCAGCACGTCCACGATCTGCTTGAGCTTCAGCACCTCTATGGCGTCGTACTTGCCGTTGAAGAGATGGGCGAGCAGTTTGCGGTGGATCTGGTCGGCCTGGTTCTCCAGACGGTTGACCTCGATCCAGTACTCGGTGAGATTGTCCATGGTCCGAAGCCCCGGCATCGCCTCGGCGGTCAGCTCGGCCGCCCTGGCCAGCACCTCGACCTGCTGGGCGACGCCCTTGGGAAGTTCCTCGACCTGATACAGCACGACCAGGTCGACGGCCTCCTCCATGAAGTCCATGATGTCGTCGAGCGAAGAAGCGAGGTTGTAAATGTCCTCGCGGTCGAAGGGCGTAATGAAAGAGGAGTTCAGCTGGTGGAAGATCGCGTGGGTGGCATCGTCCCCCGCGTGCTCCGCTGCCCGCATGCGCTCCGCGATCTCGACTCGGGAGGCAGAATCCGCCCCGAGCAGTTCCATCAGGAGTTTCGAGCCCGTGACGATGTTGTCCGCGGATGCGGAGAACATGTCGTAGAAGCTCGTCTCCCTGGGGGTCAGACGAAAGCGCACGTGGGGTCCTCGGGGTGCTTTGGATTCGGTCAGGCTGATGCTAGGCGCATCATCCGGCCACGGCTAACCGGCGTTCTTCAGTGTCGCGCATCAGGCACAGTGCTCAACACGGGCCCCCGGTCACGTTTCAGCTGAATTCGTTAAGATATACCCACCAGGGGTATATAGACGGCAGGGCAAAGGGAAAACGGGAGGAAGTAATGACCACCACCGAGACCGCCGGGACCACCACCGAGACGGAATCCACCGTCACCGATCACGACCGCGGCATACACGGTTATCACCACCAGAAGGCCGAACACCTCAAGCGGCTGCGCCGGATCGAGGGCCAGATCCGCGGTCTCCAGCGCATGGTCGACGAGGACGTCTACTGCATCGACATACTGACCCAGGTATCGGCGTCCACGAAGGCGCTCCAGTCCTTCGCCCTCCAGCTGCTGGAGGAGCACCTGCGGCACTGCGTCGCGGACGCGGCGGTCAAGGGCGGCGAGGAGATCGACGCCAAGGTCGAGGAAGCCACGAAGGCGATCGCCCGGCTGCTCCGCACCTGATGGCGGGGGTCCTCGGGCCGCGGGCCGCGCTCACCCCCGGTGGTCGCCCTGCCGGGGGACGGTGGTCCGCTCGGTGATCACCCGGACGTTGAGTACCTCGTCGATACGGTCCGCACTGAGCCGTTCCCCGATCGCGGCCGACGCGGCGATCATCAGCTCACCGCAGAGCTCGATCTCGGCGAGGGCCACATGGTCGGATACGGTCCGCGTGCTGAGCGTCACCACGTCACTCACCTCTCACTGCCGTCGCCGGCTTCCTAGCGTAGGGAGCGCACCACGGGCCGCGCATGGCACGGACGGACCATTTCGTCACCGCCGGCATGCCTATGCCTCCGCCCGCACCCGTCCGCCCCCCGGCTATCGCTGTCGGATCTGCCCCGTATAGATGTCGTGGCCCTCCGGAAGCCGTACGGAGACCGGCACCCCGAAGCCGAACAGCAATGTGGTCGACACCACCTCCACCGCCGGCCCCTCGTCGGCGAAGCTGAACCGGTGGCGCACCTTGCGCAGCCGCCCCTGCTCGTCGAGGTACGCGTCGAACGGCACCGTGTCCGTGCTGAACCCTTTCGCTGCCGCCGCCAGCGCCCCGCCCGATCCCGGCGCGGCCTCGCGAGCGGCCAGCCCGATGTCCGCCGTCCCCCGGTAGTGCCGCACGGGGACCCCGGCGAGCACGGTCTTCCCCACGTACGTCACCTGCCGCGCCCCGCGCAGCAGTTCGGCGGCGGCCATCGGATCGGTCACCCCGCCGGTGACGAGATTGCCGTCCTCCAGGGTCGTCGTGTCGACCCTGACCCATTTGTCCTCGGGCACTCCGGCGCCGCGGTTCATCATGTAGAGCGCGCCGGGGGCCAGCAGTTCGGTGATGGGACGGTGCTCCTCCTCACCGGCGGCGTCCTTGGGCAGCACGACCGTGAGCCGGCCCTTCCGGCTGCGGAAGTCGTACGCGCCCCGGCTCCTGATGGTCACCCGCGTCCCGCCCGCCGCGGTCTCCATCGACGTACGCACCTCGGCGGTCCCGGCGGCGTCCCCGGGAGCGGGGGCGGCCACCGCCACCGTTCCGGTCCCGCTCACCGTCCCCGCCAGCACCGCGGCCGCGCGGTGGACCACGTCGAGGGCGTCGGCACCGCCCCGCTCATCGGCCACGGCCCGGTCACCGCCGCCACCGCCGCCCGAACATCCGGCGGTCGCCGCCATCACCCCCACCACGGCAAGGGCGCAGACAGCGCGCGCCCCGCCTCCGGACCTGTGCTGCCGCACCACCATCGCCTGCCAACCCCCAACGCCGTAACGCCTGCCCGAGAGGCCCATCCGTTCCGGATAACGACGCCCCGTGTCCCCCGTCACGCCGCCCCCGTCGGCCACACCGCCGAGTGGCCGTGCCCAGTACCGTGGACGGGTGTATGACCAACGCCCCGACGAGGTCCCGCCGACCGCCCCCGCCCCCGCGTCCGCCGGGCACGAACCCACGACCGTGGAACGCGGCTCCTTCTGCACCGCACGCTGCGCCTGTGGGTGGTTCGGACCGGCCCGCCGCTCCAGAGACCGGGCGCGTACGGACGCCGCGGAGCACCGCGCGGCACCCTGACTCCTCCCCCGGCACGTCCGCCGTCCCCGACTTCTCCGGCTGATCCCCCCGCACCCGGCCTCCGCCCCCACCGTCCGGCCCTTGAGCGCCAAGACTCGGAGATCCGATGAACCTGCCACCCCTGCCCGCCCGGCGCACCCTGCTCACCGCGGGCGCCGCGGCAGCACTCACCGGCGTCACCACCACCGCCTGCAGCGGCACTTCAGGTACTTCCGGCACCTCGGGAAGCACGGGGGGCGCAAAGGCCACAGGGGGCGCGGCGGGCACCGGAAGCACGGGAAGCTCTCCCGCCTCGTCGGCGTCATCGGCCCCGCCGAAGCCCTCCCCCGCCGGGCCGGCGGACTGGTCGGCCCTGGCCAAGAGCCTCGACGGCAGCGTCGTACGGCCCCAGGACGCCTCCTATCCGACCGCCCATCAGCTCTACAACACCCGCTTCGACGGACTGAAACCCGCAGCGGTCGCCTACGTCCGGCACGAGGCGGACATCCGCGAATGCCTGTCCTTCGCCCGCCGCACGGCCACCCCGGTGTCCATCCGCAGCGGCGGACACTCGTACGCGGGCTGGTCGAGCGGGAACGGCCGTCTCGTCCTTGACGTCTCGTCACTGTCCCGCATCGGGGCGAACGGCACGATCGGCGCGGGCGCCAAACTCATCGACGTCTACCAGGGCCTCGCCCGCAGCGGCCTGACGATCCCCGGCGGCTCCTGCCCCACCGTCGGCATCTCCGGCCTCACCCTCGGCGGCGGCCACGGCGTCGCCTCCCGCGCGTACGGCCTGACCTGCGACAGCCTGACCGCGGCGACCATCGTCACGGCCGACGGCAAGACCCTCACCGTGGACGCCAAGCGCCACCCGGACCTCTTCTGGGCGCTGCGCGGTGCGGGCAACGGCAACTTCGGCGTGGTCACCGAGCTGACGTTCCGCACCCGCCGGGCCCCGCAGACCGTCACCGCGTACATGTCGTGGCCGTGGTCACGTGCCCGGTCCGTCGTCTCGGCCTGGCAGGAGTGGGGCCCGTCCCAGCCCGACGAGATCTGGTCCTCCGCACACCTCGCCGCAGGCCCCGGGGGCGGCAACCCGACCGTTTCGGTCGCCGCGTTCAGCCTGGGTACGTACGGCGACCTGCAGAACGCCGTCGACCGCCTCGCCGACCGGATCGGCGCCCCGGCCTCCTCCGTCTCGCTGCGCCGCCGCAGTTACCAGGAGTCGATGCTCGTGTACGCGGGCTGCTCGGGCATCACCGACGCGCAGTGCCATCTGCCGGGGACGACGCCCGGCCGCACCACCCAGGGCACGCTCCAGCGCGAGACGTACGCCGCGGCGTCCGACTTCTACGACCGCTCCCTGTCCCCGGCGGGCGTGCAGGCCCTGCTCGACCGGACCGAGGCCTTCACCCGGATCCCGGTGACGCAGGGCGGCGGTGGCGGCTCCATCGCACTCACGGCGCTCGGCGGGGCGATCAACCGGGTCTCCACGCAGTCGACGGCCTTCGTCCACCGCGGCTCTCGCATGCTCGCCCAGTACATCGGTTCCTGGAACCCCGGCACGGCGGGCGGCGCCCAACAGGACTGGCTGAAAATCACTCATGCGGCGATGCGCCGGCACGCTTCCGGAGCGGCGTACCAGAACTACACCGACCCGACGCTGACCGACTGGCGCCGGGCCTACTACGGCTCGGCGGCCGACCGCCTCACCGATCTGAAGAAGCAGTACGACCCGGAGCGCCTCTTCGCCTTCCCGCAGTCGCTCTGACGGACGGTCGCGGGGCGGGAGGCGAGGCGCGATCGGGGCGCGGGTGCCGTGCGACCGGGGGTGCGGGCCACAAACGCCGCCCCGCACCCGCGCGGCCGGGTCCTACGCGGCCGGGTCCTACGCGGCCAGGTCCTTCTCGCCGTCGCCGCCGCCCGTGCCCGGACGCGGCTCGGGGATTCCGAACGCCCCGGCCCGGCTCCCGGCCGCGGTCACCGGCTCCGGTCGGCGCGACCGTACGAGTCGGCCGAACCGGTCCGAACGCGAGACGGCCGCCGTCAACGGGGTCAGCAGCATCATCGCCAGCGGGGCGAGCAGCAGGGCGATCGCCGTGCCGAGCGCGAATCCGCCGATGACGTCGGTGGGGTAGTGGACACCCATGTAGATCCGGCAGAAGCCCTCCACGAGGGCGAGGGCGATAGCGGCGATGCCGAACTTCCGGTTGGCCACGAAGATCCCGACGGCCAGTGCCATCGCCATCGTGGCGTGGTCGCTCACGAAGGAGAAGTCGTTCTTCCCCGCCACCAAAACATCCAGCCCCTGGTGGTCCTTGAACGGGCGGGGCCGGTGCACGAATCCGCGGATCGGGATGTTGATCAGGAGCGCGATCCCGGCGGCGAGCGGTGCCCAGACGAGCCCGGAGACCGCCGTCACCGAGTCGTCGGTCGTGCCGTGCCGGCGCACGCTCCACCAGCACCACAGGACCACCAGGACCATGCCGAGCATGATTCCGTACTCACCGACGAACTCCATGACCCGGTCGAACCAGGTGGGAGCGGACTTCGCGAGTCCGTTGATGTCGTAGAGCAGGCTGACGTCGGGGTTCGACCCATCCAGTGCGAGTCCAGCCATCTGCTGCGGCCCCTTGCCTTGTCTGCTGCCGCGGGCACACCGGTGTGCACCGCTTTGACGAACCCCCGTGTCGGTTCGATCACTGCGTGGATCACTACTGCGTAAGTCGGTGCCGCGCCGCATGGTCGATGCGCCGTCGTTCCGGTCCACCCAGGGAACGACGTCCCGTGTGTGCGCGTTCCACTCTCCACCGAATGATCACCATGACGTTATCGAAGAGTGACTCATCGTCGCAGCTCAGGGCCCAGGCTTCACGGAGAGTTCCGGCCACCGCCGCCACCGCGTCATGCCGTCGGCAGGGCCGTCGGAAGGGCCGCCGCCCCGTCCTTGGTCACGCGCGTCGCGCCGAAGTAGTCGGGCGCGTCGATCTTGTCGAACCGGATCACGGCCCCGGTGTACGGAGCGTTGATCATGTACCCGCCGCCGACGTAGATCCCCACGTGATGGATGGCCCGCGAGTTGCCCAGGTCGTTCGAGAAGAACACCAGGTCGCCCGGGAGCAGCTCGTCCCGGGAGGGGTGCGGCCCGGCGTTGTACTGATCGTTCGCCACCCGGGGCAGCTCGATGTCCACGGTCCGGTACGCGGCCTGGGTCAGCCCCGAGCAGTCGAACCGCCCGTTCTGCTCGGGCGTGCCGTTGCCGCCCCAGAGATACGGCGTACCGAGCTTCTTCTGTGCGAAGTAGATCGCCCCGGCCGCCTGCTCCGAGGGCTGTACGCGGCCGACGGGCCTGGCGAAGCTCTTCTCCAGGGAGCGGATGATGGTGACGTAGTTCTGCGTCTCCGAAATGTCCGGAACCCCACCGGACCGGATCACCCGGTACGCGCCGGCGTTGTACGCGGCCAGCATGTTGTCCGTCTGATCCCCCGGCACCTTCTTCACATAGCCGGCCAGTTCGCAGTCGTAGGAGGCGGCGGACGGAATCGCGTCGGCCGGATCCCATACGTCCCGGTCGCCGTCCTTGTCCCCGTCGATCCCGTGTCCGGCCCAGGTGCCCGGGATGAACTGGGCGATGCCCTGTGCGGCGGCGGGACTCTCGGCCCGGGGGTTCCAGCCGCTCTCCTGGTACAGCTGGGCGGCCAGCAGGGCCGGGTTGATGGCGGGGCAGAGGTTGCCCCACTTCTGCACCAGCGACTGGTACTTCGCGGGCACGGCCCCCTTGGCCAGCGCAACGGCGCCGCCACCGGACCCGGCGAGTCCGGCGGCGGCGGAGTACGTACCGACGACAAGCAGCGCCACGAAGCACATGGCCATGCCGACACCGATGCCACCGACCACCCAGAATTTCCGCACCCCTCAACCATCCCCCATCGAGGACGCGTTCATGGGCGTTTTCGACGGTGTGTACGAGTCATGCGAGTCATCGGGGGTCATCGACCGGTCATTCCGGCGCACGGGATCACCGGTCCGGTGCACCGGGCACCCGGCCCGGCGCACTCGGTGCACCGGCCGGATCGGCCGGTGCACCGAGTGTCCGTCAAGATGCTCCGGCGGACCGAGTGTCCGTCAGGACGCTCCGGCGGACCGAGTGTCCGTCAGGACGCTCCGGCGGACCGAGTGTCCGTCAGGACGCTCCGGCGGACCGAGTGTCCGTCAGGACGCTCCGGCGGACCGAGTGTCCGTCAGGACGCTCCGGCGGACCGAGTGTCCGTCAGGACGCTCCGGCGGACCGAGTGTCCGTCAGGACGCTCCGGCGGACCAGTGGTCGGAGCGCACATTGGGGCTCGGGAGCGGATAGACGCCCTTGTAGGCCGGCCCGTTCGGCTTGGACTCGGAGTCGGCGACCTTCGACTCCTTCACGCAGGGGCTGTCCGCCTCGAAGAAGGCCTGCCCCTTGGCGCGAACGCTCACGCTGATGCCGAATCCGTCCTTCGTCACCGCGTAGACCGCCGGGAACTCCGTGTCGTTGTTCTTCGCCTTGATGCGGTAGTCGCTCGTGCGCCAGAACTTCTCGACCTGGTCCAGGAAGCTCTGCCTGCGGTCCGCGGACACGATGGTCATGACGGTGCGCCTGCGCGTCACATCACAACTGCCCTTGGTCGTCGGGCCGTGGGCCCACTGCACCTCGGGGTCGATCTCCTTCAGCACGGCGTCGAGCATGCTGTCGGCCCGGTCGGCAGCCTCCTGCATGTCCATGCTGCTCCCCTTGGTGCCCGTGGTGCTCTTGGTGGCCGTGGTGCTCGTGTTCGCACCCGACTGCGCATTCTCGCTGCCGCAGGCGGACAACGTGAAGCCGACAGCCAGAGCCACCGCAATGATCTGGAACCTTCGACTCATCGCTGTTCCTCCATCTTGAGCCGGTCGGAGTGTCCCGACACGATAAGAGCGATGCTGTCGGCGGACATGGCGTCCCGTACCGGGTTGAAGTAGTTCGAGTGTGCATCGAAGCTCAGACCGTCACCGCTGATCAGCGGCTGGCCGGGGGCCACCGGGAACCGCCTGGCACCGAAGGCCTTGCTCGCCGGGTCCTTGCCGAACCAGAGGTCGTCGTCGCCCGGGTCGGCCAGGTCCCCCGCGGCGTACGCACCGGCCGGACCGCCCAGGATCATCCCGATCCCACCCACGACGACCTGCGTCTTGGAGGGGAGCTTGGTCACCGGGTCGTTGGCCGCGGCGCCGACGAAGACGTGTCCGGCACCGACTCCGAGGTCCACGGCACGGTCCACGCCCACCCCGGGGCTGCCGACCAGGATGATGTCGTCCACCCCCGGAATCCCGCCGAGGTGCTTGGCCGCGGCACCGACGGTGCGGGAACCGTAGGAGTGCCCGATGGCCGTGATGTGCGGGTCCTTGTTCTGGTTGGTGGCCGAGATGCCGCTCATGAAGTCGTTGTACGCCACGCCGCCCTTCTCCGCCCGGCCGGTGCCCGCGACCGCCAGGCTCGACAGCCCGTCCGGCGTCTGCGGTGCGTCGTATCCGAGCCAGACGATCGCCGCGCTGGACGGGTCGTAGCCCTGGGCGCCGATCGCCGTGTCACGGGCGCGCTTGAGGTCGTTCTTCGCGAATTCCTCGTCGAGGGAGGTGTTCAGTCCCGGCACGTAGGCCGACACGTTCTTCGAGGTGTCGGGGTTCCCGTACGAGACGATCGCCCGCCCGTTGCCCTCGTCGCTGATGCCGATGAGGTACATCGGGGGCTGACTGCCCTCCTTCAGCTGGCGGTCGATCTCCCGCAGCCCGGCCAGCTTCTCCTTCGACGCCTTGTCGCTCTGACCCTCCAGCTTCGAGATCAGATCCGGCAGGTTCCGGCGGTTGGCCGTGTCCCGGTCCGCCACCGGAATCCCGTCGAGGCCGCCGATCTGATCCGGGGAGAGCTCCAGGTACCGATCGCGCTGCTGCTGCGTCAGCCCCTTCCACCAGGCCTCGCGGCCGGCCGGGCTGGAGCCGCGTGGGATGCGGTCGTTGAGGTACTGCCGCTCCCCGTCCCGCACCGCCGACTCGACGCGCGTACCGGACCCGGGCAGCCCGGTGAGCGCGCCGCCCCCGCCGGAACCCTTGGCCACGTCCCAGGCAGCGGCCACGTACTGGCCCTTGTCCCACTTGCCGCCCGCCTTGTTCGCGACCTGTGCGTACTGGTCGACAACGCCCTTGGCGGTGTCGCCGGGGTGCGCGATCGTGTCGATGGCCCCGGTGACGTCGCCCAGCAGCCCGTCGTCGCCCACGATGCCGGTGAGGAAGTTGCCGTCCGAGCCGCCCTTGGTGCCCGGGACCGGGGTTTGTCTACCCGCGTTGACCTCTGTAGAAGAACCGCCGGTTCCATCCGAACCACCGGCCCCACTGGTCCCATCGGAACCGCCAGCACCACCGGAGCCGCCAGAACCACCCGAGGCTCCGGCCCCACCGGCCCCGCTGCCGCCGGAGCCACTGCCACCGGAGCCGCTGCCGCGGGTCGAGTCCGACCCGCCGGAGCCCGTTCCACCGGTCACGGTCGCGCCTTCGGACCCGGCGCCGGAACTGGTGCCGTCACCGCTGCCGTTCCCGTTGCCGTTGCCATTCCCATTGCTCCCGCCGCCGGCGACGGCACCGGGGGGCGGGCAGGCACTGCCGGTCAGCTGGCAGATGGCGTTCCGGAGCTGGCCGGACACCTGCCCGCCGATCCCCGTGGCCACGAGCCCGCCGATGAGGGCCACGACCACGAGGATCATGCCCAGGTACTCCATCGCGGTCTGACCGTTGTCGCGACGCGACTTGATCATCCGCACGATGCTGAACGGCCGGTGCTCGACGCGCTCTTCGGGTGCGAGCCGGAACCATGCGCGCGACCGGGGCCGGCACAGCAGGACGAGGACGACGACGGGCATCACCAGTTGCGTCACGCCCCGGCTGTTGTCCGCGTCGTTCAGCGTCGCCAGCGCACCGAGCGTGAGCCAGGCGTGCACGGCCAGGAGCCCGCGCCAGACCCAGACGCCACCGCTGCGCAGGTACAGCGACAGCCCGAACCCGATGATGCCGGGCAGCGCCGCGTACAGCACCATGCCCAACAGCCGACCGTCCACCGCATCGACGGACGAGGCCACGAGCAGTACGTCGAACGTCCCCACGACCGTGAGGACGAAGAGCAATCGGACGAGAATCAGTACCGCCTGCAAGGGGCGTGACAATGGCTGCCTGCCCGGAGGGACCTCGGTGGTGCTCACGTCAGCACCACCCGGTACCGCTAGTTCTCGTATGCCAGACACGGCGAGTCTCCCCAGCTTTGTGAGTGGGCGCAGCGACAGTTCCCCCCGGTATCCGTATGCGACCACAACAACGCAGGGCCCGGCATGGGCCCCAGGGCCCAATGCCGGACTCAATGTTCGGGCACCCGCCCAGCCTTCCCCTTTCCCCCACCGACCGTGCCGTTACGGGTCATTGGGTGCGGTGACGGGGCGTCAGAGAGCTCCGGCGGACCAGAAGTCCGAGTGGACGTTGGGGCGGGGAAGGGGGTAGACGCCCTCATAGCCGGGGCCGTTCGGCAGCGTGGTGGATTCCGCAACCTCCGACTCCTCCACGCAGGGGCTGTCCACCTCGAAGAAGGCCTGGCCTGCGCCGCCGATGCTGAGACTGACTCCGAAGCCATCTTTCGTCTGCGCATAGATCGCCGGAACATTCACATTCTTGTTAACAGCCTTGATCCTGTACCCACTCCGGCGCCAGAAGCGGTCCACAACGCCAAGAAAGTTCCCTCTTCGACCTTCGGATACAACAGTCATGACGACACGCATGCGAGAAACATCGCAGCTACCCGTACTGGTAGGCCCGTGCGCCCACTGGACTTCCGGCTTGATCTCTCCCAGTGCGGCATCAAGAATCTGATCAGCGCGATTCGCCGCATCCTGCATGTTCATATCCTCACGCCCTCCCGGACTTGGCGATGTAAATCTCTCTGTACAACCAGACAGCACCGAAGACAACACCATCACTACGACAAGAGCGGGAAGCTGAGACCTCACCGAAGCCCCTCCATCTCGATATCGCGAGACCTCCCCGCAGTGATCAACGCAATACTGTCTGCGGACACGGAGTCCTTCTTCGGATCGAAGTACTGGGAGTGCGCACCGAGCGAGAGGCCATGTCCACCGACAAGGGGAGGCCCCTCTTCGGCGGGGAAGCGTCGAGCACCGAAGGCTTCACTCGCCGGATCCTTGCCGAACCAGAGGTCGTCGTCCCCCTGATCTGCAATGTCCCCTGCCAAATATCCGACCACTGGACCAGCGGCGATCGTTGCCGCGGCGCCTACGACATCCTCCCGCCCAGACGGGAGCTTGGTCACCACATCGTGCTCGGCTGCTCCAACGAAGACGTGATCCTTGCCGACCCCGAGGTCCTCAGCACGATTGACACCTACCCCAGGGCTGCCCACCAGGACGATGTCGTCAACTCCTGGAATACCAGCGCCGTGTTGCGTCGCAGCTCCTACCGTGCGCGAACCGTACGAGTGACCGATTGCTGTCAGGTGCGGATCCCCGGTTTCATTAGTGGCCGAGATCCCAGCCATGAAACCATTGAAGGCAACGCCACCCTCCTCGGCTCTCTTCGTTCCCATCACCGATAAACTTGCCATGCCATCCGGCAATTGCGGTGCGTCATATCCGAGCCAAGCGATGGCCGCACTGGAGTGATCATATTTATGAGCACCCTTCGCAGTGTCCCAGGCCCGCTTGACATCACTTGTTGCAAATTCCTTATCCAACGAAGTGTTCAGCCCAGGGACATAGGCCGCCACGTTCTTCGCCGTATCCGGATTACCAAAGGAGACGATCGCCCGCCCGTTCCCCTCGTCCCCGATACCGAGCAGGTACATCGGAGGTTGGGTCCCCGCCCGCAGCTGCCGATCGATCTCCCGCAGCGCCGCCAGCTGTGTCTCCGACTTCGCGTCGTCCCGCCCTTCCAACTTGCCCATCAGCAGCTGGATGTTGTCCCGGTTCGCCGCATCCCGTACCAAGGCCGGAATGCCGTCCAAGTTGCCGATCTGGTCCGGGTACACCGCGAGGTACTCCTCGCGCTGTTCGTCCGTCAGGCCGGACCACCAGGCCTTGCGTTCGGGCGGTGACGCGTCGTGCGGGATCGCGTCCTTCAGGTAGCCGCGCGCCGCGTCCCGTACCGCTGCCGCGTCGCCCGCCGCGTCCTGCCATGTCGAGTCCGGGACCTTCAGGCCCTCCTCGGCCTTCAGCTTCCGCAGGATCCGGGCGTACCGCCAGTCGATCTCGGCCGCCGTCCGCACGGCTTTCGCCACCCGGTCCGCGATGTCCTGCGCCTTCGCCACGTTCGGGTTGGGGGTCACCAGGGGCGAAGGCGCATGCAGTCCGGGCGCCGCGCCCCCGACCTCTGCCGTGCCGCCCGGCAGGGGCTTGCCGTCGATCAGGCCCTCGCCCGCCGCCGGGTACGTCACCGAACCGTCCGCGTGCACGGTGAGCTTCAGGTTCTCCGCGTCGTCCAGCGCCTCCCGCAACGCCCGCTGCTGGGCGCGCAGTTCATGGGCCATGCTGTTCAGCGTCGTACGGAGCAGACCGCACTCCGTGTAGACGTAGCTCAGGTTCCGGCTCATCTGCCGCAGCCGCCCGACCGCCGCCCTCGCCGCCTCGCCGTGCTGCGTATCGCGCAACCCATTGAGCAACTGCGTCTCGATCCGGTCCCGGCCCGCGTCGGCGCGGTTGCTCGCCTTGCCCCACCCGTCGGCCGCGCCCTCCAGCTCGCCGCACTTCAGGTCCCGTAACTGCGCCCAGGTCAGGGTCATCGCGCCCCGTCCCGACCCACCGATGCCACGGGCGCGAAGGCGGACTTCACGGTCTCGTTCGTCTCGCCCTGGGCCCGCGCGACGGCGCGCAGTTTCCCGGCCAGCGCCCGGCACTCCCCGCGCGCCGCCTCGAACCGCCGCGTCCACGACTCCCGTACGGCACCCAGTTCCGCCAGCGCGGTCAGTCCGCCGGTCCCGGCGAGAAGGCCCTCGTGCGCGGTCTCCAGTTCCGACTTCACCGGGCCGAGGTGCGTACACATCCCTTCCGCACCACCGGCTGCCCGCAGCCACGCACCGTCGCTGTGCTTCAGTACGTCCCCGCCACCGCCCGCCAGATCGCTCAGCCTCTGACGGCCGCCCGGCTGTCCCGTCACTGCCACTCCGCCCACCCCGTCCCCGTTCCTTGATCGCGGAGCGGCACTGTGCCAAATCCGGTGGCGGCGACACGCCACAGGTCCGGACGCCGGTGGGCGGAGCGGGCCCTGGTTCCCGGGCGTCCCAACGCGGTGCCCCCGAGCGCGGATCACCCGAACGGTGGACGAGTATCGGGCCCTACCCGCGTCCGCCGCCCCCGCCGTACGTCCTCGGGTCCGCCGTGGCGAGACGGTGCGGCACCGCGGCAGCCCGGTCCTCGGGAGGGGTGCCGTGTCCCTGAAATCGGTGCCGACCCAGCCCGGTTTCGCGCCCCAGCGGGTCAGCAGCTCCGGCCGGTCACGCAGCGCACGGCCCGAACCCGAGCCCGAGCCCGAGCCCGAACGAGGATCCGAGCCCGAACCCGAACCCGAACCCGAGTCCGAGGGATGGGTCGGGTCTTAGGCCGATTCCGGGAACGTCAGCAGGACGTCAGTGAGGCGTCAGCGGAACGTGAGCGATCCACAGGATGCTTTGGTTGTCAAGAGGTCAGAGAGAGCGGTTCGCCGCAGGATCCGGGCCTTGTCTCACGCTCATCCTGGGAGAATTCCATGCGTACGATCCGCACCCGCAAGCACACCGCTGCTCTCGGCGCCGTCACCGCGGTGCTCGCTCTGGCCCTCACCGCCTGCAGCGGCGACGACACCGGCACGAAGTCCGCCGGCGACGCGAGCGACGCCGCCACGGTCGCCTCTTCGAAGGACGCCTCCAAGTCCGGCGACGCCGCGAAGACCGCGGACGGCTCGAAGACCGGTGGTACCGCGCAGAACACCGGAGCCACGAAGACGGGCACCTCGAACGCGGGCACGTCCAAGGGCGGCTCCGCGGCGAGCGGCAACACCAGCGACAGCTACGCCTACAAGCACCCGTGCAAGGCCGGGGACCTGTCGGTGCGCGTGTACCCCCGCGAGGGTTCGGCCACCCAGCACGTGATCGAGATCAACAACACCGGCGCGAACTCCTGCGGTCTGAGCTACTTCCCGCGGGTCAGCCTGGGCGCCGCGAAGGCCTCGGACCACAGCAAGGACATCATTCCGGCGGTTCCCGGTGGCCTGGGCGGCGCTCCCGCGTACCCGGTCAAGCCCAAGACGGCCGCCATCGCGGTGATCGACCTCAACCCGAGCGGTGCGAACGGCGTGACCTGGATCGACGAGATGAACGTGCTCGCCGACGGCGACCACATGCCCAACGCCGACACGCAGAACTTCCCGCTCGGCCCGGACGTCAAGGTGCTCGACCCGAAGCTGGGCCTGTACCGGAGCACGGTCGCCGACGCGGTGCGCTCCATGCAGTCGGCGGGCAAGTCCTGACCCGCTGAGCCGGACCGTACGACGAACGCGGTGGGACGCACCATCTCCCCTCCCTCTTCGCCGTACGCCCCGCACCCGACACCGAGGGCCCGGATCACATGTGATCCGGGCCTTACGACGTTCACGGCCGCGAGGCGCTGCGCATGCAGCAGGCGGCGGCCGTCGTCATCGCGTGCCGCGGGAACTTCGGGGCGGCCCCGGCGTGAACCCCCTGCTGCTTGCCGTCTGTCCGAGGGCCCATCGCGACCTGTACGGGGCCGGACTGCCCGGCTGCCTGGCCGAGGCGCACCCCGGCCGCCACTGGCCGCCGCCCCGCGAGGCCGTCGCACCGGTGCGCGGCGGAGTGCAGGCGCATGCCCGCGACGGCGTTCCTGCACGCGGTCCTGACCTGGGCCACCGCGACAGATCGCGGCACGGCCAGGTGGCACAACCGGGCGGCGCAGCCAGGCGACACAGCTGGGCGCCACGGCCGGGCGACACAGCTGGGCACCACGGCCGGGCGGCACCGTCGGCCTTCGGCGCAGGCGCTAAATCGAGCCAGTTCGCCAAAGCGGGCAAAGCCGCGCTCCGGGTCGAATACTCCCTGCCGAACACCGGGTTCCGCGCGGTCCGCGCCCGTCCCGGGCTCACCTCGCCGCACGAGAACCTGAAGCTGGGCGCCTGGCGCGAATCCCGACGACATCCGTTCCCGAGGCGGCCCCGCGCCGCGGTGGATGACCTGAGGACGGTCCGAAAACGACCAGAATCCGGACGGGGACCGCTACGTGGGATGGGTAACGTTCGACGGGTGTCGGAGTCGTTGCCACGGGGGGCGAGGTGAGGGCAGTGAGCGGCGTAGTTGTCCATCTGCCACGGGTGGGCGGTGGCGTCGGAGGGGTGCCGTTCGGTGACCCGGTGACGTTACGGCTCGGCCCGGGGGAAGTGGCGCGTTTCGGACGGGGCTCGGCGACGACCCCGGTCGAACTGCGCCTCGACGACGCGGCCATCTCCCGGCTGGCCGGCGAGATCCGGGTGACCGACGACCACTGGCAGCTCAGCAACCACAGCGGGACCCAGAGCTACCTGGTGGAGAACCCGGAGGGAGCCGGAGAGTATCTGCGGGTTCCGCCCCGGCGGGCCGGCGCCCCCATCCCCTTCGAGTTCTCCCGGGTCGTGCTGCCCACCCGCCGGGGCACCACCGTCGCCTTCCAGGTGTTCGCGCCCGACCACGTCTATCTGGACCCCGACGGCATGGCGGGCGAGTGGGGCAGCCGCACCGTCATGGCGTACTCGCTGGACGAGACGGCCCTCTACTTCCTGGTCCTGGTCGCGCTCTGCGAGCCTCGGCTGCGCGACGAGTCGCCGGTCGCGGTGCCCACCACCCCGCAGATCGTCGAACGGCTCAGGAGCCACGCCGCGTGCGGCCAGTTGAAGGCCCGCGCGGTCAGCTCGCACATCGACTACCTCGCCGAGGAGAAGATGCGGATCAGCGCTCCCCCCGAACGCCCCTCCGGAGCCGGAGCCGGAGGAGCGCGCCGCAATGGCAAGCGGGAGGCCCTCGTCGGGATCGCGCTGCGGTTCGGACTCGTACGGGAGGAACATCTGGCGCTGCTTCCGCCCCGGTGCGGGCGGGGTACCGGAGGGGGAGACGGTGCGTGGCCGGGGCGACACATCGGGAATTGACCGTACGGAGCTGCTTCCGCGCGGCTACCGGGTCGGCGGCTGGGAGGTCACCGAGCCGATCGCGTCCGGCGGCTGGGCAACGGTGTACGCGGGCCGCTCGGTCGATCCGGCGCAGGAGCCGGCCGAGGTCGCGCTCAAGTTCCTGCCGACCGCGGGGCTCGCACCGCGCCAGGCCCGCAAGGTCGCGGAGACCGCCCGGCGAGAGGTCGAACTGGACCGCCGGGCCGGCCATCCGCGCCTGATCCACCTGCTGGACTCCGTCGTGATCAGCGATCCGGACCGGGCGTTCCTGGACGGAGCGATCGTGCTGGTGATGGAGCGCGCCGAGCGCAGCCTGCGGGACCTGTTCGACGCCGGGGTCGCGGAGGCGGATGTCGCCGGGCTGTTCGCCGGGATCTGTGAGGGCCTGGCCCATCTGCACGGCAGCGGCTGGGTGCACGGCGACCTCAAGCCGGAGAACATCCTGCTGATGGCCGACGGTGCGCTCAAGCTCTCGGACTTCGGGCTCGCCACCGAACTGACCGGCACCGACGGCACCCACGGGTACGCGCCGCCGATGGGCACCCTGGACTACCTCCCGCCCGAGCGCTGGCAGGCCCCGCTCGGCGAGCACGGCGTGGAGGTGCGGCCCAGCGCCGACATCTGGGCCCTGGGCATCATGGTCCACGAGGTGTTCGCGTCCGGCGCCTCGCCGTTCCCCGGCGCGACACCGGTGGCGCGCGGCGCGGCGGTACAGGAGTACGCCGACGGGCGCGCGCCGCTGCGGATCGACAGTGCGGTGCCGCCGTTCTGGCGCGCCCTGGCCATCGACTGCCTGGCCCCCACCCACGCCGACCGCGCCGCGCACAGCGCCGGGAGCCTCCTGGCGCGCATCACCGCTTGGTCGCCTTCGCCGAGCCCGGTACGCCGCCGACGGGGGACCCGCGCCATCCTGGTGACCGTCGCGGTGTGCGCGGTGGCCGCGACGGTCTGGTCGCACGCCGTCGGCGGCGCCGCGTCGGGTGCGAAAGGTGAACCACTCGGTCGGCTACGGGTGTTCAACGCCGACGACGACTGCAGGGACCGTACGGACCGGAACCCGCAGTGCAGTCTCGGCCTGGCGATCGACCCCCTTCAGCCGTACACCATCGACAACGTCGTACCGACACGGGTGTGGCACGGCGACGTCCTCGCCGTCGAATGCCGCCTCCCCCAGGGGATACCGATCATCGACGAGTCGGACGCGAGCTCCACCGAGTGGTACCGGATCCGTCTGCCGGCCGGCGCCACCCGTTCCTCGGCCTGGCTGCCCGCCGTACGCACGACGGACCACCCCCGGGTTCCCGACTGCCCGCGGCCCAAGCCTGTTCGATGAGTGTCAGCGTTCGCGCCGCGGGCTGTCACTCCGGATCGTTCCGGATGTCCTGCCCGGCAGCCCGACGACTACGTTACCGATCGCCCATCAACTCTCTTTCCCCGCAAGGCTATTCCGACTCGAAGGAGCAGTCAGGTGCGTGGCTCGACCGAACGACGCGCGATGTGGAGATCAGCGGTCCTGCTGGTCGTGGTGGCCGTGACCGGCCTCGGCAACCCGGCCTTCGCCCAGGGCACCCGCGACGTGCCGGGCCCCCTCGGGAACACCGGCCCGGCCGCGCTGTACTGCGACATTCCGGCGGACCGGGACATCGCCGTGACCCGCAAGGTGTACGAGGTCGGGCAGCGCCGCGGCGTGTCCGACAAGGTGATGCTCGCCGGCTTCGAGACGGGCTGGGTCGAGTCCCGCATGAACAATCTGGCGTGCGGGGACCGGGATTCGCTCGGTGTGTTCCAGCAGCGGCCCTCGATGGGTTGGTGCGAACCCGCCCAGTGCCTCGATGTCGACTTCGCGGCGAACAAGTTCTTCGAGGTGGCCCAGCAGATGGAGCCCGACTGGGACACCGCGGGCGAGCTGGCCCAGGCCGTCCAGCGTTCCGGATACCCGGAGCGCTACCCCCAGGCGGAGGGCTACGCCCGGGAGCTGATGGCCGAGGCGTTCCAGCCGTACGGCACGATCGGGGCGAAGTACGCCGGCCTGGGAGGCCCCGGCGGCCCGCTCGGCCCACCGGTCCGCGCCGAGGAGGACTCCTCGCTCGGCGGACGTTTCCAGCTCTTCCAGAACGGGATCGTCCTCTGGCATCCGGACGTGGCCTACGCGGTCTACGGGGACATCCTGACGAAGTTCTGGGACACGGACGCCGAACGCCGCTGGGGCTTCCCCACCACGGACGAAGCCGACGCCGCACAAGCACCCGACGGAACCCGCGGCCGCTACCAGTTCTTCGAACACGGCCTCTTCCTCTGGTCCCCCCAGACCGGCGCACACACCGTCCACGGCGCCATCTACGACGCCTTCCACGCCGCCGGACACGAAAGCGCCCTCGGCTACCCCCTCACCGACGAAACAGACGAAGCAGGCGGCAAGGCACAGAAGTTCCAGAAGGCCACCATCCACTGGAACGCCGACCGCGGCACCTGGATCACCGACAACTGACCGGGAGACGGCTATGAGATCGCTGATCGTTCGGCGTGTGATCGGGGCGGTGACACTGATCCTGGCGGCCCTCGCGGTCACGTTCACCACCGCACCCGCCGCGAGCGCGTCCGAACCGGGCGGCCCGATCGGGCGCGGCGAGGCGACGGACCGCGCATGGTCGTGGATCGCCGAGCAGGTGCCGTACAGCCAGAGCGGCTGTCACGAGAACCAGTTCGGCTGCTACCGGCCGGACTGCTCGGGCTATGTGTCGATGGCCTGGAACCTCGGCACGTCCCTGACCACCTGGGCCCTGTGGGACGTCACCTTCGACATCCCCGCGAACGACCTCCAGCCCGGCGACGCCCTGCTGCGCGACTCGGGCGGCACGGACCACGTGGCCCTGTTCCTCCGCTGGGCGGACCCGGCCCACACACAGCCGGTGGTGCGCGAGGAGTACGACTTCGGGCACGTCGCCGAGGAGCGGGTGTGGGGCGACGGGCTCAGGGGCTTCACACCCCGCCGCTACAACAACCTGGACGACCTGATTCCGTACGGCACCATCGCGGCGAAGTACGACAGCACGGGCGGCCCCGGCGGCCCGCTGGGCCGGCCGATCACGGGTGAACGCGACTCCTCGCTCGGCGGACGGTTCCAACAGTTCCAGAACGGGATCATCCTCTGGCACCCCGATGAGGCCCACGCGATCTACGGGGACATCCTCACCAAGTTCTGGGACACGGACGCCGAACGCCGCTGGGGCTTCCCCACCACGGACGAAGCCGACGCCGCACAAGCACCCGACGGAACCCGCGGCCGCTACCAGTTCTTCGAACACGGCCTCTTCCTCTGGTCCCCCCAGACCGGCGCACACACCGTCCACGGCGCCATCTACGACGCCTTCCACGCCGCCGGACACGAAAGCGCCCTCGGCTACCCCCTCACCGACGAAACAGACGAAGCAGGCGGCAAGGCACAGAAGTTCCAGAAGGCCACCATCCACTGGAACGCCGACCGCGGCACCTGGATCACCGACAACTAGCCATCCCATCCCCCACTGCCACTTCCGACCAGGAGGTCGTGTTGAGCGAGTACCGTCCCACCCGCAGGAACGTCCTGAAGACCGCGGGCGGCCTCTCCGCCGCACTGGCGCTCGGCGCCGGTGGCGTCCTTGCCACAGCCACGGCGGCGAGCGCGGCCGGTGACGGCTTCGGGCTGCACATCGTGGACCGCAACGAGAACGATCCCCGGATGAAGTACTACCGGTTCCAGACCGACGCGATCGGCTGGAACCCCGGCGTCAACGTCCTGCTCCCGGACGACTACGCCACCAGCGGCCGCACCTACCCGGTCCTCTACGTGTTCCACGGCGGCGGAACGGACCAGGACTTCATCACCTTCGACCGCCTGGGCATCCGCGACTGGACCGCGGGCAAGCCGGTCATCGTCGTGATGCCCGACGGCGGCCACGCGGGCTGGTACTC
Organism: Streptomyces sp. NBC_01363; assembly: GCF_026340595.1. Lineage (GTDB taxonomy): Bacteria > Actinomycetota > Actinomycetes > Streptomycetales > Streptomycetaceae > Streptomyces. The sequence continues at coordinate 1,311,883 of NZ_JAPEPF010000001.1, forward strand.
CAACCCGGTCAGCTCCAACACCGGCCCCCGGAACTGGGAGACCTTCCACATCGCCCAGCTGCTCCCGTGGATCGACGCGAACTTCCGGACGTACGCCGAGTACGACGGCCGCGCGGTCGCCGGTTTCTCGATGGGTGGCTTCGGCGCGCTGAAGTACGCGGCGAAGTACTACGGCCACTTCGCCTCGGTGAGCGCCCACTCCGGCCCGGCCAGCCTGCGCCGCGACTTCGGCCTGGTCGCCCACTGGGCCAACACGTCCTCCGCGGCCCTGGACCTGGGCGGCGGCACGATCTACGGGGCGCCGCTGTGGGACGAGGCGAGGGTCACCGCCGACAACCCGGTCGAACGCATCGAGAGCTACCGCAACAAGCGGGTGTTCCTGGTCGCCGGTACGAGTCCCGACCCGGTCAACTGGTTCGACACGGTCAACGAGACCCAGGTGCTCGCCGGACAGCGGGAGTTCCGGGACCGGCTCGGCGCGGCGGGTATCCCGCACGAGTGGCACGAGGTGCCCGGCGGGCACTTCGTCCGCCCGGATCTGTTCCAGCGCGACCTCGACGGTGTCATCGCCCGACTCCGTAAGGCCTGACACGGCGCCGTGAACGACCCGTCGCCTTGAACGAGGCGGACCCACGATGTCGGGACCGGTCGGAACACCCGGTCCCGACGTCGTGCTCTCTCCTCCCCCGCCGGTTCGTACCGGGCCCCACCCCGCACCCCCTCAGTCACACGGAGGAACGACCATGTCCACCCCCTCGCAGCCGGAGCGCCGAGACACCTCCCGCCGGGCGGCGCTCAAGGCAGGCATGGGCTTCGCCCTGGGCGCCGGCCTGCTGGGCGCTGCCCCCGGTGTGGCAGCCGCTCGCGACCGATCCGCCCCGACCGCCGCCGGACGACCGGCTCCGCGACTGCTCCAGACCGGCACGCCGCTGTGCGAGCAGCCCGGCGACTCGGCGAGCGCCCAGGGTCTCGGCTCCGGCGACCTGGCGATCCCGTACTACCGGGAGCACGACAACACCTGGGGCTATGTGTTCGGCGACGCGTTCGGCGGGATCGCCCAGGCCGATCCCTACCTGGGGTCTCCGGTGATCCTGAACCAGGCGAACTTCGACGCCTCCGGCGCGACCCCGATCTCGTTCTCCTGGGCGATGCCCACCGGCGGTGCCGCCGACCAGTGCTTCGACTACGCGCACCGGGCGGACAACGGGCACGGCTTCGAGATCTCCCGCATCCCCAACGACTGCATCGAGTTCGGCGGACGCACCTACATCCAGTACACCTCGGTGGCCCTGTGGGAGAACATCCCGGCCGGGTACGACGGCTCGCTGATGTCGGGCGTCGCGTACTCCGACGACTATGGCGTGACCTGGCAGGACTACCCGTACCACTGGCCCGGCGACACCCAGGGGACGAACCAGTCCATGTACGGGATGTGGTCGTTCGCGGGCATCGACCCCGACGGCTGGCTGTACATCTTCTCCAAGCGCTGGAACGGCACACACTCGAACACCGCCGACGGCGGCGCGATCCAGCTGTTCCGCATCCGGCCGGACGAGTTCCGTGCGGGCAACTTCGGAGCCCAGGAGAACTGGGCCTATCTGGACGGCCGCTGGCAGTGGACGACGGCGGCGGCACCGTCGATCATGCTGTCCGGGAACAAGATCGGGGAGTTCTCCGTCAAGCGGATCGGCAACACGTACTGCATGAGCTACTTCGACGTGGACGACTACTCGATCTGTACCCGCACCGCATCCCGCCCGGACGCCGTATGGACCGCCCCCAAGCCCCAGATCGTCGGCGACGGCCTCCCGCCGCACCACTGGGGCAAGCCCCAACTCCCGTTCCTCTACGGCGGATACATCCACCCCGGCAGCGCGAGCGCCACGTCCCTGACCCTGATCGCCTCGCAGTGGCAGTCGGTGAACCACGGAAAGACGCCCTACCGCGTCCTCCAGTACGACGGCATCCAGCCCTGACGCACCCGCACCGCACAGAGGCACGGAATCGGCTTTCGATCCACCCCCTCCCAGCAGGCCAGCGCACGGACACGGCGCGAGCCACCCGGCCCCGAACGGCCCGACATCGAACCAATGAACACCAACTCAGCTTGTTCGCACGGCAGTTGGCCATTTTGGCGTATGTGCATCGCTGCTCCCATACGCCGTCTGGCCGTCGGACCGAACAGCTGGTCCGCTGTTCGCAGTCAAGTCATCGCCCGCACGGGCGGGCAGGACACGGGGGAGGGCACCGACCAGATGAATGCGATGAAACGCATGGGCACGGCCATGGCCGCGAGCGTACTGATGGCGGGCACAGTGCTGGGGATGACGGGCTCGTCAGCCGCGGCGCAGGACAACGGGCTGGCCGAAGTACGCAGCACGGTTGCCTCGGTGATGGGCGCCGACGTCGCGGCCAAGGGCCGTCAGATCAACGCGACGACCCTGGACTTCAACGGGTTCACCGCAAGCAAGGCCACGCCCGGCCTCAAGCTGAGCTGCCGCTACGGGTACCGGTGCATGGACGTGCGGGGCACGGTGTTCAACTACTACACCTGCGGCAAGTGGTCCGTCTCCAACTGGTACGGCACCGGCCCGTGGATCAACAACCAGACCGCGGGGACGGTCGCCCGGTTCTACGGGCAGTCGGACAACGAGCTGTGGAACACGACGGCATACAGCTCCGGTACGGCGGACTGGGCTCCGGTGTATTCACTGCGCCCGTGCTGACCCGGGCCGGATGGCCGACCCGCGGGGCAGAGCCCGGGTGTTGGGCCTGAGCCCTCGAAGTGGTGTGCCGGATCGTCGGCATCATCGGGACCGGGCGGCGCCGGCGCAACGGCCACGCCCGTCCGGCAGGCACGTCGGGGCGTCACCGATCACCACGGTGGCGCCCCGAGTCATGGGCCCTCTCCGGGGACGGCAGGTCGTACGCCTGGCACCAGGCGTTCTCGTCAGGAACCGCGAGGGCGACGCCGTACGCTCCCCGGTCGCACCCCCGGCGGCCCAGGAGCATTTCACGCAGATTCCTCCCACCCCCTCCCCTCCCTTCCCTTCCCTTCCTTCAACCCTTCACGGCGCACTCGGCCCAGAGCAGCTTCCCGCCCTGCCCCGGCAGTCCGCCGCGCATCGGGTACGCGCCCCAGGACTCCGCGTAGAGCGTGACGAGGTACAGCCCGCGCCCTCGTTCGGCCAGTTCCTCCGGTGTCTCGGCGCCCCATCGGAACGGGGCGGGAATGTGCGGATCGGTGTCCCAGACGCTCAGCCGGATGCGGCTGCGTCCCGCGTCACGCAGGCGCAGGGAGTACAGCCCCGAGGAGTACAGATAGGCGTTGGTGACCAGCTCGCTCGCCAACAGCTCCGCGACCTCGGTGAGTTCGGGCATGCCGTGCACGCGCAGGACGTTGCGGAGGGTGGCACGGGCGACGCCGGGGGCGCGGGGGTCCTGCGGGAGTTGGAGGGTGTATGTCCAGGGCGGGGATACCGTGGCACTGACCATGGAAGTCTCCGTTCACGGAGGGAAGTTGAAGGATGCACTTCGAGTTGCCCGGTGACGAGGCCGCTCCGTCGAGCGGGGTACTTCCGGGCGGGTGGCCTGAGACCGAGACTAGACTCGCGCAAGGATTGTTTTCACCAATTAACCGGAATCCTTGAACTGAACCACTCGTGTGAGTGACCGACCGTCTCAGCCGTATTCCAGGGAGAGTTCGAGATGGCAGGCAGGGCCGCCCCTACCGCGCGCCGCACCCGGCTCGGTGTCGAGCTGCGCAAGCTGCGGGAACGCGCCGGGATGACCACGACGCAAGCAGCCGACCTTCTCGGCACGAGCTCGGGGCAGCTCAGCAACATAGAAGTGGCACGCTTCGGCGTGAGCGCAGACCGCGTGCGGGTCGCGGCCCACACCTACTCGTGCACCGATCAAGCCCTGGTCGATGCGCTCGTCGCCATGACGGGTGACCGCAAGCGCGGCTGGTGGGAGGAGTACCGGGAAATTCTGCCGCCCAAGCTGCTCGACCTGGCCGAGATCGAGCACCACGGCACCGGTCTGCATGCGGCGCACAGCATCCACATTCCCGGGCTCCTCCAGACCGTTGATCACGCCCGGGAGATCTACCGGCAAGCCGTTCCCGAGTTGTCGCCGCCGGAGATCGAGCACCGCGTCTCGTACCGCATCAAACGACAGGAAGTGCTCTACCGGACGAGCCCCATCCCCTACCGGGCCGTCATCCATGAGGCTGCCCTGCGCATGAAGTTCGGCGGTTCGGACATTGCGCGGGACCAGCTCCAGCACCTGCTCAAGATGAGTGAACTGCCCTACACGACCATTCGCGTAATCCCTTTCGAGGCCACCTACTACCCGGGCTCAGGACAGTCCGTGTACTACGTGCGGGGACCGGTGCCCGCGCTCGATACCGCGCAACTCGACCAGTCACACGGCCCCGTGTTCATCGACGCAGAGGCCCAGTTGACCCAGTACCGCCTGCTGCTCGAACGACTCGATGCCGCAGCTCTGGACATCGATCGGTCCCAAGAACTCATCCACAAGGTCGCCCGAGGCCTGTGAAAGGAGCCGAGATGTCTGCGTACATCTGGCAGAAGTCGTCCTACTGTGCACAGGGCGAGGCATGCATACACGTGGCCGCAGCCGGAGCCGGCTCGGTCGGCGTCACCGAATCCGGCGACCCCACCGGAGCGATACTCCACACCACCCCCACCGCCTGGGCCGCCCTCGTACGCACCATCAAGGAGGACCGCACCCGTGACTGACACCCCCGGCATCCCCGCCGACCTGACCTGGGTCCGCGCCGCCCCCGAAGGCTCGGAGGGCCCCGGACCCTGGATCGAGATCGCCTTCGGTCCGGACGACTTCGTCTACCTCCGCGAGACCGGCGACCCCACCAACATCGTCACGACCACCCGGACGAAATGGGTGGCCTTCACCAAGGGCGTCATGGCAGGCGAGTTCGACCACTTCGCCGAGCCCGCCGGTTAGAGCCGGGCCTCACGACCGAAGCGGAGATCCGGCCGCCGCCCGCGGGCGAACCGTTCGCGCGCGGGCGGCGGAAGACTCCGCATACATCCATAGCTGCAAACACCTCTCCCGACACCGGCAAGGCTGCGATCAGTACGCATCACCAAGTCATGAGTGAGCCGGTGTCGGCCAATTACCGAATCGAGTACAAGACCTTGCGCTACGTCCTCGTCCAGGCCTCTCAGAACACCGGTCAGTATGTTGGGGCCGCGCTCAATTACTTCGAACTCTTCTAAGGAGAAACGCGTTGGTCTCGATCATTTCCCGCCACCCCTTTCCCACGGGAAACGCGGAAGCGGGCCTCGCCGTTCTCCAGGAGAGCGCCGACGGATGGATCGACGGTCTGGAGGCGGACTCCACGGGTCTGGGCGAGGCCTTCGACACCTCGCTCATGCTGGCTAATGGGCACTGCCTGCTGGACCCGCGAGGTTCGATCTTCCCCACCTGGGACGCCTGGGTGAACGCGATGCAGATCGGCTCCGCCGTGTTCGCCGCGGCGACCACGACCGAGGGCCACGTCCAGTGCCGCATCGCGCACAAGGACCGCACCCTCCAAGCCACTGGTCAGCAGCGGTACGTGACCCCGGGCACCTGGCTCACCGCCTTCTACCTCGCCGTGGTGTGCCGGGAACGGGACAGGATCACGGCCCTGTGCCGAGTGCCCCTGTCTCTGCTGCGGGAGAACGGCGCGCACTACGACGAGTTCGAGTACGCCTGGATCGATGCCCTCCAGACCTACTGGCTCGGCGGCGACGACTTCGGCTCGAAGCTGGTGGCCGCGGTCGACGGCGCGGACTCGGACACCAACGCCGACCAGGAAACGGTGGGCAAGCTCCTCTACTCGCCGATGGAGATGTTTCACCGGGTCATCCGCAACGACCACGCCGGCTTCAACCGCGCTCTTGCCGCCGCCCTCCAGTGGCACAAGGAGTACTGGACCGATGAAACCCGGGTCGGCCTGATCTCGGGCCTCGTCGCGCTCGCACCGCTTGCCATGGCCTGCTTCGCCCACGACGCGGGCATCCCCATCGAAGTCGAGTCCGAGTACCTGCCCGCCACCCTCCTGGGACGCAACTGGTGCGGCGAATTCCCCACGTAAGGCACACATGACCACCGTCGTTCCCCGCCTCGCGTTCCGTACGGACAACGCGGCCGAGTCCATGGCGTCGATCGTCGCGTCAGCCCAGGACGCAGTCGAGGGCAAGGGTACGTACGCTGGAGCGGTCCTCGAATACTTCGAGATCTGAATCTGGCAGGGTAGATCAGTGGTCATGGGCGTGTCCCACCCAGAGCTGTCCGACGGCTGCGATGGGGACAGTCGTCCTCGTCATGGAGAAGTCCCTGGCCGATTCGCTGCAGACCATCGGGACCTCACATCGCGCCAGGAGCGGGGCTCTGGCCACATCCCTCGACGTGGCGCGCATCCGCTGCATCGGGGCCCCGGACGCGGTGATGCTGGAGACCTGGGAGCCCTGGGCTGCTGACCATGGCAAGTGCACTCGGCGGTCTTCGCCGCCGCGTTCACCGATCAGGAGACATCGCGCCCGAGGGCGGGCCCTGACGCCGGAGTTCGGACACCGCGGACACCAGATCCCGGAGATCTGTCGCCGCCGATCCGGGAGTGGGCGCGGAGACGCTGCGGAACTGGATCCGGGCGACTGACGGACGGCGTCCGGGTGTGCGCTCTGCCTGCCCGTCAGACCGCCGGGGACCGGCTCGCCCGGCGCACACGCGCAGTCCATATCGAGTCGGACGGCACCTACGGCGTCCTAAGGATCGCCGAACCCGCCGGCTAGAGCCTGGCCTCACCGCCGAGGAAAAGCGCCGGCCTCCGCCCAGGCGCGGGCGAACCGTTCGTGCGCGGGCGGTGGGACGGCGGCGGTCGGAGCTGTCGGCGCGGGGCGCGGGGCCTTCGCGGCGGTGAGTTCCTTGCGGACGGCGCGGTGGTGGTCGAGGGTCCAGGTGTTCCAGCGGCGTACGGTGCGGTCGGCCGGGCGGTCGAAGGCGTGCAGCTGGAGGTGCAGGGCCGCCGCGTCGCGGCTGACTCCCAGGGACGCCGCCGCCTCGTCCACCAGGGCCGGGACGCTGAAGAGCGGGTTGGCCTCGTACTGGCCCGGTGGGACCGGGGTGGTTGCCGAGCGGTCCGCCAGGGCGCACAGGGCGGCGAGCCGATCGGCGGGTATGTCCGTGAGCTGGTCGAGCAGCAGGCGGGCACCCTCCGCGGCCGGGTCGCCCACCGGACGCTCGGTGAACGCCCAGGTGAGGGCGGTGACGGCGGCCCGTATCCCGTCGGCGTCCAGCGGCGCTCCCTCCAGGCGTCCGGTGAGCAGGGCGGTGGCCCAGGTCCCGGGCAGGCCGTGGTCCTTGGCCAGCGCGGCTCCATGGCTGCCGTCGTCGGTGTACGGGGTGGCCGCGAGCCGTTCGGACCATTCGGCGGCCATCCGGTCCGCGGCGGCGGTCATGCCACCAGGGGCCCAGAGGTCCGCCGGGTCGGCGGGGACGGCGGACGCGAGTACGGCGTGCAGGCCGGCGAGGCCGAGACGCCCCCTCATCTCGTCGTATGCGTACACCGTGGTCCGGTCGGCCTTGTACGGCTTGGCGCGGCACAGCTTCAGGTGTGCCGCGTAGTCGTCGCTGCCTGCGAATCCGTCGAGGACCAGGGCGGCGATCGCGCGCGGCACCCCCGTACGCCACCGGAACAGGTCCACGGCTTCCTCGGGCACGGGCAGCGGGCCGCGTTCGGCGAGCAGGGCGAGCAGGCGGGGGAGCCGGGTGGTGTCGTCGCCCGCGACGGTGCGGGTCTCGCACTCCTCGGCACCGGCGGGCGCCGGGTCGGCGGCCCGCTGGAGGAAGGGGGCGAGGTCGCTGCGGACCGGGCCGGAGGCCACCGGCGTGCCGGACGCGCGGAGTTCGGCTGTCCGGGACTCGGGGGCGCGGCCGGTGCGCCAGGTGGTGCCCCGCTCCGCGAACGGCTGGCGGCTCCATACGTCGAGCAGCGCGGTGAGTGCCTGCCGGTGCTCGTCCGGGGTGGCGGCGACGGTGGCCCGCCAGACCACGGCGTCGGTCCGGCCGGTCAGCACCGCCCACTCGGGCGGAGGCGCGGGCAGGGCCAGCACCCGCACTTCGTCGTCGATCTCGCCACGCAGATACCGGCCGTCGGCGGCGACCGCGGTGAGCAGGGCCGGCTGTGGCTGCGGCGACCGCTCCTCGTACGCCCGCAGTCGGGCCAGCAGGCCGTGCAGGGCCGGGACGAGCCGGGTGTCGGGCACCGGATCGGGCAGCTCGACGACCGGTCCGGAGCGCATGACCGCCACCCGGTGCGACAGCTCCCGGCGGCGGCGCAGCACATCGGCGGCGAGACGGACGGCGTGGGCGACACCCTGCCGGATGCGGGGATCGGTCACCCCGGGCAGTCCGTCCTCGGCGCCGGACCGCAGCAGCTCGCTGACGGCCTCGTCGGTGACCGCGCGCAGAGCGCGGGAGGTGGGCTCGTCGCGCGGGGTGAGGAAGTGCCAGAAGGCGGGCGGCGGTACGGGCCCAGCCTGCTCACCGAGGGTGGCCCGGACGGGTCCGCGGTGGCGGCTGCCGGGGAAGCCCCGGACCTGCCAGAGCAGTGAGTTGTCCTCGGCGGCATGGCAGCGGACGGTGGTGCTGCCGACCACGACGGCGTCCTCGCCACCGGCCGGAAGGGCGAGGATGCCCCACGGGCGGCGGCCCCAGACGGTGGTGCGGTAGGACGCGGTACGGCCGTCGGTGGACTCCAGCACGAACTCGCGGGGCGAGGGGCCTGCGTACGGGGTGCGGTAGTTGACCCGGCAGCCGGTGAGGCGGCCGTCCTGGCCGAGCGGGGACGGCGGGGCGCCGGGCGGCAGTTCGGCGAGGATGCGGTGGTCGGGGAAGGGCCTGATGCCGTCCGGGAACGTGTCGGGGCGGTGAAAGTCGGGCAGGGTGCGGTCGGCGGCGGGCGCACCGGTGGCGGGGTCCAGGCGGGCCCATCCCCTGCCGTGGTCCTCGCTGAACACCTCGGTGCTCCAGAAGTCCCGGCCGTCGTACATCTGGTAGTCGCGGTGGCCGATGCCGGTGGTGTCGCCGGGGCGCAGGACGTTCTCGCCGTCGAACCGGCCGCCGCCGTCCGGGGTCTGGAACTGGTAGCCGAGGCCGCCCTGGATGCTGCCGCCGTAGGGGCGCAGCCCGTAGGACTGCGCCGGCTCGAACGTGTCGGCGGGGCTGTCGGACCAGTACGCCGTACTGGTCCCGTTCTCGTTGCCCGAGCCCGTCCAGGCGACGAGGAACTGGCCGCCGACCCAGTGCACCGTGGAATGGCCGGCGCCTTCCGGCAGCTCCAGGGTGTGCTCGCCGCGCCGGCCCGCGTGGTCGACGGCGAACGCGCGGGTCTCCCCGTACACGGTGAGCACCGGCCAGGTGCAGGTGGTGTGCACCGTCTCGTCCGGCCGGAATTCGGCGAGGGCCTCCTCCAGGGCGGTCCAGCCCAGCTCCTCGGGCAGACCGGAACGCAGGGCACGGGCCAGCGGGCCGGTGAGATCCAGCGTGTCGAGAGCCTCCTCGATGCCGTCCAGGGCGATGGCGGTGGGCCGGTCGAGGAGGCCGTGCAGCTCCTCGACGGCCTCGTCGGCGGCGGCGAGCCCGCCGCCGCGCAGCCTGTCGAGCAGCTTCTCGATCCGGCCGTGCACCTCGGCCGCGATGCCCGGATTGTGCGGCAGCCGGCTGATGGCGGAGCCTCCCCCGGACCGGAGCCCGGCGTGCACCGTGCCTTCGAGCCGGGAGCCGAACACAGGGTCGGCGGCGAGCGCCCTGAGGTCGCGCTGCGCGTCCTTGTCCCAGAACTCCAGGGAGATGGTGGGGCCGGGGTCGTGGACGGGAATCCCCTCGGCGAGGCAGACGTCGAGCAGGTCGGCGTCCAGATGCGGCCACTGGTAGCGGTCCTCGTGGAGCCGGACCGGAGTGCCGTCCTCCTTCAGCAATGGCGCGAACCGGGCCACGAGGTCGAACAGCTCGGCGGGCATGGCCTGGCGGGTCACCCCGCCACCGGCGACGGTGCGGTGGGAGTACTGGGTGGCGTACCGCCGCAGCCACTCGCCGAGGCCGCCCTCCGGGGTGATCCGGCCGGCCGCGGCGGCGTCCGCGGCCCCGCAGCCGAGGAGCAGCCGCAGCCAGGCGGCCGCGTCGTTCTTCGATTCGGGGAACAGGTCGAGCAGGGCGGCGGCCCGGTCGTCGGCCGGCGGGTGAGCGGCGAGCGGGCCGAGCGCCGCGTCGAGCAGCCGGTCCGGCACGGCCTTTCCGCGGGCGGACGCGAGCATCCCGCCCAGCACCCGCGCCTCCTCCTCGGCCCCGAGACCGGCCGCGCGCGCGGAATCCCGCACCCGGCGGGCCAGATCGGCGGGGAGCTCGCCCGGTGACGCCGCCCAGACGGCCAGCAGCCGCACGAACTCGCGGTGCGCGTCGCCCGGTTCGAACACCTCGGCCAACCAGGCCGGGGCGCCGCCGAGCTCGGTGGCGGGAAGCGCGCCGAACCGGGCGAACAGCTGAAGGTTCGCCCACCGCCAGTCGGGGTCGACCGGCAGCCCGTGGGTGCGCTCCGCAGCGCGCGCGTTCGCGTACGCGCGGGCGGCGGAACGGCGGTGCGTCTCCAGCATCCAGTGCCCGATGGTGTCCCAGAACCACGGCAGATGGGCAGCCGGCAGACCCCGGGCCAGGTGCCCCGCCTCGTCCACGAACCGTCCGGGCTTCTCCCAGGCCCTGTGCCGACCACGGTCCGCCTGCGCCAGCACGTCATGGGCACCGGCCTCGGCGCCGGGAACCCGGGCGCGCGCCCAGTCGACGTACGTCTCGGAGACGCGGTGATTGGCCGGGAGCGGAACGGGAGTTCCGGTGCTGCTGGTCATGTGTACGAGTCTGGCAGGCGGCACTGACATTGATAGTGATACTCGGGTTCCGGTGGTCGTGGCTCGGGCACTGACTGACGCCCTGCTGGGCTGTCTTCGCGTTGTTCTGTCCGGCCGCCGGAACCTGTTCTCATGACTCCGGCCGGGCGGAACATGACCTGATAGGAGCTTGGCCAGAAGCCCCCTCAACGACCTCGACCTGCTGCCGAACCTGCGGCGGATCGTGGGCGCCCGCAACTGCGGACTGGGCGTCCCGTTCAAGGCCGAGGTCCTCGCCGCCCGCGGCATCGTCGCCGACTGAGGCACACACGCGAGCGCCCGGCGCTGGCTGCGGCTGCGGCTGCTTGCCGCTCCGGCTGCTGCTGCCGCGGCTCCGATGGCGTCTGCTCCGGTTCCGGTGACTCCGGGTCAAGTCATCGGACAACGTGTTCGGTCGGCGCGGCGCGGGCATGATCAACGGCATGAACGACGAGCCGGGCAGGATCCTCCGCTGGAACTTCTTCATCGGCGGCCACCTGAGTGCGTCGGTGCCCGTACGCCTCGTCGAGCGCACCGACGCCGGCCAACTGGTGTGGATGGAGAGCGGCACACCGATGTGGCGTACGAAGCTTCCGCGCGGGGCACATCTGCGGGACATCACGCCGGACGACCGCCCGCCCGGCGGCTATCCGGTGGTCGCCGACCGCTGGCCGATGGGCAACGCGCTCTTCTACCAGCCGACCGGCGCCGCCCACTCGGTGCTCTGGCTCTTCGGGCGTGGACGGAAGTTCCGTGGCTGGTACGTAAATCTGGAGCGCCGGATCCATCACGGTGACGACATCGACATCACCGATCACGAACTCGACATCAACGTGGCACCGGACCGGACCTGGAAGTGGAAGGACGAGAGGTCCTTCGCCGAGAAAACCGGCCACCCCGTCTACTGGACGGCCGACGAGGCGTCCGCGATCCGGGACGAGGGTGCCTCGGTTGCCCGGCTCGCCGAGGCCGGAACGTTTCCCTTCGACGGCACCTGGTGCGATTTCCGGCCGCCGCCCACCTGGACCACGCCGCCCCGGCCGCCCGTTCCCCGCCATCCACTGCTCTGAGCTCTGGCCACTGCCTGCTCCGACCAGGCCCGGCGCGCTGACCAGGGCATGCACAAAATTCTCGGCCAGGGTGGCGGGATGGCAATCATTGCCCGGGGTCACACCCCGTGATACACAGAGTAACCATACATATTCGGTCACACCATCTCGATCCGCAGGTCAGGACAGCCGGACCGGCCAAATGTGCGAGATCCGGGTAAAGAGAGCTGTCAAGCCGTCGTACGAGAGCAGTTTCATCAGCGAAGATAGAGAGCGACCCGTGCCGTGTGGCAGGGGCAATGAACTACCCAACAGGGGCGGTGACTTACATGATCCTGGCAGCTGAAAAGGGCGACATCACCACCATCATCGGCGGAATCGCCCCGAACTGGGGCCCGTTCGGGACCTTGGGCAACGAGGCCCGCGTAATGATCGAGGTCGTGATGGCCATCGCCATCCTGCTCTGCCTCGGCATCGCGGTCTGGGGTGCGGCGAAGCAGCGGATCGGTGCGACGGCACTGCGCGACACGTTCAGCGCGGAGCAGGGCAAGGGGCTGATCGTCGCCGGCTTGACCGGTGTGTTCATCATCGGATCTCTTGGAACCCTGTTCACCATCGTCTACGGAATGGCCGTCTGACCGGCTGTCATTCCACGCCAGGGGCAATCCCGCCCACCCCCACACCATCCATCCGTCGTGCCCACCGGCAGAGGTTGCGTCTCCCTGATGTCGAGTCACCACACCGCGTCCGCGCGGAAACCCGCACGGCTACCGTCGTACTACCCGGTTCAGGCAACGGTTGAGGGGGCGTACGCGGCATGAGCCTCGGCGACGACAACGGCTATGGCAACGACTCAGGCCGTACGGACGATGGATACAGCACCATCGGCGGTACGCGCCAGACCCGCACCCGCCTCCCCGACGGCGAGGGCGGCGACAGCTACGGCGCTCCCCGCCGACCCGCCCGCAAATCCCGCTCCCTGGTCACGGTGGTCGGCGTGGTCGTCCTCCTGATCGCGGCTATCGCGTTCGCGAACATGGGCGGAGGCGGCGGCAACAGCAACGACGGCGGCTCGGGGGACGGTGGGAGCAAGCCGGACTCTTCGTCCACGGCGGCTACGGGGACGAAGCCGGTGACGGGGAAGAGCGGAACCATCGCGTCGGGGTTCGCGCACGATGACCAGGGCGCGCAGAGCGCTGCGGCGAACTACTCCGTGGCGCTCGTTTCGGCGGACATCCTCAAGCCTGCCAGGCGTGCCGAGATTGTGCGCCAAGTCTTCGTCCCCGCCAGGGTCGACGAACTTGAAGCCAATTTCAATCAGGCGTACAGCAAGGAGTTCCTCAGCAAGATCGGCCTCGATGAGAACGGGGAAGCAGCTGCGGGCATGACCTACGTCTCACGCACTGCTCCCGTCGGGACCAAAGTCACCCAGTCCTCGGGTACCTCCGCCACCGTTGACGTCTGGTGCACAGGGGTCTTCGGCACGGCTGGCGTCAGTTCGACCAATCCGGTGAGCAACGACTGGTTCACCATGACGCTGAAACTCCAGTGGGACGGAAACGACTGGAAGGTCGACAGCTTCTCCCAGAAGGAAGGCCCGGCACCGGTCAACACCGACCGCACGGCCTCCAACGCAGACGAGATCGCCAAGGCCGCGCAGGAGTACGGAGGGTTCACTTATGCCCGCTAAATCGCGTCTCGTACTCAAGGTCGGTGCGCTCCTGGCGAGTGCCCAGGCGACTGTCGTGATCCTGGCAACGCGCGTCGCAGCAGATCCGCCCCCCACTCCTTCGCCCACTCCGTCCGCCAAGGACAAGTGCGACCTCATCGTGGGCCCCGCCAAGGACTACTGCGAAAACGGCGACGCCGGCGCCCCCAAAACAAACGCCCCCTCCACCCTCGACAACTCCCTCGACCCCCTCTCCTCCCTCGCCCGCGGCTGCGCCGACGCCGCCGCGTGGATCGTCGGCAAGCTCAGCGAGGCCGTGAAGGGCACCGCCAACGTCGACTTCACGAACACCAAGTTCCTCCAGCAGTACGCGATCGTCTTCGCCGCCTCCACCGTCCTGACGCTCGTCCTGTGGCTGCTCGCCGTGGCCAAGCGGGCGATCCGTGGGGTGCCGCTGACCACCGCGATCTCCGAGGCCATCGGGTTCCTCTGGCTGACGGTCCTCGCCTCCGCGTTCACTCCGCTGATCCTCTACACGGTCGTCTCCGCGACCGACGGAGTCACCGACGTCATCGCCACGTCCTCGGGCGGGCAGACCGACGTCTTCTTCGGGTCGTTCGCCGAAGCCCTCAAGAAGGGCTCCGACATCGGCGGCGGACCGATCATGCTGATCGTCGTCTCCCTCGTGTCGATCCTCGCCGCGGGCATCCTCTGGCTGGAGCTCGTCATCCGGGCCGCCCTGCTCTACGTCGGCGCCCTGCTCGGCACCGTCGTCTACGCGGGGCTCGTCGACAAGAACATGTGGGGCCACGTCCGGCGCTGGGCAGGCATCATGATCGCGGTGATCATGGTGAAGCCGGTCATCGCCATCGTGCTCGGGCTGGCCGGTGCGCTCTCCCAGAACGACGGGCCGAACGCGATCTCCGCCGTCGTGTCCGGTCTCGCCATCATCCTGCTGGCGATCTTCGCCTCCGCCATGATCTACCGGTTCGTCCCCGGCTTCGGCGACGAGATCCAGGGCGCCCGCACCAACCGCAAGCAGGCCACCGACGGCTCCCAGGCCGCCGCGATGATCAGCTCCCCCGCCGCTCTGGTCTCCCAGGGCATCAAGACCCACAGCAGCCGCAGCGGCCAGAACGGCGGCGACAGCGGCAGCGGCGGAGGCCGGCCCGCCAACGCGATCAGCGGCGGTGTCGCCGCGCACAGCTCCCGCAACTCCGGCGGGAGCGGAGTCGGCGGCGGATCTGTCCCCTCCGCCGCACCTCCGCCGCGCAGCGGATCGGGGCCGACCTCCGGCACCCCGCACGGCAGCCGCTCCCACCGAGGTGGCGGATCAGGCAGCTCAGGTAACAACAGCACGGGAGGTGGAGGGCGTTGACGACTCAGTCCCACACGATCGCGCCCCGCCGTACGTATCTCATCGGCCGGGCCCGGCCGAACGCGATCGTCGGCAAGAACCGCGAGACCGGCGAGATCGCCCTGATCATCGTCGGCGCGTTCCTCGGCATGATGAGCGGGCTGATCGTCCCGATCCTGTCCCTGCGGATCGTGCTGCTCACGGGCTTCCCCCTGCTCGCCCTGGCGATCGTGTACCTCCCGTACAAGCACCGCACCTTCTACAAATGGTTTGAGATCAACCGCAGCTACAAGCGCTCCCTGCGCCGCGGTACGACCTATCGTTCCGCCGCCATGGAGGCGGGCGTCGGCGCCGACGGGCGCGAGGTCGAGATCGGACCGCCCCCCGGCATCGGCCGGATCAACTGGCTCGCCGCCCCCTTCGGCCCGGACGAGATCGCCGTGCTCCTGCACGCGGACCGCCGCACCGTCACCGCCGCGATCGAGATCGAGGGCCCCGGCGTCGGGCTGCGCGACAGCGAGGACCAGGAAGCGCTCGTCGACCGCTTCGGCACGCTGCTGAAGCATGTCGCCAACGGTGACGGCTTCGTGACCCGCATTCAGATGCTCGCCCGCACACTGCCCGCCGACCCCGACGCGCACGCCAAGGACGTCGCCCAGCGCGGCGACAAGGCGTCCCCGGGCTGGCTGCAGGAGTCGTACGACCAACTCCAGTCCATGGTCTCCACCTCCAGCGAACAGCACCGCGCCTACCTCGTGGCCTGCATGCACTACACCCGCGAGCTGGCCGCCGAGGCCAATGCCATGGCCCGCGCCGCCCGCCCCCAGGCCGGTCGCAAGCTCGACCGGGACGCGGGCCTCGCCGTCGTCATGGCGCGCGAGCTCACCGATATCTGCGCCCGCCTCGCCGAGGCCGACATCCGGGTCCGCCAGCCGCTCGGCCAGAGCCGGCTCGCCTCCCTCGTGCACTCGATGTACGACCCCGACCACCCCATCGACCACATCCAGGCCATGACCAAGCGCAACGCCTGGCCGGCCGAACTGGATGCGGTGGAGCCGACGTTCCTCCAGGCCAAGACCCGTGAGTCGGTCACCCGCGCGCCCTGGTGCCACTCCACGGCCTGGGTGAAGGAGTGGCCGATGACCCCCGTCGGCGTCAACTTCCTGGCCCCGCTCCTCGTCCACACGCCCGATGTGATCCGTACGGTCGCGGTCTGCATGGACCTCGAACCCACCGAGGTCGCCATCGAGCGGATGCTCACCGAGAAGACGAACGACGAGGCGGAAGCCAGCCGTCAGGCCAAGATGAACCGCACCGTCGACCCGCGCGACATCGCCGCACACGGCCGGCTCGACCAGCGGGGTGAAGATCTCGCGAGCGGCGCGGCCGGGGTGAACCTGGTGGGGTACATCACCGTGTCGTCGCGCTCTCCTGAGGCCCTCGCCCGGGACAAGCGGACGATCCGGGCCTCGGCCGGCAAGTCGTATCTCAAGCTGGAGTGGTGCGACCGCGAGCACCACCGCGCCTTCGTGAACACCCTGCCGTTCGCCACCGGCATCCGCCGCTAGCCCCACAGCGCAGCTCAGCACCGCAGCGCACCGCCCCAGACCGCACCACATCGCTCAGCACCACACCGCACAGCAACCGAGAGAACCGAGAGAACCGAAAGGGAGGTCGGTCACGCCATGCGAGATCCGCTGTCCGCGCTGTCGGACGCCTTCACCGCCTTCCTCTTCGGGAAGGTGGAGACGACCAGACTGCCCGTCCGCACATCGACGGGACAGGCCCAGGCCGTCTATCTGCCCACCGCGGCCCCCGGCCTCGGCGACTCCGGCGTGATCATCGGCCGCGAGGTCTACTCCGGCAAGGGCTACATCTACGACCCCTTCCAGCTGTACGGACAGCAGCTGCCGGCCCCGCACTGGCTGGTGCTCGGCGAGTCCGGCAACGGCAAGTCCGCGCTGGAGAAGACATACGTGCTCCGCCAGCTCCGCTTCCGCGACCGCCAGGTCGTCGTCCTGGACGCCCAGGGCGAGGACGGCGTCGGCGAGTGGAACCTCATCGCCCAGGAGCTCGGCCTCACCCCGATCCGCCTCGACCCGACCGCCGCCCTCAACGGCGGCATTCGGCTCAACCCGCTCGACCCCTCGATCACCACCACCGGCCAGCTCGCCCTGCTCCGTACGATCATCGAGGTGGCGATGGGGCACGGCCTGGACGAGCGGTCCGGCTTCGCGCTGAAGGTCGCCCACGCGTACGTCAACGAGACGATCACCGACCGGCAGCCGGTCCTGACCGACATCGTCGACCAGCTCCGCCACCCGGAGCCCGAGTCCGCCGAGGCGATGAACGTCGACATAGACGACGTAAGGGCCTGGGGCCTGGACGTCGCCCTCGTCCTGGACCGGCTGGTCGACGGTGACCTGCGCGGCATGTTCGACGGACCGACCAGCGTCGGCATCGACCTCGACGCCCCGCTGATCGTCTTCGACCTCTCGCACATCGACCGGAACTCGATCGCGATGCCGATCCTGATGGCGATCGTCGGCGTCTGGCTGGAGCACACCTGGATCAGGCCCGACCGCAAGAAGCGTATTTTCCTGGTCGAAGAGGCCTGGCACATCATCAACTCGCCCTTCGTGGCGCAGCTCTTCCAGCGTCTGCTGAAGTTCGGGCGCAGGCTCGGCCTGTCGTTCGTGGCCGTCGTCCACCACCTCAGCGACGTCGTCGACGGAGCGGCGGCCCGCGAAGCCGCGGCGATCCTCAAGATGGCGTCGACCCGCACGATCTACGCCCAGAAGGCCGACGAGGCCAGAGCAACGGGCCGCGTGCTCGGCCTGCCCCGATGGGCGGTCGAGATCATCCCGACCCTCACCCCCGGAATCGCCGTCTGGGACGTCAACGGCAACGTCCAGGTGGTCAAACACCTGATCACCGAGGCGGAACGCCCCCTGGTCTTCACCGACCGCGCGATGACCGAGTCCTCCGCCACCGAACTCCTCCCCGAGGACGTACGCGCCGCGGACCTGGAGGCGGAGCAGCGCGCGGCACGGATCGAACACCAGCAACGGCTGAACGAGTCGTCCGAGTCAACGGTGGCATGACATGGCGGGGCGCGCTGAGGAACGTACCGGCGGCAGCGGGGGCAGCGGCGGCATCCCGGACGGCCTGCTGATAGGCCTGCTGGCCTTCCTGCTCGGGCTGACGCTGCTGGCGTGGACGGCCACCGGTCTGTCCGGACTGTTCGCGCACGGCGCCTGGCCGGACGGGGTCACGCTCCCCGAGACACCCCTGGCGATGCGCCGGCTCGTCACCGCACCGCACGACCTCCCGGCCGCCTGGCCGAACACCCCGGCGGGCGAGTTCTCCGGGTACGGGCTCTTCTGGGGCCTGTTCATCGGCGAGCTGATGGTGCTGCTGGTGCTGACCGTGTTCGTGCTGGGCGTGGTCGCCCGCTGGCGGGCGGTACGGGCGCGACAGCGGAGCGACCGGTACGCGGACGTGGGCGGGGACAAGGGCGATTCCGTACGCTCCCGGCACCGGCAGGAACCCCACCACCAGCCACAAGCCCCCACTCCTGCTCCTGCTCCTGCTCCTGCTCCGACCCACACCCCTGTCCCCGTGGCCCCCACCGCCCCCAAGGAGCACGCACCGGCCGAGACCACCCTTCTCGCCAAAGCCCCAACCCAAGGCGCAGCCGGCCCTGAAACCGGCTCCGAAACCCAGGCCCCCGTCCCCGCCCTCTCCCCGCTTCCCTCCCCCAGCGCCCCCCTCGTCGTCTACGGACCGGCCGCGACGCGCCGCCCCACCGTCGTCCAGGCCGTCCTCGAAGCCGCCGGCCCCGCGCTCGTCGTCACCTCCGACCCCACCGTCTGGGCCGAGACGAAGGACGCCCGCGCCAAGCTCGGCCCGGTTCTCGTCTACGACCCGGGCCACCTCTGCGACACCCCGGCCCGTCTGCACTGGTCCCCCACCGCGGGCTGCGAACAGCCCGACGCCGCCGCCGCCCGCTCCACCGCGCTCCTGGCCCCGGTCCGACCGCAGGCCCGTATCGACGCGGCGACCGCCGACACCGCGGAAACGCTCCTGCAGTGCTGGCTGCACGCCGCCGCCATCGACGGCCGGCCCTTCCGCCAGGTCCACCGCTGGGCACTGGGCGGCAGCGCCCACGAGCCGGTGCGCCTGCTCCGTACCCACCCCAAAGCTGCCTCCGGACTCGCCGGCCTGCTGGAGTCGGCACTGACCGCCCACCCCGAACGCCGTGAAATGGCACAGGCGTTGACGGTTCGGGCGTTCGGCGCACTCTCGTCGGTCCACATCCGGGAGGCATGCACGCCGAACCGGGCCGATTCGCTCGCGCTGGAATCTTTCGCGGCCGAAGGGGGCACCCTCTATGTGGTGGGTGAACCGATCGAGGACCCCCGCTCAGGACCAGGAGCAATGCCCCTGCTCACGGCACTCGCCTCACACGTGGTCGAGCACGGCCGCCGCATGGCCGCACGGTCATCCGACGGTCGGCTCGACCCACCAATGACGCTGGTGCTCGACGACGTCGCCGCGGTGGCCCCTCTCCCCCGGCTCCCGGAGCTGCTGGCGACCGGCCGGGCCATGGGACTGCCGGCCCTGGCCCTCCTCCGCTCCCAGGAACAGGCCCGCGCCCGCTGGACCCAAGCACTCACCGCCTCAGACTGACGGGAGAAACGGGGGCCGGCCAGGGAAGCGCCGACGATCACGAACCGAACCGCCTACACCGCCCGCTCCACCGCGTACTCGAGCTCCCGCGCGGACGGGTCGCCCGGCACGGGCACCGATCGCCCGGTCGCCGTGAACCCGATCCGCCGGTAGAACGCCGCCGCCCGCGCGTTGTCCTCGTGCACATACAGCCGCACCCGCTCGATCCGCGGCTCCGCCCGCGACCAGGCCCAGTCCGTCCCGGCCCGGAGAAGCTCCTCGGCCAGGCCCGTGCCCCGCGCCCCGGGCCGTACGAACACGCCGACCAGATGCGCCTGGTGGACGTCGACCGCCTCGCCGAACCGCACCTCCGCGTCCGGCCTCTCGATCAGTACGGTGACACCACCGTCCCACCGCCCGTCCGACGCGGCGGCGACGAACTGCCGCACGTCACCGCTCCCGGCCGCGGACGCCCCGAGCGCCCGGTCCTGCCAGAACTCGTCGGAGTGGGCCGCGCCCTGCTCGTACGTCTCCAGAAACGCCATGGCGGCGGCGGGATCTCGCAGAGCGGCCAGCCGCAACTCCTTGACCAGGGGCCATTCGTCGGCGCGCACGGATCGGATCACATGTTCCATCCGCCGATCCTGCCCCCGCCGCCCGACCTGCGCAAACACCATTTCCCGCACCGCGTGACGTCGTACCCCGGTACTACGCGCACCGCCACGTCCCGCCCCGGGGCCGCTCGACGATCGACGGACGGGCGTACGACACCCACCTGGTCACCTCGGCGTAAACGCAGAAAAGCCCCGTGCCACAAGGGCACGGGGCTTTCCCGTAAAAGGAGTTCGGCGGCGTCCTACTCTCCCACAGGGTCCCCCCTGCAGTACCATCGGCGCTGAAAGGCTTAGCTTCCGGGTTCGGAATGTAACCGGGCGTTTCCCTAACGCAATGACCACCGAAACACTATGAAATTAACCAACACCGGAAAAACACGGCCGTTCGTTATTTCAGAACTAACACAGTGGACGCGAGCAACTGAGGACAAGCCCTCGGCCTATTAGTACCAGTCAGCTCCACCCGTTACCGGGCTTCCACATCTGGCCTATCAACCCAGTCGTCTACTGGGAGCCTTAACCCTTCAAGAGGGTGGGAATACTCATCTCGAAGCAGGCTTCCCGCTTAGATGCTTTCAGCGGTTATCCTTTCCGAACGTAGCCAACCAGCCATGCCCTTGGCAGAACAACTGGCACACCAGAGGTTCGTCCGTCCCGGTCCTCTCGTACTAGGGACAGCCCTTCTCAATATTCCTACGCGCACAGCGGATAGGGACCGAACTGTCTCACGACGTTCTAAACCCAGCTCGCGTACCGCTTTAATGGGCGAACAGCCCAACCCTTGGGACCGACTCCAGCCCCAGGATGCGACGAGCCGACATCGAGGTGCCAAACCATCCCGTCGATATGGACTCTTGGGGAAGATCAGCCTGTTATCCCCGGGGTACCTTTTATCCGTTGAGCGACAGCGCTTCCACAAGCCACTGCCGGATCACTAGTCCCGACTTTCGTCCCTGCTCGACCCGTCGGTCTCACAGTCAAGCTCCCTTGTGCACTTACACTCAACACCTGATTGCCAACCAGGCTGAGGGAACCTTTGGGCGCCTCCGTTACTCTTTAGGAGGCAACCGCCCCAGTTAAACTACCCATCAGACACTGTCCCTGATCCGGATCACGGACCCAGGTTAGACATCCAGCACGACCAGAGTGGTATTTCAACGACGACTCCACAACCACTGGCGTGGCCGCTTCAAAGTCTCCCACCTATCCTACACAAGCCGAACCGAACACCAATATCAAACTGTAGTAAAGGTCCCGGGGTCTTTCCGTCCTGCTGCGCGAAACGAGCATCTTTACTCGTAGTGCAATTTCACCGGGCCTATGGTTGAGACAGTCGAGAAGTCGTTACGCCATTCGTGCAGGTCGGAACTTACCCGACAAGGAATTTCGCTACCTTAGGATGGTTATAGTTACCACCGCCGTTTACTGGCGCTTAAGTTCTCAGCTTCGCCGACCCGAAAGTCAGCTAACCGGTCCCCTTAACGTTCCAGCACCGGGCAGGCGTCAGTCCGTATACATCGCCTTACGGCTTCGCACGGACCTGTGTTTTTAGTAA
This sequence comes from Streptomyces sp. NBC_01363, assembly GCF_026340595.1. Classification (GTDB taxonomy): domain Bacteria; phylum Actinomycetota; class Actinomycetes; order Streptomycetales; family Streptomycetaceae; genus Streptomyces. Next base: position 1,333,747 of record NZ_JAPEPF010000001.1, read on the forward strand.
ACAGTCGCTTCTCGCTGGTCTCTGCGGCCACCCCCAGCTCATGGAGTAAATCCACTCACCAGTGATGGCCCCCCTTCTCCCGAAGTTACGGGGGCATTTTGCCGAGTTCCTTAACCATAGTTCACCCGAACGCCTCGGTATTCTCTACCTGACCACCTGAGTCGGTTTAGGGTACGGGCCGCCATGAAACTCGCTAGAGGCTTTTCTCGACAGCATAGGATCATCCACTTCACCACAATCGGCTCGGCATCAGGTCTCAGACTATATGCACGACGGATTTGCCTACCGTGCGTCCTACACCCTTACCCCGGGACAACCACCGCCCGGGCTGGACTACCTTCCTGCGTCACCCCATCGCTTACCTACTACAAGTCTGGTTCATCGGCTCCACCACTACCCTCAACTCCGAAGAGATCGGGCCGGCTTCACGGACTTAGCATCGCCTGATTCAGTATTGGGCGTTTCAAAGCGGGTACCGGAATATCAACCGGTTGTCCATCGACTACGCCTGTCGGCCTCGCCTTAGGTCCCGACTTACCCTGGGCAGATCAGCTTGACCCAGGAACCCTTAGTCAATCGGCGCACACGTTTCTCACGTGTGTATCGCTACTCATGCCTGCATTCTCACTCGTGAACCGTCCACAACTCGCTTCCGCGGCTGCTTCACCCGGCACACGACGCTCCCCTACCCATCCACACAGGCGTTGGCCCTTCATGTGTGAATGACACGACTTCGGCGGTACGCTTGAGCCCCGCTACATTGTCGGCGCGGAATCACTTGACCAGTGAGCTATTACGCACTCTTTCAAGGGTGGCTGCTTCTAAGCCAACCTCCTGGTTGTCTCTGCGACTCCACATCCTTTCCCACTTAGCGTACGCTTAGGGGCCTTAGTCGATGCTCTGGGCTGTTTCCCTCTCGACCATGGAGCTTATCCCCCACAGTCTCACTGCCGTGCTCTCACTTACCGGCATTCGGAGTTTGGCTAAGGTCAGTAACCCGGTAGGGCCCATCGCCTATCCAGTGCTCTACCTCCGGCAAGAAACACACGACGCTGCACCTAAATGCATTTCGGGGAGAACCAGCTATCACGGAGTTTGATTGGCCTTTCACCCCTAACCACAGGTCATCCCCCAGGTTTTCAACCCTGGTGGGTTCGGTCCTCCACGAAGTCTTACCTCCGCTTCAACCTGCCCATGGCTAGATCACTCCGCTTCGGGTCTTGAGCGTGCTACTGAAACGCCCTATTCGGACTCGCTTTCGCTACGGCTTCCCCACACGGGTTAACCTCGCAACACACCGCAAACTCGCAGGCTCATTCTTCAAAAGGCACGCAGTCACGACTGCATGTGCAAGCACACACAGCGACGCTCCCACGGCTTGTAGGCACACGGTTTCAGGTACTATTTCACTCCGCTCCCGCGGTACTTTTCACCATTCCCTCACGGTACTATCCGCTATCGGTCACCAGGGAATATTTAGGCTTAGCGGGTGGTCCCGCCAGATTCACACGGGATTTCTCGGGCCCCGTGCTACTTGGGTGTCTCTCAAACGAGCCGTCAATGTTTCAGCTACGGGGGTCTTACCCTCTACGCCGGACCTTTCGCATGTCCTTCGCCTACATCAACGGTTTCTGACTCGTCTCACGGCCGGCAGACCGCAAAAGAGAGATCCCACAACCCCGCATGCGCAACCCCTGCCGGGTATCACACGCATACGGTTTGGCCTCATCCGGTTTCGCTCGCCACTACTCCCGGAATCACGGTTGTTTTCTCTTCCTGAGGGTACTGAGATGTTTCACTTCCCCTCGTTCCCTCCACACTGCCTATGTGTTCAGCAGCGGGTGACAGCCCATGACGACTGCCGGGTTTCCCCATTCGGACACCCCCGGATCAAAGCTCGGTTGACAGCTCCCCGGGGCCTATCGTGGCCTCCCACGTCCTTCATCGGTTCCTGGTGCCAAGGCATCCACCGTGCGCCCTTAAAAACTTGGCCACAGATGCTCGCGTCCACTGTGCAGTTCTCAAACAACGACCAGCCACCCATCACCCCGCTCCGAAGAACAGGTTCACTGGGGCCGGCAACTGAAGGCGACCATGACGGCCGTACCCTCAGATACCCAACAACGTGCCCGACCCGACCTGCCGTCCCCCACGTTCCACGCCGAAGCAGTACTAGTGAAAAACAACCTGTCGTGCCGAATAGTCAACGTTCCACCCATGAGCAACCACCGTCGAACATTTGCCGACGAAATGGCCTCTGGACTCCTTGCGGAATCTAGATGCTCCTTAGAAAGGAGGTGATCCAGCCGCACCTTCCGGTACGGCTACCTTGTTACGACTTCGTCCCAATCGCCAGTCCCACCTTCGACAGCTCCCTCCCACAAGGGGTTGGGCCACCGGCTTCGGGTGTTACCGACTTTCGTGACGTGACGGGCGGTGTGTACAAGGCCCGGGAACGTATTCACCGCAGCAATGCTGATCTGCGATTACTAGCAACTCCGACTTCATGGGGTCGAGTTGCAGACCCCAATCCGAACTGAGACCGGCTTTTTGAGATTCGCTCCGCCTCACGGCATCGCAGCTCATTGTACCGGCCATTGTAGCACGTGTGCAGCCCAAGACATAAGGGGCATGATGACTTGACGTCGTCCCCACCTTCCTCCGAGTTGACCCCGGCAGTCTCCTGTGAGTCCCCATCACCCCGAAGGGCATGCTGGCAACACAGAACAAGGGTTGCGCTCGTTGCGGGACTTAACCCAACATCTCACGACACGAGCTGACGACAGCCATGCACCACCTGTACACCGACCACAAGGGGGGCACCATCTCTGATGCTTTCCGGTGTATGTCAAGCCTTGGTAAGGTTCTTCGCGTTGCGTCGAATTAAGCCACATGCTCCGCTGCTTGTGCGGGCCCCCGTCAATTCCTTTGAGTTTTAGCCTTGCGGCCGTACTCCCCAGGCGGGGAACTTAATGCGTTAGCTGCGGCACCGACGACGTGGAATGTCGCCAACACCTAGTTCCCAACGTTTACGGCGTGGACTACCAGGGTATCTAATCCTGTTCGCTCCCCACGCTTTCGCTCCTCAGCGTCAGTAATGGCCCAGAGATCCGCCTTCGCCACCGGTGTTCCTCCTGATATCTGCGCATTTCACCGCTACACCAGGAATTCCGATCTCCCCTACCACACTCTAGCCTGCCCGTATCGACTGCAGACCCGGGGTTAAGCCCCGGGCTTTCACAACCGACGCAACAAGCCGCCTACGAGCTCTTTACGCCCAATAATTCCGGACAACGCTTGCGCCCTACGTATTACCGCGGCTGCTGGCACGTAGTTAGCCGGCGCTTCTTCTGCAGGTACCGTCACTCTCGCTTCTTCCCTGCTGAAAGAGGTTTACAACCCGAAGGCCGTCATCCCTCACGCGGCGTCGCTGCATCAGGCTTTCGCCCATTGTGCAATATTCCCCACTGCTGCCTCCCGTAGGAGTCTGGGCCGTGTCTCAGTCCCAGTGTGGCCGGTCGCCCTCTCAGGCCGGCTACCCGTCGTCGCCTTGGTAGGCCATCACCCCACCAACAAGCTGATAGGCCGCGGGCTCATCCTTCACCGCCGGAGCTTTCAACCCCGTCCCATGCGGGACAGAGTGTTATCCGGTATTAGACCCCGTTTCCAGGGCTTGTCCCAGAGTGAAGGGCAGATTGCCCACGTGTTACTCACCCGTTCGCCACTAATCCACCCCGAAGGGCTTCATCGTTCGACTTGCATGTGTTAAGCACGCCGCCAGCGTTCGTCCTGAGCCAGGATCAAACTCTCCGTGAATGTTTTCCCGTGATCGGGACAACACAACACGAGAGCGGAACGACCGGACGGAATAAGACCGGTCGTTCACAGCGTCCTCGCTGTGTAAATTGCCCACCGGGTCAGTGACCCCGTGGGACTTTCAAAGGAACCTCCAACCTGCCGAAGCAGGCCGGGGTATCAACATATCTGGCGTTGACTTTTGGCACGCTGTTGAGTTCTCAAGGAACGGACGCTTCCTTTGTACTCACCCTCTCGGGCTTTCCTCCGGGCTTTTCCCTTCGGTCTTGCGTTTCCGACTCTATCAGACTCTTTCGTGTCCGATTCCCGGTCGAAGCGGGTTGCGCTTTCCAGTTCTTCGCTTTCGCGCTTCCCTTTCCGGCGAGTCCGACTCTATCAGATCCTTTCGGGCCTGATTCCCAGTCAGCGGGGTTCGTCTTCCCGGCTGTTGGGCCGTTCCGACGTCCAAACTCTAGCGGATTTTCCCGGCGACTCATAATCGAGTCTTCGAAATTAATTTCGGCATGCCGAAATTGTCCCGAGTGGGAGATCGTGCTGAGTTTTGGTTGCCGCATTCGCGGCGGGATCGGTTGTCGCAGAACCGTTCCGGCTCCGTGACAACTCGAAGAACCTTACGGATCGAGGAGGGGTGTGTCAACCCCGCCAGGTCAAGCCCTTTTCCCACGTGTCGGACACGGGTTCAGTCCAGATCGGTGAGGCGGCCGCCGGCGTCCGGCTGGGCGTGCTCCACGCGGCGCAGGAGGCGGATCAGCATGTCGCCGAGGCCCCCGCGTTCGTCGCCCGTGAGGTCCTGGAGCAGGTCCTCCTCGAAGTCGGTGGCCATGCGCATGGCCTCCAGCCACTTCGTACGGCCCTCGTCGGTCAGCTCGACGATCACGCGCACCCGGTTGTTCTCGTCCCGGTCCCGGGTGACCAGGCCCTCGCCCGCCATGCGGTCGATGCGGTGGGTCATCGCCGCCGGGGTGAGACCCAGGCGCTTGGCCAGCTCTCCCGGGCCCAGGCGGTACGGGGAGCCGGCCAGGACCAGGGTCTTGAGGACCTCCCACTCGGCGTTGCTGATGCCGAGGGCGGCGAGCTGGCGTCCGTACGCCACGTTCATCCGGCGGTTCAGCCGGCCCAGGGCCGAGACGACCTGCTCGACCTGGGGGTCCAGGTCGCGGAACTCGCGCTGGTAGGCGGCGATCTGCTCGTCGAGGCTCGGCTCCTGCGGTCCGGGCTGCTCGGTGGTGTCAGGCATGGCGGGCAGTATGGCACGCCCTCCAAAGCCTTCGAAGTCCTTCGGGTTGTATTGTTGAGGTTCTAACTTTAGTGCTAAAGTCTTCGGGTTCGAGTCGTTCGGAAGACTCGGCATGTCGCTTCGAGACCTTGAGGTAGGTGAGTGTGACCAGGGAGATGGGTGCAGCACTTCGGCGGATCCAGCTGGGGAGCGCGCTGAGCGCGTTCGGGCTGGGGTTCACCGTTCCGTATCTGTACGTCTATGTGGCACAGGTACGGGATCTGGGTGCTGGCACCGCGGGAGTCGTACTGGCGGTCTTCGCCATGGCGGCGCTGGCCGTTCTGCCGTTCACCGGTCGGGCCATCGACCGGCGCGGGCCGCTGCCCGTGCTCGTTATCGCCTCGGCCGTCGCTTCCCTGGGCGCAGTCGCCCTCGGTCTGTCGTCGGGCGTGACCGCTTCCGTGCTGTCGGCCGCGGTCCTCGGCGCGGGTACGGCGGTCATGCAGCCGGCGCTCGCCACCATGCTCGTGTGGTGCTCCAGCACCGCCACCCGTACCCGCGCCTTCGCCATGCAGTTCTTCCTGCAGAACCTCGGGCTCGGTATCGGCGGGCTCGTCGGCGGCCAGATCGTCGACACGAACCGGCCGGAGACCTTCACCCTGCTGTTCCTCATCGAGGCCGCGATGTTCGTCGTGCTCGGTGTCATCGCCTCCACGGTGCGGCTGTCCCGTACGCCGTCCTTCTCGGACGCCAGGCCCACCGACGGGTCCAAGGCGCCGGGCGGGCTGCGGGTGCTGCTCTCGCACCGGGCCATGGTGCAGCTGTGTGTGCTGGGCTTCGTGCTGTTCTTCGCCTGCTACGGACAGTTCGAGTCCGGGCTCGCGGCGTACGGCACCGAGGCCGCCGGGATGCAGCCTTCGACGCTCGGGATCGCGCTGGCCGCCAACACCGCCGTCATCGTCGTGGCGCAGTTCGTCGTGCTGCGGTTCGTCGAGCGCCGCAGGCGCAGCCGGGTCATTGCCTCGGTCGGTCTGATCTGGGCGTTCGCCTGGATCGTGGCGGGGTATGCCGGGCTCGGACACGGCAGTCAGACGATGGCGACCGCCGCGATGATCTCCACGTACGCGCTGTTCGGACTCGGTGAGTCGATGCTGTCGCCGACCGTGGCCCCGCTGGTGGCCGATCTGGCGCCGGAGTCGATGGTCGGGCAGTACAACTCCGCGTTCGCCCTGTGCAAGCAGCTCGCGCTGGCGGTCGGTCCGGCCGTGGGCGGGCCGATGGGGGCGACGCTGCACGGGCCGTACATCGTGACGTTCGTGCTGTTCTCGCTGGGCATCACGGCGCTGGCGCTGCGGCTCGGACGGCAGCTCACTCCCGTACAGGACCAGCCCTCGCTGGAGACGGTGCCTTCCCGGGTGGTGGCCGTGTCACTGCCGGATGCGGAGCCCAGCTCCGCCTCCACGGCTGCCGCCGCTCACTGAGCGGCCGGGCCCTGTCCGCGACGGGGCCCTCACTGCGGCAGGGCGAATTCGCACCAGACCGCTTTGCCGCCGCCCGGTGTGCGGCGGCTGCCCCAGGACGAGGCGATCGTCGCGACGATGGAGATGCCGCGGCCCGCTTCGTCCGCCGGGTCGGCCCGGCGGCGGCGCGGCAGGTGGTCGTCGCCGTCGGTCACCTCGATGATCAGCCGCCGGTCGGTGCGCCGCAGGCCCAGGCGCATCGGCGGGGTGCCGTGCTTGAGCGAGTTCGCGACGAGTTCGCCGGCGGCCAGGACGCCCAGGTCGCACAGCTCGACCGGGAATCGCCACGAGGTCAGGACCCCGGTCGCGAAGGCGCGGGCGCGCGGGGCCGCCTCGATGCCGCCGAGGAGATCGAGCGAGGCGTTGTGGAACAGCTCCGCGTCCGCCCCCGAGCGGGCGGGGTGCTGGACCACCAGCACGGCCACGTCGTCGTCGTGTTCCGCGGTGACGCCCAGGGAGCGGATCAGCCGGTCGCAGACCACCTGGGGTGAACCCTTGGCACCGGACAGGGCTCGTTCCAGCGCGGCGACGCCCTCGTCGATGTCCTCGCTCCGGCGCTCCACCAGTCCGTCCGTGTAGAGGACGGCGGTGGAACCGGGTGGCAGCGGGATCGTGCCCGAGGTGTGGATCCAGCCGCCGGTACCGAGTGGCGGTCCGGTCGGGTCCTCGGCGCGGTGGACCGTACCGTCCTCGTCGCACACCAGGATCGGCAGGTGGCCGGCGGAGGAGTAGACGAGCCTGCCCTCGTTGGGATCGTGGACCGCGTAGGCGCAGGTGGCGATCTGGCTGGCGTCGATCTCGGCGGCGAGACCGTCCAGGAGCTGAAGGACCTCGTGCGGCGGGAGGTCGAGGCGGGCGTAGGCGCGTACGGCCGTGCGGAGCTGGCCCATGACGGCGGCGGCCCGCACCCCGCGTCCCATCACGTCCCCGATGACCAGGGCGGTGCGGCCCGCGCCGAGGGTGATGACGTCGTACCAGTCGCCGCCGACCGCGGCGTCCGTGCCGCCGGGCTGGTAGGTGGCGGCGATCCGGAGGTCGTCGGGCTGCTCCAGCTCCTGCGGGAGCAGGGAACGCTGGAGGGTGACGGCCGTTTCGCGGTGGCGGCGCTCGCTGGCGCGGAGCCGTTCGGCCGCTTCGGCGTGGTCGGTGACATCGGCCGCGTACACGAGCACGCCGCCTTCGCCCCCTCTTCCTCTGCCCCTGTTGCTCTTGTTGCCCTTGCTGGTCCTGCTCTGCTTTCCGGGGGCGCCGTTGTCGCCGTCGGCTTCGTCGTCCCTGTCGCGGTGCACCGGGGTGCAGGTCACGGTGTACGAATTGCCGCTGCGGGCCTTGCGGGACTTGACCGTGCGAGGGGTGCCGCTGCGCAGGACCTGGTCCATGAGGGGCAGCAGGCTCAGCTCGTCGAGCTCCGGCATGGCCTCGGCGGCGGTGGCGCCGGCCGGGCGGGGCCCGAAGGCGGCGGCGTAGGCGTCGTTGACGTACGCGATCCGGTGCTCGGGGCCGTACACCAGGGCCACCAGGGCGGGCAGCTGGCCGAGGATGTCCCGGGCCGAGAGGTCCTCCAGCGCGGGGCCGCCCGGCCGGGGAGCCTCGCCGCGCGAGTCGTCCCGCGGATCGTGCCCCGTCCCGCCGTGCGTGCCGCTGTGTGTGTCGCCCTCCGGCGGGCGGGGCCCGGTCGTCTCGGGCTGTGCGTACTCGGCGCGGGCCGAGGGCACGGAACTGCGGTCGTCCCGTGCGGCGGCGCGGCGCTGCGTTCCGGGTAGGCGGGCGCTCCAGCGCGTGAAGTTCACGGAATTTCTGGCCTCGTGTGTCGGTCTGGTCCGCTCTTGCGGGCTGCTCACTGTCGGTCACTGCCGGCCGGGTCACTCTGTGCAGATGTGGGCCCACCTATGGTCACACGTCCAGTGTGGCGGACCGTACGGACAGTTGTCGGTACGGTCCGCCCCCTGGCGGACGCTCCGGCGGGTCGACGGTCCGTCAGCCGCCGTTCCGCGGCGGGCCGTCGGGCCCGGGGGGAAGGTCCGGTCCCGGCGAGTTGCCGGGGCCCGGCGGGGTGTCCCTGTTGTGCGGCGGGCCGTTCGGCCCGGGGCGTCTGCCGCCCGCGGCGAGCTCGAATTCGGCGCGCGGGTGTTCCAGCGAACCGAGGGAGACGATCTCGCGCTTGAAGAGTCCGGCAAGGGTCCATTCGGCAAGGACGCGGGCCTTCCGGTTGAACGTGGGGACACGGCTGAGGTGGTACGTGCGGTGCATCAGCCAGGCCGGAAAGCCCTTGAGCTTGCGGCCGTACACATGGGCGACGCCCTTGTGGAGGCCGAGCGAGGCGACGGAGCCCGCGTAGCTGTGCCGGTACTCCTCCAGGGGCTCTCCGGCGATCGACGCGAAAATATTCCCGGCGAGGACCTTGGCCTGGCGCACCGCGTGCTGGGCGTTGGGTGCGGTCTCCTTGCCCGTTTCCGCGGCGGTCAGGTCGGGTACGGCCGCGGCGTCCCCGGCGGCCCAGGCGTGCTCGACGCCCTCGACGGCGAGTTGCGCCGTGCACCTGAGCCTGCCGCGTTCGTCGAGCGGCAGATCGGTTGCGGCGAGGATCGGTGCGGGTCTGACGCCCGCGGTCCACACGAGGGTGCGGGTCGGGAACCTGGAACCGTCGCTCAGGACGGCGATCCGGTCCTCGCAGGACTCCAGCCGGGTGTCGAGGCGTACGTCGATGTTGCGGCCGCGCAGCTCACGGATCGCGTAGGTGCCCATCGCCTCGCCGACCTCGGGGAGGATGCGGCCGGACGCCTCGACGAGGATCCATTTCAGGTCCTCGGCCTTGATGTTGTGGTAGTACCGCGAGGTGTAGCGGGCCATGTCCTCCAGTTCGGCGAGGGCCTCGACGCCCGCGTATCCGCCGCCGACGACGACGAAGGTGAGCGCGGCGTCGCGGATGGCGGGGTCGCGGGTGGCGGAGGCGATGTCCATCTGCTCGATGACGTGGTTGCGCAGGCCGATGGCCTCCTCGACAGTCTTGAAGCCGATGCCGTGGTCGGCGAGGCCGGGGACCGGGAGGGTGCGCGAGACGGAGCCGGGGGCGAGGACGAGTTCGTCGTACGGGATCTCGACCGCGCCGGTGCCCTCCTCCCCCGTGGCGAGGGTGGTGACGGTCGCCGTGCGCTTGGCGTGGTCGACGCTCTGCGCCTCGCCGATCACGATCTTGCAGTGCGCGAGGACGCGGCGGAGCGGCACGACGACATGGCGCGGTGAGATCGAACCGGCCGCCGCTTCGGGCAGGAACGGCTGATACGTCATATAGGGCTCAGGAGTGACGACCACGATCTCGGCCTCACCGCTGCTGAGTCTCTGCTTCAGCTTCCGCTGGAGACGCAGCGCTGTGTACATCCCGACGTAGCCGCCACCGATGACGAGAATGCGCACACCCGGCGGGGGGCCGGGGGGTGTTCCCCCGGAATCTGAAGCCATCACCACCCCATGACGCAACGTGCTCAAGGGTTTGTCCACAGCCTCGACAAATTGTGTGACCGGAGGTTTTGTACGGGCGGTTACCGCGGGCCGCGACGGCGATACGCAAGCCGCGCAGGTCAGGGGTTGGAGTGGGGGCCCTGGGCAGGGGCCGAATCAGTGACCAACCGGTCCTTGCTCCGATCGGGGGGCGCTCCGTGCGGAACTACCCCCTTCTGAATTGAGCCGGGCTCAACTATGTTCGTATGTCGTCGGGGTGACGGGTTGGGACGATGATCCACTCTCCGGCTCAAACGGCGGGAAGTCTCCGGGGGGAGACGTCATAACCGGGGGAACAGTTATGCACATTCAGGATTCTCATTGGCAGACTGCTGCTGCGGTTCCGTCCCATTCGTCCGACGGAACGGGACGAAACGGAGCGGTGGGAACGGTCGGGGCGGTGGCGTCGACGAGTTCGGTCGCCACGGTCGGAGCGAACGGGGCGAACGGGGCGAACGGGGCGACGACCGCGTCGACCGGGACGAATGGCCGCACGGCTCCGCTTCGCGTGGATGCACAGCGCAATCTGGAACATGTCCTGCGAGCCGCGCGTGAGGTGTTCGGCGAGCTGGGATACGGGGCTCCGATGGAGGATGTGGCGCGACGCGCCAGAGTCGGAGTCGGCACGGTGTACCGCCGGTTCCCGAGCAAGGACGTGCTGGTCCGCCGGATAGCCGAGGAAGAGACCTCCCGGCTGACGGACCAGGCCCGGACCGCGCTCGGCCAGGAGGACGAGCCGTGGTCGGCGCTGTCGCGCTTCCTGCGGACGTCCGTGGCCTCGGGCGCGGGGCGGCTGCTGCCGCCCCAGGTCCTGCGGGTCGGCGTCGATGTCGATTCCGACGGCGTCGCCTCGACGGTGGCCGGGGAGTCGGTGACCCTGTCGGGCTCGGCGTCGGCATCGGTGTCGGGCAGTGGCCGCGACGAGGCCCGCGTGCCTCAGCAGCGCCAGGGCGCCGGCCAGGCCGACCTCCGGCCGGCCGACGAGCGTTCCGCCGCGGAGACCGGCATCGAGGACGATGACACGGGTGCCGGCGAGCTGTTGGAGGTGGTCGGCCGCCTGGTCGACCGGGCACGGGCAGCCGGTGAACTGCGTCGTGACGTGACGGTCGCGGATGTACTGCTGGTGATAGCGACGGCGGCGCCTTCGCTGCCTGACGCGGCTCAGCAGGCCGCCGCTTCGAGCCGGCTCCTGGACATCCTGCTGGAGGGGCTGCGCTCCCGGCCGGTCGCCTGAGCGGAATGCGCCGGGTGCGCGGGCGCAGTGGCGGGTGCCGCCGCTGCGCCCGGCGTGCCGACGCCGGAGCGTGTTGTTGAGCGGTTGAGTTCCTTCGCGTGAGCGTCGGTGGATGTGGCCCGTTTTGATGGGGTCTCGGCCGACGGCCCGTCATCGCCTGTCGCCGCCCGTCCGACCTTCGCGTCCGGCGTCCACGGCCGCCTCCCCGGCTGGCAAAACCCGCAACTCCCGCTGGCCGCGCGCCTGCCGCTCCCGGATCGCGCACTGCGGCTGCAACTCGCTCGCGTAAAAGGAGACTGTCGAGCCTTCCCCGAATGGATGTCTGTTAGTACTCACATTCGGAAAAACGCCCCGGATGAGTGGTTGCAGGGGCTGAGGGTCTGTCGTGATTGCGCCATGTGGCACTCTTGCCCGATGTTCGGGTCCGACAGCGCATACGGGGGCTACCGCGATGAGCGGTGACGGGCAGCAGGAAGAGTCGCTCGACGACGTCTCCGCCGCGGGCGGTGTCACGGAGGCCGGTGGGCTGTCAGCCCGGCAGGTACCGAGTCAGGCCGGGCCGGGGCGGTCGAGCGGTGACGCCGAGGGCGGCACCGTCCTCCCAGGTCCGTGGTCGGCACCGGTCGATCCAGGTCCCGGGGCCGACGCCGCGGTGCCGATGCAGCGGGAGGGCCGCAGCACCGGCGCCACCGATGCCTCCGGCACCGTTGTCTCCGACGCCGATCTGATCCGGCAGATGCGGGACGGCGACGACCTCGCGTACGAGGAGCTCTTCCGACGGCACTCCGACGCGGTGCGACGCTACGCGCGGAGCTGCTGCCGGGACGCCCACACGGCCGACGACCTGACGGCCGAGGTCTTCGCCCGCACGCTGCAGGCGGTACGCCGCGGCAAGGGGCCCGAGGAGGCCGTACGGGCCTATCTGATGACGGCCGTCCGCCATGTCGGCGCCGCCTGGACCAAGACCGCGAAGCGGGAGCATCTGGTCGACGACTTCGCGGTGTTCGCCGCGCAGGCATCCCAGTCCTCCCAGGTGTCGGACGCGGACACGCTCGACCTCGGTGCCGATGTGCTGGCGATGCACGAGGCCGAGCAGTCGATGGCCATGCAGGCGTTCCGCAGTCTGCCGGAGCGCTGGCAGGCCGTGCTGTGGCACACCACCGTCGAGGAGGAGTCGCCCAGCGAGATCGCCCCCCTCTTCGGACTGACCGCCAATGCCACGGCGGTGCTGGCCAGCCGGGCCCGCGAGGGCCTCAAGCAGGCCTACCTGCAGGCGCATGTGAGCCAGGCCCTGACCGCGGGCGGCGACTGCGCGCGCTACGCCGACCGGCTCGGCGCGTATGCCCGTGGCGGGCTCCGTATGCGGGCCGAGCGCGGCCTGCGCGGACACCTGGAGGGGTGCTCGAAGTGCCGGCTCGCCGCGGGCGAACTGGCCCACGTCAACGCCGGGATTCCCGCGCTGCTGCCGGTCGCGGTCATCGGTTGGTTCGCCGGCGGGTACGCGCTCAAGGCTGCCGGAATCGTCGCCGGTGGCGCGGCGGGAGCCGCGGGTGCGGGTGCCGCCGCGGCGGCGTCCGGGGGCAGCTCCACCGGGGGTGCGTCCGGTGGTGCCGCGGCCTCGGAGGGGCTCGGCGCACCGGCGAAGGCCGGTATCGCGGCGGCGGTCGTCGTGGCCGCGGCGGCCGGACTGGCCTGGGCGCTGGTCGGCGACGACCAGCCGAAGCCCGAGGCCAAGCATGTGGCGAAGCCGGCTGTCGTGGCGCCTCCGGCGCCGACACCGCCACCCTCGCCGAAGCCGCCCGCGCCGAAGCCCGCCCAGCCGGCGCCGCCCGCGCCCCCCGCGCCCACACCGCCGCCCAAGCCCAGTCCCAAGCCGACACCCACCCCGACACCGCCCCCGAAACCCGCTCCCAAACCGGCGCCACCCAAACCGACCCCGACCCCCACTCCGACGCCGACCCCGACCCCGACGCCACCCAAGCCGACGCCACCCGCGCCGGAGCCCGAGCCGACCCCGACCCCGACGCCTCCCGCGCCGACCGTCTACCAGGTCAACGAGCTGCGCTACTCGATCCTGGGCGACCACACCGAACCAGAGGTGGTCTTCGGTGAGAGCAACTGGGTCTGGCAGCGTTCCCAGGTGTCGATCGGCGGCACGACGTACGCGCACGGGGTGACCGTCCACAGCAATTCCTCGGTCGTCATCCAGCTGAACAAGCAGTGCACGCGGTACGAGGCGATGGTCGGGATCGACGACATGACGATGGGGCTCGGCTCGGTGCGCTTCTCCGTCTTCAACGGTGACGGGGCGCGGCTGTGGCAGTCCCCGGTGATGAACGGCGACGACCCGGCCGTGCCCGTGGGCGTCGGTATCGCCGGTCAGGAGCGGATCCGGCTCGTCGTCGAGTCCGCCCGGCCCGGTGGCTTCATGGCGCTCGCCGACTGGGCGAATTCGAGGATCAGTTGCCGGTGAGCCGGTCCGGGGTGAGGCCGGAGGTGAAACCCGGCAATTCCGGGCGCCGCGGAGCGTCCGCGAACCCCGGGGCATCCATGCATCCCGGTGTTTCCGGAAGCTCCTCGGTGATGCGGGTCAGGAGCTCGATGACGCCGTCGACGGTCAGCGCGCGTCCCGCGGCGCGCTCGGCCTCGTACAGCTGAGGTCCCAGCTCCTCGCGTGCCTGCCGCTCGGCCTCGTCCACCTCGGCCTGTTGCACCACGGTCCTGGGGCCGAACAACCGCCAGTCGTCCGCCGCGGCCAGGATCCGTACAGCGGCTCCGTGGTGGCCCACCTTCGGCAGCGCGGTCGCCACGCAGTCCGCCAGATGCCCGGTGACGAGCTCGGCACACTGGGCGTCCCTCGCGGCGCGGAGTGCCGAGGTCAGGCCTCGTACACCGGCGACCGGACCACGGCCGGGTCCCGGCTCGTGCACCGTGATCCGGGCGGCCAGCCCCTCGATCACCACCTTGAAGTGCGACGGCGGGCTGCCCCGCCCGACCGCGTACGCCGCCTCGGTGACCAGACGCCGCGCCTGCGCGATCTCCCCCCGCTCCAGGGCCGTGGTGGCGCGCAGGAATTGGCCGTAGGCGCGGGCGTCGTGCACCTGGTAGCGGTCCGCCTCGCGCTCCGATTCGGTCAGGGCCCGCTCGTACTCCGCCATGTCCCCGGTCCGGTAGGCGAGTTCCGCGATGCGGGCGAGGAGGAACGGCGCCTCGGCATGCGCCCCGACCTCACGGGACAGCAGCAACGCCTCCTCGTACGCCGCTCGGGCCTGCGGGAACCCTCCGCGCATCACGCCCGCCTCCGCGGCAGCGCCCGCGACCTGCGCGCGGATCCAGCGGTCGCCGACGCGGCGGCTCAGCTCGCGCAGTTCCGCGAGATCGTCGTCGACCCCGGGCATGCCGCCCGGCATGTCGACCGCCATGTGGGTACGGAACATCAGGGCGAGGCAGTACTCCCAGACGCCGCCATGGACACGGGTGTTGTCGACCACCTGGTCGATCAACGCGTGGGTGTCGGCCGCCGTGCCGGTCGGGAACAGGACCATCGGCCAGAGCAGTCCCGGGAAACGGGCGGACTGCGGGCCCGAGGACCTGAACGCGTCGCCCACCCGGCACATCAGCTCCCGATGGCGCTCGTCGCCGTGGACGTCCGCGGCAGGTCGGCTCTCCACGGCGAGGAAGTGGCGCAGCATCTCCAGATGCATGCGCGGCCAGTAGCGGGGGTCGCTGTCGTCGGCCGGTTCCGGCCCGAGCGCCACGGCCCGCTCGGTCCAGGTGAAACCCTCGGAGCGGAAGTTGCGCAGCCACCAGAACCACCCCATGCCGAGAACCAGTCGTACAGCTTCCGCTTCGGACGGGCTGGTGACGGTGGTCCGGTGGAGGGCGGCCCGGATGTTGTCGAGTTCCGTCTCCAGGCGTTCGATCCAGGGCAGCTGGTCGCCGGAGCGGAGGCGGGGCTCGGCCTCCTCGACGAGCGCGACGAAGTACGCGGTGTGCGCGCTCGCGGCGGCTGCGCGTATCTCCGGGACCTCGGCGGCACGCTCGGTGGCGTACTCGTGGATGGTCTCCAGGAGGCGATAGCGCATCTCGCCGGTGGCGGTCGGAGTGGCGACGACGAGGGACTTGTCGACGAGCGCGCCGATCAGGTCGGCGGTGGAGAGGCGGGCGGAGGCTTCGGCGGCGCGGGCACTGCCGGCGGCGGCCGACCCGGCAGGCGCTCCTCCGGTGGTCGCTCCTCCGGTGGTCGCTCCTCCGGCAGGCGTTCCTCTGGCAGGTTCGGCCCGGACAGCTGCTGCGACCGGTGCTGCTCCGGGTGCGATGACGGCTTCCGCGGCCGGCAGATCCCAGCTGCCCGCGAAGACGGAGACCTGTCGCAGAGCCGTGCGTTCGTCCTCGTCGAGGAGGTCCCAGGACCAGTCGACGACGGCACGCAGCGTCTGCTGACGCGGCAGTACGGTCCGGCTTCCGCCGGTCAGCAGAAGAAATCGGTCGTCGAGCCGGTCCGCGATCTGACGCGGACTGAGCATCCGCAGCCGCGCGGCGGCGAGCTCGATGGCGAGCGGCTGCCCGTCGAGCCGCCGGCAGATCTCGGCGACGGCATCCGCATCGTGCACGGCCTCCTGCTCGGGGTCGAAATCGGGGCGTACGGTACGGGCGCGCTCGGCGAACAGCCGGTGGGCGGGGTCGGCCGGGAGCGGGCCGACCGGGCGTACGGATTCGCCGGGGACACCGAGGGGTTCGCGGCTGGTGGCGAGGATGCGCAGCTGCGGACAGTGGGTGAGCAGGGTCTCGGCGAGGGTGGCGGCCGCCTCGATGACGTGCTCGCAGTTGTCCAGGATGAGCAGGAAGGGGCGGATGCGGGAGCAGTGCGCCAGGTGCTCGACCAGGAGGTCGGTCGGGTCGGTGCGCAGCGGTTGTCCGTCACGGTTGTTGTCACGGAGGAGGGCCGTCTCGCGCAGCCCGAGAGCGGAGAGCACGGCTCCGGGTACGTCGACGGGGTCGTCCACGGAGGCGAGTTCGGCGATCCAGGCGTCCGTGTCTGTCGCGGAGGCGGTGGAAGCGGTGGAGGCAGAGGAGGCCGCGGAGGCCGCGGAGGCGGCGGCCTCCTCGGCGAGCCGGGTCTTGCCGGAGCCACCGGGACCGGTGAGGGTGACCAGTCGGGAACGGCTGAGATCGGCGCGGATGGACCACAGTTCGGGCTCGCGCCCGACGAAAGAGGTGAGCCGGGGCCGGAGGTTGCCGTACACGACGGCGGGGCGGGACGGTCCGGGCGGACGCGGTTCGAGCGGGCGCTGCGGGCGCGCCGCCACCCCTGCCACCCCCGCCACCGCTGCGGACGACACCTGCGGCGGGGCGAGCAACTCCCGGTGGAGCGCGATCAGTTCCGGCCCCGGGTCGGTCCCGAGATCGTCGGCGAGGGCGCGGCGGGCCTCCTCGTAGGCGGCCAGCGCATCGGCCTGGCGGCCCTCGGCGCGCAGGGCCCGGATCAGTTGGGCCCGGAAGCGCTCGTCATACGGGTGGGCGGCCGTCAGCTCCATGAGCTCGGGCACGAGGGTCCGCGGTCGCGCGTCGGGCCCCGCACCGCCACCCGCGCCCGTCGCCGCGCACCGCAGGTCGGCCTCGATACGGCGTTCCAGCGCGGCCAGGCGGTGGCCCTCGGGGCGCAGGGCGTGGCCGTGGTCGCGTTCCGGCAGATCGGCCAGCACGGGGCCGCGCCACAGGGCGAGCGCGGTACGGAGCGTGCGCGCGGCCGTCACGGGATCGCCCGCGTCGAGCTCCTCGGCCCCCTGGCGGGAGAGCCGCTCGAACACGTACAGGTCGACCTCGTCGGGCCCGGCCGCCAGGCGGTAGCCCCCGTGGGTACTCGTGATCGCGTCCCTGCCCAGCACCCGGCGCAGCCGGCCCACCAGCGCCTGGAGCGCGGCGGGGGCGTCCTGCGGGGGATCCGCGGCCCATACGTCGTCGACCAGATCGGCGACGGGGACGGGGCGTCCCGCACGCAGCGCGAGGGCGGCGAGGAGAGCGCGCAGCCGGGTACCGCCCACGGGCAGGGCACTGCCGTTCTCGTCTCGCGCCTCGGTGACGCCCAGGATCAGATACCGCACCGGGCCATTGTGTCCCGCGCCCCGGCCGAGGGCAGGCGGCCACCCGCACCGGCACCTGGCACCTGGCACCTGGCACCCAGCACCCGATGCCAGATGTCCGATGCCAGATCCCAGATACCCGCGTCTACGTCTGCGGCTTCGGCTTCCTACGGCTGCAGTGTCCGCCTGGCCGGAACGACTCCGCCCGCGACCGCACGCTGACGGGGCGCCGCCGTGCCCGTCCAGCAGGTGCCGCGTCGCGACACGAGCCGGCGGAGCCAGAGCTCCGTGGACGCCAGGTGCGCGAGGCCCTCCAGCGGGAGCGGTTCTCCCTCGGAGGCCGCGCGCAGGGCCTTCCGTACGACACGGGCCTCGACCAGGCCCGCGTCGGCGAGCAGTGGGGCGTCGAAGAGGGCGATCAGCTCCGGGAGGGCGGCGCGCAGACCGGTGCGGGCGGTCGCGTTCGACGTGGCGAGGGAGGGCGTGCCCCAGCCCGGCGGCAGTTCGTGGATACCCGCGCCGGCGAGCACCCGGCGCAGGATCGCGGCGCGGGCGCCCGGCTGGACCCGGAGCGATTCGGGGAGCGCACGGGCAGCGCGTACGACCTGGTTGTCGAGGTACGGGGCGTGCAGCCGCTGGCTGCGGTTCTCGGCGGCCTGCTCCAGGATCCGGTGGTCGGCGGCGTACCGGGCCAGGGCCGCCCTGGCGCGGGCCTCACCGGGACGCTGGACGGAGACGGGGCGGATGGCCGCCTCCTGGAGCCGGACCGAGACTTCGGCCAGCGCCTCCCCCGTGAGCCAGCGCGCGGCGGGTCCGGGCCGCGACCAGGCGAGGGCGGCCAGCGACGCATCGGCGGGGGTGTCGAGGTCGGGGGCGTGCCGGTTGGCGTCCGGCAGCCGGTCGGCCGCCACTTCCAGGCCGGTGCGGTACGACGTACGGGACAGGCGGCGGGCCGCGCGGTAGACGGTCAGCGGGACGAACAGGGAGTGCGCGCTCGGGCCCTCGGCCTTGGCGAGCGCCGCGACCGGGCGCAGCAGATGGCGTCGGCGGCGGTCCATCAGCAGGTCGGCGAGGCGGGCCGGGTGGGCGTCGAGGACCTGCCGGGCACCGCCGCCGACGAAGTGGTCGGCGCTGCCCGAAGCGAGGCGCCTGCGGTGGCGCTCGGCGACGACGAGCGACGGGGCGGGTTCATCGGTGAGCGGGCCGCCGCCCAGGTCGGCATAGGGCAGGGCCTCCTCCCCGGCGGCGACGACCACATGGTGCAGGCGCGGGTTGGCTGCGATGACGCGGGCGCGTTCGAGTTCGTCCTCGTGTCCGCGCGCGGTGAGGTCGTTGAGGGTGACGGCGAGCAGCCGCTCCCCCGCTCCCGCGCCGTGGCCGAGGAGGGTGCCGGGCAGGCCCGGGAGTCCGGCGGCGAGCAGGGCGAGGGTGGCGGAGGCGCTGCCTCCGGACAGGTCGGCGCCGATGCCGGGGACGGGTGCGCCACGAGCGGCGCGCCGTTCGGCGGGGCCCATGCCGGGAACCGGGCCGGGGTCGGGCGGCAGGGTCTCGGGCGCGTGGCGCGGGGCCAGGAGTCTGGCGCGTACGGCTTCGACCAGCGCGTCGCGTACGCCGTCGACGGCGCTGACCGGGTCGAGCTGGGGGGCGGCCACGGCGAGGGAGGCCACCGCCTCGTAACCGGTGATCTCGCGCGAGCCCTCGCGGAGGATGAGCGCGTGGCCCGGCGGGATGCGCTTCACGCCGGCGTACGGAGTGCCGTCGCGCAGCGCCTCCGGTGTTTCGGGGCAGGCGAGGAGGGCGGCCAGGTGGCCGATGTCCAGCTGGGCCTCGATGAGGTCGGCGAGGGGGAGTGCGGCGGTGGCGTACGCCGTGCCGCCCGCCCAGGGCGTGTAGAAGACGGGGCGGGCACCGGCGAGGTCTCCGATGACGGTGATCCGGCGGCCGATCTGGACGATGGTCGTGTAGCTGCCGGGCCAGGAGGTGAGGTGGCGCAGGGCTCCGCCGCGGGCGGCGAGGAGGCCGGAGCGCAGTTGTTCGTCGGTGGCGCTGCAGCAGCCGAGGACGGCCATCCGGGCGGTGGGCGCGCCCTCGCCGGTCTCGACCGTGGTGATCCGGATCTCGTCGGGCCGCCAGTCGCCCACGGCCCAGAGCGGATCCGGGTCGCCCCAGAGGAGTTGGGAGCCGACGGGGTGCATCGTGCGCCCCTCGTCACTGGGGCCGACCGCACCGGCCGTGCCGAAGCTCGCGGCGATACTGCTCCACCCCACCAACCAACGCATCGCCGCCTCCACAGGCTGTGGACAAAACGGCGCAGCAGAGCTGCATCAGGAGAACCCCGGTAACGCGCGGCGCCGTTGCGAACATGCTGCCACGACAACGGCGCACAGGAGGGGCTCCGTAGGGCGCACGTCGGAAGGGCATGCGCCCCTGGCAAAGGCCCGGCCGGACAGGAGGCCGACCCCGGTGCGGGCAGGCGCACACCGGGCGGGCCGCGAGCGGCGCTTCCGGCGACATGACGTCACGCATGGCCCGCGCCAAGCGCGTCGTCCGCCAACTGACTTACGTGACCGGCGCGTTGACTTCTCCGTGTGAGCCAGATCCGCCAGACGAGATCCGGCCATCCTCGAACCGCCCACGAGCCGCCCCCGAGCCGCCGACGGGCGACTGCCGGGCGGTCGACGAGATGTCCGCGAAACGGGCGGCCCAACCTCGAACGACCGGCGACATTCAGCCATTCTCAGAGCAGTTCGGAACCCCTCGAAGGGGAACTCGCCGTACCAGAAGCACCCTTTCGCCCCACTTCACTCCCCGAATCTTCCCGAATGCCTCCTGGAACCCTCCGGCAGCTGCGAAAGATCTCCACCGGAACCACCGATGCACAGTCCGGGAGGCGTCGTTCACCTCCCGGACCGGTCCGCCGCCTGCGGGGAATGAGGCGGCAGTGTCCCCCAGCCCACTGAGTCCTATGCAGTGGGCCGACCCACGCAGCACCCATGGAAACGCCTCCGAAACTGCCCGACGAGAGCGCACGGCCAGGCGCACGGCCACACACCAGGAGCACGTACGGAGCTCGGCGCGCGGCGCCCGGCACCACGGACGAACGACGCCTCCAAGTGCCGTTCCCGTGCGCCGTCGAGCGGGGTCACAGGCCCGGTTCGCGCAGCGGCCGACCCGCACCCGAACCGCGTCCCGCCCCCGCCCGGACCGCTCCCGACTCCTACCCGGACCACCGCCCCCGTCCGTACGGACAACAATCCCGCCATACGGACGTCTGCCCCTTAACGGTAGGGATGCGGCGAACTACGCTGGGTTTACTGAGGTTCTCTGCAGGGGGCATATTCCTCGGGGCTCGGCCATATGCGTGTGCGGCCGGAGTGCCGGGGTTCGTCGCTGGGGAGGACACGGTACGAATGCCGCGCGCCGCAACGGTGACGCGGCGGCCGTCTGTGTGTCGAGGGGTGGCGCATGTCCAGGGAGCAACGCGGACCGAACGAGAAGCTCGGAACCGTTCTCGCCCTCGCGGGAATCAGCAACGCCGGGCTCGCCCGGCGGGTCAATGACCTCGGGGCGCAGCGCGGTCTGACACTTCGGTACGACAAGACCTCGGTGGCCCGGTGGGTCGCCAAGGGCATGGTGCCGCAGGGCGCCGCGCCCCATCTCATCGCCGCGGCGATCGGCGCCAAGCTCGGCCGGCCGGTCCCGCTGCACGAGATCGGGCTCGCGGACGCCGATCCGGCGCCGGAGGTCGGGCTGGCCTTCCCGCGCGACGTGGGCGAGGCGGTCCGTTCGGCGACCGAGCTGTACCGGCTGGATCTGGCCGGACGGAGGGCGGGCGGCGGCGGTATCTGGCAGTCGCTCGCGGGCTCGTTCTCGGTGAGCGCGTACGCGACGCCCGCGTCCCGCTGGCTGATATGCCCCGCCGACGCGACGGTGGCACGAGAAGCGACAGCAATCGGGGCAACCGCCCTCGACACCCAGGGCGCACGGGGCGGTGCAGGGGCGCAGGGCCCGCCGGGCAGGGTGGCGAAGGGCACGGAGCCGGTACCGGTCGCACAGCCGGCATCCGGGGTGCAGCCGCGACCTGGCACCCAGGCCGCGTTGAACGCACAGGCGGCCCAGACTGCGCTGGGCACGCTGGGAGCGCTGGGTACGCGACAGGCCCTCTCCATCCCCGCCCAGCCGCGCCCGGAATCCACGTCCGCGGCCCCAGTCGCCACTACCACGGCCACCACGGCCACCACCACCGTCATCAGCGACATCTCCCCGCTGCGGGTCGGCCACAGCGACGTCTCCAAGCTGCGGGAGGCTGCCCAGGACGCCCGCCGCTGGGACTCCAAGTACGGCGGCGGGGACTGGCGCTCCTCCATGGTTCCCGAGTGCTTACGAGTGGACGCCGCACCGCTGCTGCTCGGTTCGTACAGCGACGAGGTGGGCCGGGCGCTCTTCGGCGCGGCGGCCGAGCTGACCAGGCTCGCCGGGTGGATGGCCTTCGACACCGGCCAGCAGGAGGCCGCGCAGCGCTACTACATCCAGGCGCTGAGGCTCGCGCGCGGCGCGGCCGACGTGCCCCTCGGCGGCTATGTCCTCGCGTCGATGTCGCTCCAGGCGACCTACCGCGGCTTCGCCGACGAGGGGGTCGACCTCGCGCAGGCCGCCGTCGAACGCAACCGCGGCCTCGCCACGGCCCGCACCATGAGCTTCTTCCGCCTGGTGGAGGCCCGTGCCCATGCCAAGGCGAACGACGCGTCCGCAGCGGGATCCGCGCTGAAGGCCGCCGAGGGCTGGCTGGAGCGCTCCAGGGACGGCGACGCGGACCCGTCCTGGCTGGGCTTCTACTCGTACGACAGGTTCGCGGCCGATGCCGCGGAGTGCCACCTCGATCTGAAGGCGCCCCGGCAGGTGCGGCGCTTCACCGAGCAGGCGCTGTCCAGGCCCACCGAGGAGTTCGTCCGCTCGCACGGGCTGCGGCTCGTGGTGTCGGCGGTGGCCGAGCTGGAGTCGGGCAATCTGGACGCCGCCTGCGCCGCGGGCACCCGGGCGGTGGAGGTGGCGGGCCGCATCTCCTCGGCGCGGACCACGGAGTACGTACGGGATCTGCTGCACCGGCTCGAACCGTACGGGCACGAGCCGCGCGTCGCCGAGCTGCGTGAGCGGGCCAGGCCACTCCTGGTGGCGCCCGCGTAAACGGAATCCGACGTGCCACGAGCCGGGCCGTAAAGATTCGGCGCCACGCTGGGCCCCGCTGGTTTGAGTGCGTTGTCAGTGGGTCAGTGCACTATCGGGGTGGGAGGTGGCGTGATGATGACGCACGCGGCGTACGACTGCGACGTGCTGGTGATCGGCGGCGGGATCGTCGGCCTGTCGACGGCGTATGCGATCACGCGCACCGCTCCGGGCACCCGGGTGACGGTCCTGGAGAAGGAGCCCGGCCCGGCCCGGCACCAGACCGGACGCAACAGCGGAGTGATCCACAGCGGCATCTACTACCGCCCCGGCTCGCTCAAGGCCCGCTACGCGGTGCGCGGCGCCGCCGAAATGGTCGAGTTCTGCGCCGAGCACGGCATCGCGCACGCGGTGACCGGCAAGCTGATCGTCGCGACCGAGCGCTCCGAGCTGCCCCGGCTGCACGCCCTGGTCCAGCGCGGCCGACAGCACGGACTGCCGGTGCGCGAGCTGGGCCCCGCCCAGATCACGGAGTACGAGCCGCAGGTGAGCGGCCTCGCCGCGATCCGGGTCGGGTCGACCGGGGTGTGCGACTTCGGGGCGGTCGCGGCCCGGTTCGCCACCGAGGTGAGCGGCGCCGGCGGGGTGATCCGCTACGGGGCGGAGGTCACCGCGATCGACCGGCGCCCCTGGGGCGTGGCGGTGCGCACGGCGGACGGCATGGTGGTCCGGGCCCGGGTGCTGGTCAACTGCGCGGGGCTGCACTGCGACCGGGTGGCCCGGCTCGCGGGCGACGACCCGGGGATGCGGATCGTGCCCTTCCGGGGGGAGTACTACGAGCTGGCGCGGCCGGAGCTGGTGCGCGGCCTGGTCTATCCGGTGCCCGATCCGGCGTTCCCGTTCCTCGGGGTCCATCTGACCCGGGGCCACGACGGCAGCGTCCACGTCGGGCCGAACGCGGTGCCGGCGCTGGCCCGCGAGGGGTACGGCTGGCCGGTCGTACGCCCGCGCGAGCTGGCGGACACCCTGGCCTGGCCCGGCACCTGGCAGATCGCGCGCAGACACTGGCGGTACGGGGCGGGCGAGGTGCGCCGTTCGCTGTCGAAGCAGGCCTTCACCCAGGCCGTACGGCGGCTGCTGCCCGAGGTGACGGAGGCCGATCTGAGACCGGCCCCGGCCGGGGTCAGGGCCCAGGCCGTGCTGCGGGACGGCACCCTGGTGGACGACTTCCTGATCCGCGAGGCCCCGCACACCGTCCACGTACTGAACGCTCCGTCGCCCGCCGCCACGGCTTCGCTGCCCATCGGGCGGGAGGTGGCACGCAGGGCGCTGCTCCGGGCACGGGAGACGGGGTGGAGACCGCCCGCCGTAGAATCGGGGCATTGTGTCTGAGCCCATGAACCCCTCCGAGAGTCTCTCCGGGGACTCCCCCGAGAACCTCTCCTCGTCCGCTGCCGGGGTCCCGGACGATCTGCGCGCCGCCGCCTTCGAGCGGCAGCGCAGGCTGCGCCAGGAGCCGCGCTTCCCGGGCGGGCCCGCCGTCGACCCGGCCGGTTCGCACCACGAGCGCCGGATCCGCAGCTTCCAGCCGCGCCGCAGCCGTGTCACGCCCGGCCAGGAGGAAGCCCTGCTGCGGCTCTGGCCCAAGTGGGGCCTGGACATCGACGGGCAGCACGTCCTCGACCTGCCCGAGCTGTTCGACGGGCTCCCGGTCGTGCTGGAGATCGGCTTCGGCATGGGCGAGGCCACCGCTCGGATGGCCGCCGACGACCCGGGCACGGGCATCCTCGCCGTCGATGTGCACACCCCGGGCCAGGGCAATCTGCTCGGCCTCGCGGACCGGAACGGCCTGTCCAACGTCCGGGTGGCCAACGGCGACGCGATCATCCTGCTGCGCGAGATGCTCAAGCCGGATTCGCTGGACGGGCTGCGGGTGTACTTCCCCGACCCGTGGCCCAAGAAGCGACATCACAAGCGTCGGCTGATCCAGCCGGAGTTCCTCGATCTGGTGGCGCAGCGGCTGAAGCCGGGGGCAGTGATCCACTGCGCGACCGACTGGGAGCCGTACGCCGAGCAGATGCTGGAGGTGCTGAGCGCGCACCCCCTCTTCGAGAACACCCGGGCGGACGGCGGCTACGCGCCCCGGCCCGCGTTCCGGCCGCTGACCCGGTTCGAGGGGCAGGGCCTGGACAAGGGCCATGTCGTGCACGACCTGCTCTTCGCCCGCAGCTGAGACCCGCACGCGGCTCCGGCCCCGTGGCGGGCCGGTCGCCCCATGGCCAGGCGCGGTCGCCCCATGGCCAGGCGCGGTCGCCCCGTGGTCGGGCGCGGTCGCCCCATGGTCAGGTGTCAGTGCCGCTGGTTAGGGTCATTGCGTGGTGTCCGACGGGTCTGTCCAACAACGGCAGTCGCAGCCGGCCGTCCCGCTCCTCGAGGAGCAGCGGGTCGGCGAGATCCTGGCTGCCGTGCCGGAGCGCAGGCACTGGCGCTACCGGCCGCGCCGCGTCGGCATGGTGTGGCGCAGCCGGACGTTCCGTGTCGCGGCCGTGTTCACGGTGCTCACGCTCTGCGGTCTGGCGATCCTGGCCCTGGTCCGCGATCAGACCGGCACTCAGGGCTTTCTCGTCGGCCTCGGTCTCGCCGTGCTGCCCGTACCGCTCCTGGTGGCGGCGTTCCGCTGGCTGGACCGGGTCGATCCGGGCCCCTGGCGGAATCTGCTGTTCGCCTTCGCCTGGGGTGCGTTCGCCGCCGCCCTGGTCGCGATCCTCGCGAATTCTTTCGCGACCCGCTGGATAGCCACGGCCACCGCCGACCCGTCCAACGCCGACAACCTCGGTGCCACGGTCATAGCCCCGGTCGTCGAGGAGAGCGCCAAGGCCGCCGCGGTCCTGTTGATCTTCCTGTTCCGAAGACGGGACTTCACCGGGATCGTCGACGGCGTCGTGATCGCCGGCATCACCGCGAGCGGCTTCGCCTTCACCGAGAACATCCTCTACCTCGGCAACGCCTTCGGCCAGGACCAGCAGATCGGCACCTCGGGCGTCGTATCGGTGACGGCCGCGACATTCTTCGTGCGGGCGGTGATGTCGCCGTTCGCGCACCCGCTCTTCACGGTGCTGACCGGCATAGGTTTCGGGCTCGCCGCGGCCGGCTCACGACACCGGCGCGTCCGCCGCATCACGCTGCCGCTGCTCGGGCTCGTCCTCGCCATGGGCATGCATTCGCTGTGGAACGGGTCGGCGGTCTTCAGCCCGTACGGCTTCTACGCCGTGTACGGGGTGTTCATGGTCCCGGTCTTCGGTCTGGTGACCTGGCTGGCGATCTGGTCCCGCCGGCGGGAGCTGCGTACGCTCTGTGCCGAGCTGCCCGCCTACGCGGCGGCCGGCTGGCTGACCCCGGCGGAGCCGCTCGCCCTCTCCTCGATGCGGGCCCGCGGCCTGGCCCGCGACGCGGCCCGCCGACGGTACGCCGTCGCCGCCCCGGGAAGCCTGCAGAGCCCGTACGGCCCCGCCCCCGGTTCCTGGCCCGCCGCCCAGCCGAGTGCTCAGGCGAAAGCCGCGGCGAAGGCCCACGGGAAGGCGGCCGCGCAGGCCGTCGCCGAGTACGAGTCGTTCGCGACCTCACTGGCCTCGCTGCGTCTGCAGGCCCGCCGCGGAGCGGCCGGCCCGGACTTCGCCGACCGCGAGCTGGAGCTGCTGCACCACCTCTGGCAACGCAGAGAGGTGGCCGCGCCCGCCCTGGCATACGCGGCCCGGGCGACGGGCCGCCTGCGTCCCTCGTACCCGCCGCCCCCGTGGGCGGTCCCGGCGCCGTACCCGCAGTACGGCGCCGGCTACAACCCATACATGCTGCCGCCGCAGCAGTCGGCCCGGAACGGGCCGGTTCAGCACTGAGGGCTTCGGCGCACCGCGTCCACGAGGGGCCGCCGCACGCTCGGGAGCGGTGCGGTCGGTGCGTGTGTCAGGCGGATGCCTCGGTGAGTTCGGCCAGCTGCTGCTCGGTCAGCGAGAGGTCCGCGACGGCCACCAGCGCGGGCAGCTGCTCGACCGTACGGGCCGAGGCGATCGGCGCGGCCACGGTCGGGCGGGACGCGAGCCAGGCCAACGCGACGGTCGCGATCTGGGCGTCGTGCTCCTGAGCAACCTTGTCCAGCGCGGCCAGGACCTTCTGGCCCCGCTCCGAGTCCCGGTACTGGCTGACGCTCTCGGCCCGCGCGCTCTCCACCGTGGCGCCCGGACGGTACTTGCCGGTGAGGAAGCCGGAGGCCAGGGCGAAGTACGGCACGGCGGCGAGCCCGGCGCGGGCGGCCGTGTCCTGGAGCTCGCCCTCGTAGGTGTCGCGGGAGACCAGGTTGTAGTGCGGCTGCAGGGCCACGTAGCGGGCCAGCCCCTCGCGCTCCGAGAAGTCCAGGGAGGCCTGGAGCCGCTCGGGGCTGATGTTGGAGGCGGCGATCTCCCGGACCTTGCCCTCCTTCACCAGCTGGTCGAGGGCGGTGATGATCTCCTCGACGGGGACGGTCTCGTCGTCGAAGTGCGTGTAGTAGAGGTCGATGTGGTCGGTGCCGAGCCGACGCAGCGACGCCTCGGCCGCGGCCTTGATGTTGGCGGGCGCGAGCCCCTTGTACGAGGGGTGGGTGGAGACCTTGGTGGCGACGACGACGTCGGCGCGGTCGGAGCGGCCGGCGAGCCACTTGCCGATGACCGTCTCCGACTCCCCGCCCTCGTTGCCCGGCACCCAGGCGGAGTAGCCGTCGGCGGTGTCGATGAAGTTGCCTCCGGCCGCGATGTACGCGTCCAGCACGGCGAACGACTGCGCCTCGTCCGCGGTCCAGCCGAAGACGTTGCCGCCGAGGGCGAGCGGGAAGACCTGAAGGTCGGAGGAGCCCAGCTTACGAAGAGAAGTCATGGGTGGAACAACGAATTCCGGCGGGTCCGCTATTCCGGGTGCCCGCCGTTTCCCGGACCGGTCGTGACCGATCCCCGCGCCGCTCGCAACGGATTCCCGCACCACTCGCAGGAACTCCCCGCACCGCTCAGAACAGACCGGCAGCCCTGACGTCGGGGGGTGAGCGTCAGGGCTGCCGGGGTTCATCGGGGCGGGCGTCGCCTCAGGGGTTGAGGCCCTTGCCGCGGAGCCAGGCCATCGGGTCGATGCCCGAACCGCCGGCGGTGTGGACCTCCAGGTGGAGGTGCGGCCCGGTCACGTTGCCGGTCGCGCCGACCCGGCCGATCGTCTCACCGGTGCTGACCTTCTGGCCGACACCGACGCCGATCGAGGACTGGTGGCAGAACCACAGCTCCGTACCGTCGTCGAGCTCCAGCACCGTGCGGTAGCCGTACGCACCGGACCAGCCGGCCGACTTGACCGTGCCGCTGTGGATGGCCTTGATCGGGGTGCCGGTCGGAGCCGCGAAGTCGAGGCCGGTGTGGTAGCCGGAGGACCACATCGAGCCGGCTTCGCCGAAGGTCGAGGTGATCGTGTACGAGGAGGTCGGGATGGCGTAGCTGGCGGCGAGCTTGGCGAGCCGCAGGGCCTCCGCCTTCTTCTTGGCCTCTTCCTCCGCCTTCTTCTTCTCGGCGGCGACCTTGGCCTTGGCCTCGTCCTGCTGCTTCTTGGCCTCGGCGGCGGCCTTCTCCGCGGCTTCCTTCTCCTGGGTCGCCTTGGCCTCGGCGGCGGCGGCGTCCTGCTGCTGCTCGGCCTGCTGGAGGATGCGGGCGCGGAGCGCCTCGCCGGCGTCCGTCGCGCCCTGCTCGGCCTCCGCGGTGGTGAGGCCGGCGGTGGTGAGCGGGGCGGAAGCGGCTGCGATCTCGGCCTTGTCCGCCTCGGACTCACCGGAGAACAGGGAGCCCACGCCGGGAAGGGACTTGGCGTCGGGGAGGTTGTTTGAGATGGCGTCGGGCACGGAGATGGAGACCGGCGGCTTGCCCTGCGCGGTGGCCATGCCGCCCGCGCCGACCGCCGCTATGACGCCGACACCCAGCACCGTGGAGCTGCGGGCGAGTCCGTTGCGCTGCTTGGCGACGCGGTGCCTGCCGCGCACCGGGCGGACGGACTCCTCGGTGGGGTTCCACTCGTCCCAACTGCGTTCGGACTCACCGTCGTTGGCGTCGGCGCGGAGGTCGGTACGGAAATCGGCGTGGAAGTCGCTGCCGAACTCACCGGCGAAGTCGCCGCCCGGCTCGGTGCCGTAGTCGGTTCCGAACGCCGTCGCCGTCCCGGTGGGTGCGAAATCGGCGCCGTGGCCGGAGTCCGGCCGGGGGCCGAAGTCGGCGCCATAACCGGTGCCGTAGTCGGGATCGAACCGGGACGGGGCCTCGGGGGCAGGCTTGTTGGACGCCACGGGGGCGCACTCCTTTCCTTCCTTCTCGCCTACCGGGTTAGCTGACGGGTTCGGAGCAGGAAGGTCTCCTACGGCCCCCTCCGTCTCTCACGAGACGCAGGTGTCCGATTCACCCCATGTAGGTGGTTCCCCGGTTCCCTTGCGGAATTCGGCGCTCGCGCACGGTGCCGCCATTGATGACGGCTGGGACGACCGCGCTGCGTTATCGAACGTTAATAGACACCGGGGCCGTATTCCAAGCTGTTCCCACTGATCGTTCACGTCTTTGGCCTGGACTTTACGGGACACAGTCGGGTGGAATCGGACGAGTTGACCGGCCCTCAGCCACTACCTCGATTCTGACGTTGCGTCAAATGTTATGCGGAGCGGCGCTTGTCGATTACGCACGGTGGCATCGCGCGGCCCGCCCCCTCGCATCGCGCGTTCCGTCCCTCGCATCGCGCATCCCGTCCCCTCACGCCTCGCGTTCCGCCCCTCACGTCGTCTCCGCGCCGACGATCCGCACGGTCCTCCGCCGGTCCGGCTGCCCCTTTGCGGGACGTACGACCGCGAGCAACGCCATGTCGTCGGTCGTCTCGCCGCCCGTGTGCAGCCGCACGTCATCGGTCAGCGCGGACAGCAGCTCCTCGGGCCCCGGAAAGATCCGCCCGCGCAGCCGGGCCGCCGGGTCGTAGAAGACCCCGTCGGCGTTCCGCGCCTCGGAGAGGCCGTCCGTGTAGAGGAGCAGGGTCGTCCCGGCCGGCAGATCCCACTCGTCCGTCCGCTCCGCCCACACCCCCAGGCCCATGCCGAGCGGCAGCGCGGGCACGGAGGGCTTCAGCACCTCCAGCGCCCCGTCAGGGTGCAGCAGGATCGGCTCGGGGTGACCGCGGTTGACGATCCGCACCCGGGACAGCCCGGACGGGATCTCGGCCAGCACGGCGGTGATGAAGCCCTCCAGCACATCGAGCCCGCCCCGTCGCGCCTCCTCCCGGGCCAGCGCCCGCTCCAGCCGCCTCGCCACCCCCTCCAGCGAGGACTCCTGCTCGGCCGCCTCGCGGAACGCCCCGATGACCACCGCCACCGTCTCCACGGCGTCGAGCCCCTTGCCCCGTACGTCCCCGACCACCAGCCGCACCCCCCACGGGGTGTCCGAAACGGCGAACAGGTCGCCGCCGACGAACTCGTCCGCCTGCGCCGCCTCGTACCGCGCCGCGACCTGCAGTCCGCCGGTCCGGTCGGCCGGCTGCGGCAGCACCGCGCGCATGGCCGTCGCCGCGACGAACCGCGCGGAGGCCAGCTGTTCGTTGCTGCGCCGCACGACCCCGTTGATCACGACCGCGAGGACCGAGACGGTGCCCAGGGTGAGCAGCTCGATCAGCGGCACGGCCTGCGGCAACGTATTGCTGAACAGCCGCAGCGCGATGACGGCCAGCATCGCGGCGACACCGGTACGGATGGTGCTGGCCAGCGAGAAGAACGGGGCGGCGATCAGCGGAGCGGCCACGAACAACGGAATGGCGGTGAAGGTCGGCGGGGTGAGGGCGTCGAACACCAGCCCGCCGAGAATCATCAGGGCGGGCAGCGTGCGTACGAACTGCCGGGTACCGCCCCCGGCATGCCTGCCACGCCGCTTCTCCCGCTTCCACACCTGTGGTCTCCTGCCCGGTTACGCGCGCGGCTGCGGACGGTACCGCGCCCCGCTCCCAGGCTCGCCGGAGCGGAACGAAGCGGCGACTCCTCTTCGGCCAATGGGGCGACACCCGAGGTCCGGACCACAACGAATCAGGCCCGGCACGCTGTATGCGTGCCGGGCCTGACTTCTTCAGTAGCGGGGACAGGATTTGAACCTGCGACCTCTGGGTTATGAGCCCAGCGAGCTACCGAGCTGCTCCACCCCGCGTCGGTAAACACAACTCTACGCCATGTCCGGCGCTCTCTTGACCACTCGGGTTCGCCCGGCCTTCATCCGTCCGCGTCAGGACGGGTTCGTCTCGGAGATACGGGGTGCGGAGGTGGCCTTCCCGTGGACCGCCGGCGGCTTCATCGGGTTCGCGCCCCGCTGGAGCGAGTGGAGGATCGCCAGCCCCTGGCCGACGACGCCCGCCGCCATCTCGTTGACACCGTTGGTGCCGTTGAGAACGGTGAGGTCGGCGCCGGACATGCCGCGGGCGGCGGCGTCGGCCAGGGCGGGCAGGTTCTCCACGATGCGGTTGGCCGCGATGAGCTCCTGGTTGCCGTCACGCAGCGAGGCGGCGCGGACGCTGTTGGCGTCGGCCTGCGCCTGGGCGAGCGTCCGCTCGGTGTACGCGTTGCCGTCGGCCTCGAACTTCATCCGGTCGCGGGCCGCCTCCGCCAGGGTGCGCTGCCGGTAGGCCTCGGCGTCCGCCGGGCGCCGGACCTCCGCCTCCAGCCGTTGCGCGGCGAGCGAGGCCTGCCGCTCGGCCAGTGCGGTCTGCTCCTCGATGACCTCCTGAGAGGCGCGGGCCTGGGCGAGCGGCCCGGCCTGCGCGGCGCGGGCGTTGTACTGCTCGGTCTCGGCGAGGAAGCCGGCCCGCTTGAGCGCGGTGTCGCGTTCGTACTCCGCCTTGAGCGCGGCGGCCTGCTGCTCGCGCTGACTGGCTTCCTGGTCGGCCTTGGCCTCGGCGATCCGGGCCTGGCTGGCGACCGCGGCGGCGTGCGGGGCCGCGAGGTTCCTGATGTACCCGGTGGAGTCGTCGATCTCCTGGATCTGGAGGGCGTCCACCACGATGCCGAGCTTCTCCATCTCGCCGTGGCTGCCCGCGATGACCTCCTGGGAGACCCGGTTGCGCTCACGGATGATCTGCTCCACGGTCAGCCCGCCGACGATGGAACGCAGGTGTCCGGCGAAGATCTGCCCGACGAGCTCCTCCATCTGCTCCTGCTCGGTCAGGAAGCGGCGGGCCGCGTTGGCGATGGACACGGCGTCGTCGCCGACCTTGAAGACGGCCACGGCCCGGACGTTGAGGCGGATGCCCTGCTGGGTCACGCAGTCCTCGGTGATCTCCGCCTCGCG
This sequence comes from Streptomyces sp. NBC_01363, assembly GCF_026340595.1. GTDB lineage: Bacteria > Actinomycetota > Actinomycetes > Streptomycetales > Streptomycetaceae > Streptomyces. The sequence continues at coordinate 1,365,633 of NZ_JAPEPF010000001.1, forward strand.
CAGCGCCAGGGAGAGCATGCGCGCCTTCTGCTTCACCGGGAGCACGAAACTGCCGTGCCCGGTGACGATCCGGAACTGGGTGTCCAAGGTCTGCCCCTTGGAACCGGATATGAGCATCGCCTCGTTGGGGGCGGGAACGTGCCAGAAGAACATCGGAGGACTCCTGCCGTATGTCACTGCTTCCGGGGGTACGTCACTGTTTCCGTGGCTACGTCACTGCTTCGGCTCAGGACGGCAGGCGCTCCACGATCACGCCGCGCGCCGAGACCGAGTCGACGACAACGACGCGCGCGTCCCTGTCGATCGACGTCGCCGACCATGCGGTGTAGGCCTCGGACCCACCCCGTACGGCCACCAGTACTTCGCCCGGCCCATCGGGCGGAATCGGCACGGTCACGCGACCGATCGCCCCGACCGGGCTGCGGGCGGACTCATCTGCCCTGTGCATGCGCCCTCGCGAGCGTCTGTGCGTACGCCTGCTCACGCCGCTTCTCACACGGTGTACCGCAACGCTTCATGGACACGAGGCGACCCCGCCTCCTGGAGGCCCGTGCCTCCTTCGACACTTCCACGGTACTCCGCACCCGCCTTCGCGGAACCTCCCATAACGGTCCAGAACGCCCTGCAACAGCAACGAGCGGGCGCAGATATGTGGTGGTATGACTGATTCATCATGTGCCTGCCGAATGTGCCTGACGACGCGATGAACTCGTGCTGATCGAGGAGCTATCCGTGGACGACTACCCGATGCTCGACCTCTTCTGGACCATGCTCTGGTTCTTCCTCTGGATCATGTGGCTGTTCCTGCTGTTCAAGGTCATCTCGGACATCTTCCGCAGCCACGACCTCGGCGGCTGGGGCAAGGCCGGCTGGCTGATCGTCACGCTGCTGCTGCCGTACATCGGCGTCCTGGTGTACGTGATCGTGCGCGGCAAGTCCATGAGCAAGCGGGACATCAAGGAGGCCCAGGACCGCGACGCGGCCTTCAAGGCGTACGTACGGGAAGCCGCCGGCACCTCCGACGCGAGCGGTGCCGATGCCACGAAGAAGGGCAGTCACGTCGAAGACCTGGCGAAGCTCGCCGAGCTCAAGGACAAGGGCGCCATCACGGAGGAGGAGTACCAGCGGGCGAAGACGAAGCTCCTCGTCTGATCGCCCCGTCCGGCCCGATCCCACGTGGCGCGTATGTCTCTCTCCACCCGGTCCGGCGAACTGGCAGGGCGCCAGGACCGCGGGGAGGCTTGAGACATCAGCCGCGGCGGGAGGCCGATCGGGGGTGCGGTCCCCATCTCGACGCCCGAGGAGATGGCCGGCCATGAAGGGCACCACGCTCGAAACCCTGGACGCGATGCGGACCGCGCTGCGCGGTCCCGTCATCGGCCCGCAGGATCCGGAGTACCGCCGGGCCCGCACGGTCTACAACGCCATGATCGACAGGCGTCCGGCGGCAGTGGTGCGATGCGCCGACACGGCGGACGTCATGGCGGCGGTCGACTTCGTACGGGACGAAGGCCTCGCGCTCGCGGTCCGTGGCGGCGGGCACAGCGGTGCGGGCCTGTGCCTGGTGGACGACGGCGTCACCCTCGACCTCTCGCCGATGCGCTGGGCACACATCGACCCCGGCGCACGGACGGCCATGGTCGGCGGCGGCGCCACGCTCGGCGACCTCGACCACGCCGCCCACGCGTTCCGGCTGGCCACGCCCTCCGGAATCCTGTCGTCCACCGGCGTCGCCGGCCTCACCCTGGGCGGCGGCCACGGCTACCTCACCCGCAGGTACGGCCTGACGATCGACAACCTGCTGGCCGCGGACGTGGTCCTGGCGGACGGCACCTCGGTGACGGCGGACGACACCACCCACCCCGACCTGTTCTGGGCGCTGCGCGGCGGCGGCGGGAATTTCGGCGTCGTCACCTCCTTCACCTTCCGGATGCACCCGGTCGACACCGTGGGCGTCGCCATCACGGTCTGGCCGGTCGACCGGATCCAGGACGTACTGCGCTGGTACCGCGACTTCCTGCCGCAGGCCCCCGAGGACCTGAACGGCTTCTTCGCCGCGCTCACCGTGCCGCCCGGCCCCCCGTTCCCGGAGGAGATCCACGGCCAGAAGATGTGCGGTGTGGTGTGGTGCTGGACGGGCGACCCCGACCTCCTCGAAGCCACCCTGAAGCCGGTCGAGGACCCGGGCCCGCCCGCCTTCCACTTCACGGCTCCGATGCCCTACACCGCCCTGCAGTCCATGTTCGACGAACTGCTCCCCGCCGGTCTGCAGTGGTACTGGCGCGGCAACTTCTTCGACCGGATCACCGACGACGCCATCGACGTACACGCCAAGTACGCCGGGAACCTCCCCACCGATCTGTCGACCACGCACCTGTACCCGGTCGACGCCGCCGCCCACCGGCTCGGCCCCGACGACACGGCCTGGGCCTACCGGGACGCGGTCTGGTCCGGCGTCATCGCGGGCATCGACCCGGACCCGGACAACGCCGAGAAGCTCAGGGAGTGGTGCGTGGACTACTGGGAGGAGCTGCACCCGCACTCCATGGGCGGTACGTACGTGAACTTCATCGGCGCCGGCGAGACCCCGGACCGGGTACGGGCCACCTACCGCGACCACTACGACCGCCTCGCGGCCGTCAAGCGGACCTACGACCCGCACAACTTCTTCCACGCCAACCAGAACATCGGGCCGGCGGCCTGATCCGGCGCGCATCAGGCTCTCCGGCGGGAACACGGCCAGGGGAAGCGGCCGAGGGAACGCGGCCCGGGAAAACGCCTCGGGGAAGAGCGCCCGCATCATCCGATCGGATGACCCGGCCGTCGTCCGTCGAGGGCCGGGAAGTGAGCCGGGCGCGGCGGCCGGGGTGGAGGCGCTGGCGGAGGCGACTTTGAACGTGCCCGCGACGGCGGCGACGGTACCGGTCAGGACACGGGTGCGCAGCGACAGCTTCTTCATGGCCCGGCGGCACCCGCTGCCCCGTACGGGTGCCGCCGGTCCCTCCCCGGAAAACGACGAGCGCCCCGACCGGGCAGAACCGGTCGGGGCGCTGTGGAGCAGGTCGCAGGGGCGAACTCCGCCCTCGCCATGTGTAGGCCGTGTGGGACTCGAACCCACAACCAACGGATTAAAAGTCCCGGCAGGCTCCTGCCGGGACTTCCGTCAGCTTCCGCGCTGGTCCAGAAATGCCTAGTCAGAGGCATGTCGCATGCTGACCGGTCCAACGTTGTGTGCGCCATGTCAGCACGTCCGCTCACGCATCGCTCACGCATCCAGGTGCTCACCCAAACCTTCGCCGAAATCATCGGACCTGGTCATCTGCGTTCGGGCCGTGCCCCGCCTGCTGCCCGACCAGGCGACGGCCGAACCGAATCCCGCAGTTCCCAAGGCTGCGTCGGCAGGGCGGGGTGCGAATCGTGGCCCTAGTGCGCCGAATTTGATCAAAAAGCGCCTTGGCCTGGCTCAGCCCTCCCTGTAAGCACTGACACAAAGGATCAGCTACACCCGCTATGGGCTGGTTCGGAGGGGGTTCTGATGATGATCAAGGTGCTGCCTGTTTCGGAGTCGCAGACCGACTTGCTTGACGCGGCCGTATCACTGGGGGATAGGTACACGAAGACACTCGGGCTACTGACGCCTCCGGCCTACCGCAAGGCAGCTGAGGACGGCGGGCTTCTGGTGGCACTCGAAGGGGCCGAACTCCTTGGCTACGCACTGTTCGGGCTGCCCAAGCGGAGTCCGCACGTGCGTTTGGCACATCTATGTGTGGCAGAGGAGCACCGAGGCAAAGGGGTTGCCCGTCTTCTGATCCAGGCGATCCGAGACCGTCACTCGCAACGGCTCGGTATCAAGGCAAAGTGCCGTCGCGACTACAACCTCAGCGGAATGTGGTCGAGTCTCGGCTTCGTGCCCCGAGGAGAGGCCCTGGGGCGCGGCCGTGACAAGGAGACTCTGGACGGCTGGTGGCTGGATCTGGGGCACGCTGATCTCTTTGCCGAAGTGGAGAGCGATGCTCTGCTGGTCGTGACCATGGATCACGGAGTGTTCGCGGACATCAGGGGCGGAGAACCGGGCAAGGAGGCGGAGGAGTCCCGGGCTCTCGAAGCAGGCTGGTTGGCCGACCTCATTGAACTCGCCTTCACTCCTCAGCTGCTGAGAGACGTGCGGGACGTCGCAGACCATGCCGAACGGCAGCACCAGCGAGCAGCTCTGCCGAGCATGCGCCAAATCACTCCGGAGCCCGATGCTGTGGTCGCACGCCACAACGAGCTGCTGACGGCCGTTTCGGAGAGGTTGCCGGATCTGCATATGGACGCGACCCTGCGGAGTCGGCTGCACTACGTGGCCGAGACGTCCTGCGTCGGCCTTCAAGTTCTCGCGACCCGGGATCCGTTGCTGACCCAACTGGCGGACATCGCCTGGGAGGTGGCCGGAGTCAAGGTTGTATCCCCGGCCGTCGTGACCCTGCATGTTGACGAGCTGCGGCAGGCCCAGGTTTACCGGCCGGCGGACCTCTTGGGCACGGAGTTCTCGGCCGGGGAAGTCGTTCCGGGAGCCGAGGGGGAACTGGTCGCATTCTTCGATCAGGCGGATGGCGACAGCGGCTCGGCCTTCGAGGAGCGGCTCAGGGCACTGGGGACAGATTCAGTGCTCTGGCGTCGAGAACTGCTGCGGGACGGTGAAGGTCACCCAGTTGCCCTGTACGTATGGGCTCTTGATGGAAGGACGTTGACCGTCCCCGTACTCCGGACCGCCTCGCACGTTCTGGAGGAGACGTTGGCCCGGCAGTTGCTGTTCATGCTCAAGCGCCTCGGCCGGGAACGAGGCGCCCAGGTGGTACGCATCACTGATCAGCACCCCTCGTCCGTGGCCCGGGTGGCCGCCGGGGACGACGGCTTCTTCGAGCAAGCCGACGGGCTGACAGCACTGCTGGTCGACGTGTGCGGTGCGGCCACCGAAGTCTCATCCCTTGCCGGAGACATCGCGGGCCGCCTGACCATGGACGTCACCGCGCTCCATGCCGGCCTTCCGCCGGAGGTGGCGAGTGTGGCCGAGCGCGCCTGGTGGCCGGCGAAGATCACTGATTCCCTGATGCCTTCCTTCCTTGTGCCCATCGAACCCCGCTGGTCCGCAGAGCTGTTCAACGTCCCGGCCATGCTGCTGCCGCGGAGCGACGTACTGGGAATCAGCAGGGAACACGTCTACTACCGGTCGTCAGGGCACCGGAGCGAGAGTGTCCCCGCGCGCCTGCTCTGGTACGTCAGCAGGGGGACATCGGGCGCTCAGGGCAAGATGGTGATCGGCAGCTCGCGGTTGGACGAGGTGCTGATAGACGAGCCGGATGCCCTGTTCTCGCAATTCGAACACCTGGGCGTATATGGTCGGAGCGAAGTGCGATCGGCGGCCGATTCATCAGGCCGTGCCATGGCATTGAGGTTCTCGGACACCGAGATCTTCCCGAGGCCGGTGACGCTGGGGCGTTTGAACGTACTCGCCCAGAACCTGGGACTACCGTTGTCGCTGATGCAGCTGTCGAAGATCAGCAATGCGCTGTTCCAGGCGGTCTACGAAGAGGGGCACCGAAAGACGTGAGCGATCCGGAACGCGCGATGCTGCTGTCCGTCCACCCTCGATTCGCCACAGCAATCCTGGCCGGGAGTAAGACAGTGGAGGTCCGGAGGCAGCGAGTTGCCGCCCCTCCCGGAACCGCCGTGCTCCTCTACGCCACAGCACCCACGATGGCCATCGTGGGTATGGCGCGCATCGCAGCGGTCCAGGTGGCCTCGCCCAGGGAAGTGTGGTCGGCCAGTCGTACTCGGGCGGGCATCAGCAGGCGCGAATACGACGAGTACATGAGCGGCGCCGTTCAGGCCAGCGGTCTCACTCTGGAGGACCCGGTGACCTTCAGCGATCCTGTTCCGCTGAGTGCTCTTCGGGCCGCCGGTTCATTCCACCCGCCGCAGAGCTACCGGTACTTGAAGAGCGACGATCTGCGGCAGGTGGCTAAGGCTGCGCCGACGGCGGACGCCGCTTTGCGTGGTGTACTCGGCGAACTCGTACCCGTCTAGTAGTTTCCGTCCGCCGGATCAAGATCGAGCGCTGCTGGCCTTGACCGCTGTGTCCAGCGCGATCAGTACCGCAAGTCCGGAAAGCGCGGCAAGCAGCGCGAAGAGGAGTGGGTAGCCGCCGAGTGGTGAGGCCAGCGCTACGCCGGCGAAGGGGGCGAGTGCTGAGGCGGTGGTCGCAGGTGCTGCGAGGAGTCCGGACAGGCGGCTGTAGTGGGTGGTGCCCCATCGGTCGGTGATGGCTGTGGCTTGCAGCAGGGTGAGGTTGCCGCAGACCATCCCGGCCGCGACCGACAAGGCGACCAGCAGGGCGTAGGGGCCGGGCGTGAAGGCGAGGGTGGCTGTGGTGACGCCACCGAGCGCGATCAGCGTGGTGGTACGTGCGGTGACTCCGGTGTGGCGGGCAGTTCGACTCGGACGGTGAGGCCGCCGTCGGGGCGTGGGGTGGCGGTGAGCTCACCGTGGTGGGTCAGGGTGATCGCTCGGACCACGGCCAGTCCCAGCCCGGTCCCGTCGCTGCGGTGTTCCCGGCCGCGCTGGAACGGTTCGAAGAGGGCGGGGATTTCGTCCGGGTCCAGTACCGGGCCGGTGTTGCCAACTTCGATGAAGGCAAGGCCGCCGAGGGTACCGGTGGTCACCGTCACCGTGCCGTCGCGGTGGTTGTGCCGTACAGCGTTGGCCAGCAGGTTCAGTGCGATCTGCCGGAGCAGTGAGGGGTCGCCCGCGACCGGGGCGGGCACCGGGTCGGCGGTGATCCGGATGCCCGCCGTCCGGGCCTCGTCGGCCAGGTCCGCCAAGGCGTCCCTGGCGGCGTCCTTGAGGTCGACCGATTGCGGTGTCAGCTGTGCGCTCTCGCCACGGGCCAGTGTCAACAGTGCCGCGATCAGGCGCTCGCTGCGGGCGTTGGCGTCCAGCGCCCGTTGGAAGGCGGGTCTCAGGTCGGCCGGGACCCGGCCTTGGGCGAGTGGGATCTCCAGGGCGGTGCGTTGGAGGGTGAGCGGGGTGCGCAGTTCGTGCGAGGCGTGGGAGGTGAAGCGGCGCTGGGCGGTGAAGCTGCGGTCCAGGCGGTCGAGCATGGTGTCGAAGGTGTCGCCGAGTTCGCGGACCTCGTCGCGCGGGCCGGCCAGGCCGAGCCTTTCGTCCAGGGTGCTGCCGGTACTGATGCGCCGGGCCGCCGCGGTGACCTGGCTGAGGCGGTGCAGTGAGCGGCTGCTGCCCCACCAGGCGAGCAGTCCGGCGAGTGCGGTGAAGACGGCGAGCAGGAGCAGGGAGCGCAGCAGCAGATCGCTGAGGACGGTGTGCTGAAAGTCTTCGAAGCGCTGGGCGGGACTGGTGAGTGAGGCGGGGATCGAAGGGCCTTGCGGGGTGGCGGTGGGGCTCGGCTCCGTCTGGGCGGGAGCGAGCACGCTCTCGGGTTCGATGCGGTGGCGGTTGTCTTTCAGGAGTTGGCGGGCGCTCAGCCAGTTCAGCACGAGCAGTCCGCTGCCCAGGACTGCGAAGACCGTCGTGGTCATCAGGGTGAGGCGTCCGCGCAGGGGCAGCCGCTGCAGCGAGAGGCGGCGACCGGTCCGGCCTCGGGTCACAGCCGGTACCCGTAGCCGGGGTCGTTGGTGATCAGTGGCGGGTCGCCGAGCTTGCGGCGCAGCGAGTGGACGGTGACCCGGACGGCGGTGGTGGCCGGGTCCAGTGCTGCGTCCCACAGGCTGTCCCGCAGCTGCTCGGTGGGGACCGGGGCGCCGTCCGCGGCCAGCAGTAGTTCCAGCACTCCGAGCTCCTTGGGTGTCAGCTTCAGTGGCCGGCCGTCGCGTTCGGCGACCCTGCGCACGGTGTCCAGGCTGACGCCGTGCCTGCTCAGTACGGTGGGGCTGCTGCCGGCAGGGGAGCGGCGGCCCAGCGCGCGCAGCCGGGCGATCAGTTCCAGGTACGAGAAGGGTTTGGCCAGGTAGTCGTCGGCGCCCTGACCGAGGCCGTCGACCAAGTCAGCGAGGGCGCCGGCGGCGGTGAGCATCAGGATTCTGGCCGGATAGCCGGCTGTGTTCAGGGCCCGGCAGACGGCATCCCCGCTCAGCTTGGGCAGGTGCCGGTCAAGGAGCAGGACGTCGTAGTCGGCGGCGGCCGTCATTTCGAGCGCGCGGGCGCCGTCGTGGGCGACGTCGCAGACCATGCCTTCGGCGCGCAGGCCCTCGGCGAGCATCGCGGCCAGGTCCACCTCGTCCTCGACGATCAGCACTCGCATTCTGCTCCACTCCCCTCGCCGCACCCTGCGCTGCGCTGTCCTGCCCCGCACCGGCCTGTCCTGGCCCTTCTTGGTCAACGATGCCTCGGCGGGCGTTAGCCGGTGGTTAGGCACGCACTCACCGGTGCGTAACTCGCCGGTCCGTAGAAATGCCGAGGTCGATGTCGACATCCAGCAGGGAGACCACGAAATGCGCACCAAGACCATACGAACCGTACTGGCGGCGACCGCCGTGACCGCGGCGCTGGTGATGACCGGCTGCTCCTCCGGCGACGCGGCGCCCAGCGTGGCCGGAGGCGACGGCACGGGAAAGAGCAAGCCGCAGGACGACAACGCGGTCCGACGGGCCTGGGTGGACTGCATGCACAAGCAGGGGCAGACCAGCGTCGAGCAGGACAAGGACGGCAACATCACCTTCCCGGCCTCGGGCACCGATACCGAAAGCCCCGGCTCGGCCAACGGCCTCGACGCGGCGAGCAAGGTCTGCGACGCCAAGGTCCCCGGCATCCACCAGGTCCAGCAGAAGGGCAACGAGAAGTTCGTCGAACAGGCGCGCGCCTTTGTCGCGTGCGCGCGGAAGAACGGCTACGCGGACATCCCTGACCCCGACCCCAAGACCGGCATCCTCATATTCCCGGCGAAATCGCTCAACACCGCCAAATGGGACGCCATCCAGCCGGCCTGCGGCAAGCTCCCGATGCCCGGCTACTCGATCGGTCAGTGATCATGAGCCGCACTGTTGAGACCACCGCCCCCGACGGCACCTCGCCCGCCCCCGCGCGGAAGAAGCGCCGTAAGGCCGTCGTCGCGCTCGTCCTGGTCGCCGCGCTCGGCGGCTCGGGTGCGCTCGCCGCGATCCGCCCCTGGGAGCAGCACGGCACCGCCTCCGAGAAGCCGTCCGTCAGCCACGGCACCGTCGCGGTGCAGAAGGGCTCGCTGTCCACCGGCATCCAGGTCGGCGGCGCGCTCAGCTATAGCACCCCGACTCCCGTCATCGCCTCCGGCCACGGAACCATCACTGCCCTGCCCGCCGTCGGTGCCGTCGTCAAGGCGGGAGCGAAGTTGTACGAGGTCGACGGGCGGCCCGTGGTGCTGCTCACCGGGGACCGGCCGATGTGGCGCGACCTCGGCCCCGACATCAGTGACGGGCCCGACGTCGAACAGCTCAAGCGCAACCTGATCAGGCTCGGCTACGCCGACGGACTCGGCCTGACGGCCGACCAGAAGTTCACCCGTGCCACCGTCATCGCCGTCAAGCGCTGGCAGAAGGCCCTCGGTGAGAAGCAGACGGGGACGGTATCGCTCGGCAGTGTCGTCATGCTGCCGCAGGCGGCCGTGCGGGTGCAGCAGCTCGGCGCGCAGCTCGGCTCGGTCCTCGGGGCCACCGCGGTCATGACCGTGTCCGGCACCGACCTGGTCGCCACCGCGCAGCCCGCCGACAATCAGCTCTCCCAGTTCAAGCCCAACGGCCGGGTGACGGTGAAGCTGGCCGACGGCAGCACCATCGACGGACGCATCCGCTCACTGGTCCGCGGCGGTTCCGGCGACGGCGGGGACAACGGCTCAGACGGCGCGGACAAGACCACCATCACCATCGCGCTGGACCACCAGCGGCAGGCCAAGCAGGCCGGGCCCTCCTCCGTGACCGTCACCGTCGTCGGCGAGACCGTCAGCGACGCGCTCATCGTCCCCGTCACCGCGCTGCTCGCCCTGGACGGCGGCGGCTACGGAGTCCAGGTCGTCAGCGGCGCCACCACCCGGCTGGTCAGGATCCAGCTGGGACTGGTCGCCGACGCCAAGGCGCAGATCACCGGGGACATCCAAGCCGGCGCCCAGGTGGTGATCCCGAAGTGACGCCCCCTCAGCCACCGCGCAGGGCACCCGTGCTGGAACTCTCCGGCATCACCAAGGAATACCCGGGATCACCGCCGCTGCGCATCCTGCACGGCATCGACCTCACCGTCGAAGCCGGGGAACTCCTGGCCGTCGTCGGCCCCTCCGGCTCCGGCAAGTCCACACTCCTCGCGCTGCTCGGATCCCTCGACCGGCCCACTGCAGGAAAGCTGCGCTTCGAAGGACGCGACCTGTCCGCGCTCTCCGACCCCGAACTGGCTGCCCTGCGCGCCCACCGGATCGGTTTCGTCTTCCAGCAGTTCTTCCTGCTGTCCGGGCTCACCACGGTCGAGAACGTCGCCACCGGCCTCCTCTACAGCGGCGTCCCTGCCTCACTCCGGCGCGCCAGAGCCGCCGAAGCCCTGCGCGAGGTGGGCCTCGGACACCGGCTCCGCCACCACCCCGACCAGCTCTCCGGTGGCGAGAAGCAGCGCGTCGCCATCGCCCGCGCCCTCGTCGGCCGCCCCGCACTGCTGCTCGCCGACGAACCCACCGGGGCCCTGGACAGCGTCTCCGGCGCCGCCGTCGTCGAGCTGCTGCGCACCCTGAACGCCAACGGCACCACAGTCGTCGTCATCACCCACGACCGCGAGCTGGCCGCCTCCTTCCCCCGGCGAATCGCCCTCCACGACGGCCGCATCGACTTCGACGAACGCGGCCCGCACCCCGCAGGAGCTGTCCGATGACGCCACCCCTGCGACGCACCCGGCTACGCCCGACGGACATGCTGCGCCTCGGCATGATCGGACCACGCACGCGCAAGATGCGCTCCGCCCTGTCCGCGCTCGGCATCTCCCTGGGCATCGCCGCCGTCATCGCCGTGACCGGGATCTCCGCCTCCAACCAGGCACACCTGCTGGAGCGCCTGGACCGGCTCGGCTCCAACCTGATCACCGTCGCCCCCGGCAACGGCCCCGACCAGAAGCCGGTGCCGCTGCCGCCCACGGCCGAGAAGATGCTCGCCAACATCGCCCCCGTGCAACAGGTCACCGCGACCGGGGCCACCAAAGCCCAGGTCTACCGCAACGACCTGGTCCCGGCGCAGCAGACCAACAGCCTCACCGTGCTGGCCGCCCGGCTCAACCTGCTCGACGTCCTGCACGCCACCCTGCAGAGCGGGCACTGGCTGGACAAGGCGAGCGAGAACCTTCCGGTGACCGTGCTCGGCGACCAGGCCGCACTCCGGCTCGGCGTGACCGCGCCGGGCGAACGTGTCTGGCTGGGCGGACAGTGGTTCGTCGTCACCGGAATCCTGGCCCCGAACGAGCTCGCACCCGAGCTCGGCACCGCCGCCCTGGTCGGCTGGCCCGAGGCCACCGCCCACCTGGGCGCGGACGGCACCGCCGCCATGGTCTACCTCAGGGCCCACCCCGAACGCGTCCCTGACGTACAGACCGTTGCCGGAGCCACCGCCGACCCCGCCAACCCGAGCACGGTCGCCGTCAGCCGCCCTTCCGACCTGTACACGGCACGGGCCGAAACCAAGAACTCCCTCACCGGACTCGTCCTCGCCCTCGCAGCGGTCGCCCTGCTCGTGGGCGGCGTCGGCATCGCCAACACCATGGTCGTGGGAGTGATGGAACGCCGCGGAGAGGTCGGACTGCGCCGCGCGCTGGGCGCCCGAGGCGGCCAGATCGCCGTCCAGTTCCTCATCGAGGCCGTACTGATGGGCCTCATCGGAGGAGTCGGCGGGCTGTTCGTGGGCGGCCTCGCGGTCTACGGCTACGCCCTCGCACAGGGCTGGCCCGCCTCCATCCCGCTCTACACGGTCATCGCCGGCCCCCTGGTGTCGGTACTGGTAGCGGCCGTCGCCGGAATCTACCCGGCACTGCGCGCAGCCAGGGTGTCCCCGACAGACGCCCTGCGCTCGGCCTGACCGACGGCGCCGGAACCGCCGAGGTCGCAGACTGAGCCCGACTACGCGGACATGGCGTCCGCCGATGCCCATGCGCCGCCTCTCCGGACCCATGTAAACCCGTACGGGCGATTCAAGCTCGACATGAGTTCACACCCGGAGATCCCATGCCTCGCCGCTCCCAGGCCACGCACCGTGCCCGGGAGCGGCGCCGGTCGACGGACCCCATCTCTCCGCAGTCGACGTACTGGTGCCGCGGACGGTCGCCGCGGTTCAGCCGCTGATAGCAGGCACTGCAAACCGGGCGCCCGTCCTCTTCCCGGACGGTGACCCTCCGGGTGATGCCGCAGAGGGAGCACGGCTCCGCGCGAGCCCGGCCGCTTCCCCGCACCCCGAAACGGCGAACCAGGACTCACACATGACCTGACCTCACGTCAACCCCCGAGGGTTTTTCCGGAGCCGACCACTAAGTACTGGACGAGCAGGGCGTCGACGGAAACGAGATGGGTCCATAGCTGGAAGCCTGACCGCCCTGCCGGTCGGCCCCTGCTTGCCCGACCCACACGCCGCCCGGACGGGGAGGGCGGTGTGGCGCCCGCCTCATCGCCCTCTCCAGGGTCACTACCCCTTCAGCGTCGCGACCTGGCGAGCGCGTTCGCCGAGTTCTCTTACGACTCGGACCTTCCGGTAGGGAGCGAGCCGCTTCCGCATCGTCTCGAAGTGCTCGTCGCCGCGAGCGGTTGACAAGCCCACGTAGTCGTCGAGGAACGTATTCCAGGTGCTGCACGCCTCCTCGATGTGTCCCAGTTCGTACTGGCGTTGGGCCATCACGCCGTTGGCGTGAAGCCGACCCTGCCGTTCCTGCTTGGGTTGTGCCCGGACCGAGGACTTCAGGGCTGCGATCGAGCCCGCCAGGTCCTTCGTCTCGTAGAGGACATGGGCCACGTGGAACTGGTAGGCAGACTGGTCGTACCCGCCGACAGCATCTCGCCGTGAGTCGGCTTTCGAGAGTGCTACTTCGGCTTCGCGCAGGCGAGTGAATGCCTGCTTCCGGTCGCCGACCATGGCTGCCGAGTGTGCTTGCTGACCTCGCAGGAATGCCACCAGTCGCGGGCCGGCCTTGGGTGCAGCTTCGGCAGCTGAGTCCGCGAGTTTCAAGGCCGTCTGCCCGTGCCGCAGGTTTGATGCCTGGAGGCTCATGCCTCGCAGGGTGCGGCAGTAGGTGACGTGGTCAGCTGCAGCTTTGGCGAGGTTCAACGCCTTTACGTAGTACTGCTGTCCGAGGCCGTGCTCTCGTTCGTACATCGCCATCCACCCGGTCAGGTAGGTCAGGTCGGAGGCGGCGGAGAGCATGTCGTTTCTGACCGGCTCGGTTGCTTGGGCGCGGAGGTACGGCGCGACGGTGTTGACGAGGAATGCCGCGGCCATTGGGCGGGCGTGGCCGCCGCCCAGCTCGTCGAGGATGTCCGCGATGCGCTCGGTCATGGTCCGTACGGTCGCGACTTCTCCCGGCCCGATACGGCCTGTGGGCTTCGTGACGCGTTCGCGTTCCGCCGCGTGCGCCTCGCCCGCGAACAGGGGCACGACGAGAGCAGCCGAGTACAAGCCGGCGGCGAGCACGCCGCGTCGTGAGGGGTCCATATCAGCCCTGCCCAGATCCAAGAGGGACTCGACAGTGTCTCCGCTGCCGGAGTCCTCTCCGCCCCGCGGAGGCTGCAGACCCGCTTCCGCATAGGTCACGGGGCGCCCGAGCTTGCGTTCGAGTACCTCGACAATGACCGGCCTGACCTGCTCCCTTGGCTGCGTCCCGCTCAGCCAGTGCGACACGGCGGAGTGGTCGTACTTCAGGGTCATACCGACCTGACCACCGGTGCGATTCACCGCATTGGCGAGCTGGGTACGCGACCATTGCGCCTGCTCAAGCAGGGTTTCGAGTCCCGTATTGCGGTCGTCCTGGGGTGCTTTGGCCATTGCCAACTCCCGTAGGTTTCACGGCTTTCACGGTCACGCCTCCCTCTTACGGTACCCGGATGGGCACATCCCGCAGTTACGACTTGGTACGCGATAGCGGGGCCGTCGCAGCGATTCGATGGGCCCTGGCGATCCTGCGAGACTGCGGGCATGACTGGCATGATCGTGGTCGGCGACTACGACCCCCGATGGCCCGAGCGGTTTGAGGACCTGCGGCAGCGGCTTGCACCTCACGTCGCGGACCTGGCTATATCAGTCGACCATGTCGGAAGCACAGCCGTGCCCGGATGTGCCGCCAAGCCGATCATCGACCTCGACATTGTGGTGGCCGAGGACGCCACCATGCCCGAGCTGATCTCCCGGCTCACCGAGCAGGGCTACCGGCACGAAGGCGATCTGGGGATTCCGGGGCGAGAGGCCTTCCAGGCCCCTCCTGCGGCTCCCGAACATCACTTGTATAGCGTGGTCACAGGCTCCAGACCCCACCTTGATCACGTCTTGCTCCGTGACTACCTACGTCAGCGGCCCGATGAAGTCCGGCGCTACAGCGCGTTGAAAGTGGCTCTCGCACAGCGATTCCGTGCCGACAGCCAGGGCAGACGGGACTACTCGAGGGCGAAGAGCGCTCTGGTGGAGGAACTGGTCGCGAAGTCCTACGCCGCTCGGGCCGCCGGAGAACCGTGACGTGACGGTGGCCGCACGGGTTGGTGATGTTGTGACGCATTACCGAGCCCGTGCGGCCTTGTCTCATCCTGCCTTCTGCGGCCTTGATCGTGCACATCTCGGCGTTTTGATCGAGGAGTTGGCCGACCCCTGGTTGGGGCGGTGTGAGTCCGAGTTGGGTAAGCGTCGTGGCGGAGAGCGCAAGCGGGCCGCCGGAGCCGGGCCGGATCACAAGCTGGTCTTCACCGACAGGGTCCTGGTCACCGTGGTCCACCTGCGTCTGCAGCTCCCGCACGCGGCACTGGCCGAGCTCTACGGCGTCTCCCGCCCCACCGTCACCCGCGCCATCCACGAGATCCGCCCGCTGCTGGCCTCCCGCGGCTTCGCCGTCCCCGACCGGCCCGGCATCCGCCTGCGCACCCTGGCCGATGTCTTCGCCTACGCCAAGGCCGAGGCTGTCGAACTGCGCATCGACGGCACCGAGACCCAGGTCCGCCGCCCCAAGGCCGGCCGCCCCGGCCGCAAGGCGTTCGTCTCCGGCAAGAAGAAGCAGAACACCGCCAAGACCACCACCATCAGCGACGGCTCGGGACGCCTACTGTGGTCCGGGGCCGACCGGCCCGGCAGATTGCACGACCAGACCGCGATGCGCACCGAAGGCATCGCCGAGCAGCTGCGTCTGCATCCGCAGGTCAAGGCGAAGGTCGACGAGGGATACCGGGGCCTGGCCAACGACTTCCCCAACCAGGTCCAGGCACCGCCACGCAAGCCGAAGGACGAAGCGCCACTGGGCGAGAACTACGCCTGGCGCGAGGCGCGCCGACGGCAGTCCTCCGCGCGGATCTGCGTGGAGCACACCATCGGCGAGGAGAAGAAGTGGCGGCCGCTCCAGCGATACCTCGGCCGGCGCGAGTCCTACGCCGAAACCCACGCCGCCATCGCCGCACTGGTCTCCGACCGCGCGGCCCGCAGGCCCACCCGGCGGCACACGAGCACCGAACTCGTGCTCGCCCGGAAGGCCGCCTGCTAATCACCCACCAGCCGACCCGCCAGGCCAACACGCCCCGACCTCAATCGCGTACCGAGTCGTTAGCTCTTCACACGCCGCAACCAAAAGCGGACACGAGAGGAGCGCGTGATGACCGCCGTGACAGACAAGGACCGATCCCCGAGCGTCGACGCTGCCGATCCGGAGGCACTGCCGATCGACGTCGAAGCCATCAGCGGTGTCGTGACTAAGGCTTTGGCCATCACGCTTCCATGCCCGATCGGCAAGAAATCGACCTGACAGCCACCCAGTTGCGTGGAGCGCTGAACCTTTTCGTGACGGAAGAGTTGGGCTTCGACGAGGACCCGGTCGTTCGGCACATGTACAGGGACGCCTACCGCCTGACGGAGCTGAATGCCCGGCCGACGGCTGAGACTCCGCAGTTCGTGGCTTTCGAGTACACGCGTGAACTCGGCCGACTGACGAGACGGTTCGTCAGTCTCTACCGCGAGCGCCATCCGGAGGGCACGAGCGATGAGTAGCCACCAGACGTCGGTGACTGGCAAGCGGCGGCTATATGACTGGCGCGAGTGGGCGGGCGCTCTCCTCCCTTTGTTGGTCACCGCCCCCATCGGCGTTCTGATCTGGCATTTCGGCGACCACTAGCCCCACAGGCTCCGCCTTCGAGCGACGACTCATGGCTCCCCCAGCGGCCTGACGCCTCGGAGGCGGGAAGAACCCTGCCCGGCTGCTCTCGTGACGGTCGGCAGCCGGGCGGGCGTACGACGAGTGCGGAGGACCGCTCCGTACCCGACCGGCAAGCGCAAGAGAGAAGAGGAGTCAGCGATGGAGATCCAGCACGAAACGCAGGCGGACTCGATGCCCGCACCCTTGGTGACACTCACCGTGAGCGACAGCCTGCTCGTCGCCCGTGCGCAGGTGAAGACGGCGCGGGAGCGTGCGTTCATCCCGTCGGACAACACCGGCGGCCGTTCCGACAGCAACGATTCCTGACGGGACCGGACACATGACCGCTCAGCCCCATGCGGTCGTCGCACGCCTCGGCGAGGACTTCCTCGCCGAGGCGTTCGGCCGCACCTTCCGCGTCATCCCTGGCGATGCCCAGTGCATTGCCGGACTCCTCGACTGGGACGACCTCAACGAGATCATCGCCCGGCACCGCCTGGAACCACCGCGGCTCCGTCTCTCCGCCGACGGCGTGGTCGTTCCTCTCGACGCCTACACCGTGTGTGAAGTAGCCAGGCGCCGAACCGTGTGGCACCGAATCCACCCCGCCTCCCTGCACGAAAAGCTCGCCCAGGGCGCCACCATGGTGATCGACGCATTCGATGAACTGCACCCAGGCGTACACGGTCTTGCCCATGCTCTTGAGGCCAGGCTCCGCTCAAAGGTCCAGGTGAACCTGTACGCCTCCTGGAAGCCGCGCGAGGGCTTCGGGGTGCACTGGGACGACCACGACGTGGTCGTCGTCCAGGTGGACGGCCGGAAACGCTGGAAGATCTACGGACCGACCCGCGTCGCCCCCATGTACCGCGACGTTACCGAAACCGCCCCGCCGCCCGACGAGCCCGTCGCAGAGTTCGTCCTCACACCGGGGGACATCCTCTACCTGCCCCGTGGCTGGTGGCACGCCGTCTCTGCCTCCGAGGGACAGCGGTTGCTCCACCTGACGTGCGGGCTCAGCTCCACGACCGGCGTTGACCTCGTGTCCTGGGTTCTGGACACCCTGCGAGCAGAACAGACAGTCAGGGCAGACCTCCCCCATTTCGGGTCCTCCGATCAGAAGCAGCATGTCGTTGACCAGCTGCGCGACCTGCTCGTCAAAGAAATGGCCGACGGAAGCCTGATCGATCGCTACTTCCAGCACCGGGACGCGGACGAGCCCGTACGGTTCCGGCCCAGCCTGCCCTTCGTGGACGCAGTGCCGGCGGACCCCGGCGTCAGGGCGCGGATGCTCACCGCACGCCACACGCTCAGTACGACGGACGACGGCAACGCCGTTCTGACGGCAGGCGGCGAGTCCTGGACCTTCGCAGCACCCGCACTGCCCTTACTGAAGCGCCTCGCCGACCGATCGGAACACCGGCTCGCCGACCTCGTCAGCGACACCGAACTCACTCTGGAGCAGGCGGCTGCCGTGATCAGCGAACTCGTGAACGGCCAGGTCGCCTCGGTCAGGGGCACACAGTGAGGGGCGCCGAACTCGGCCTGGGCACCTATCGCACGGCCGACGTTGCGGCCGCAGCCCAGGCCGCGATCAACCAAGGCGTCTCCTGGATCGATACGGCCCCGAACTACCAGCGCGGCACAGCCGAGGAGCAGCTGGCCCCCGTTCTGGGCGCCTTCCCGTCCGTACGTGTGTCAACGAAGGTGGGCTTCCTGGACGCTGCCCGCCAGGAGCGGGCGACGAAGGAGGGCGTACTCACCCCTTCGCGGACCGGGAAGGGGTACTGCCTCGAACCGTCATTTGTGAGGTGGCAGGCAGCACAGAGCAAGGCCGCCCTCGGCCGGATCCCCGACATCACGTTCGTCCACAACCCCGAACACGGCGGACCAGAGCGACACGAGCTCGACGCCCGCCTTCTCGAAGCGTTCCGGACGCTGGAGGAGTGCTGCCGGCAAGGACTGATCAAGACGTACGGGGTGGCCACGTGGTCGGCGCTGCACGACGGTTCGCTGACGGTCGGCCGCCTCATGGAACTGGCCCACAAGGCCGGAGACACGACCAACAAGTTCGCAGCGATCCAGCTCCCTTTGAGCCTCGTGCAGCTGGGGCCCATCGCCGACGCACTGGACGGCCGGGGCGTTCTCTTCGACGCCCACGCCGTCGGCCTGGAAGTCTTCGCCTCGGCGCCACTCCATGGCGGAGAGCTGCTAGAGATGGTCACTCCCACCGTCGCGCAGGAAGTGCTTCCGGGAACCACGCCCATACAACTGCTGCTCGGGACGGTCGCCTCCACACCCGGTGTGACACGGATCCTGCTGTCGGCCAGCACCACGAGCCATTGGACGGCAGCCGAGCAGGCCGTCGCCCCGCCCCTCCCATGCCTCTTCGACAGCACCGAACTGAGAAAGATCGTCGATGCCTTCCGCGCCTGACCACGCCACAGCAGAACGAATGCGACGAGCATTCGAGTACGCCGCCGCAATCTTCTCTCGATGCCGCTGGCGGTGAGGAAACCTGGGGGTGGGGCGGTAAGACCCTGAGCGGCCCGGCCAGCGGCCACCTCTGGCTGCGGGTGGCCGAGACCAGGGCAGAGAAAGCAGCCAGCGCATCCTGGAAGGGCCCGGAAGAAGCACACGAAGCGATGCCGGACCGCATTCCGCGTCCTCGCTTCCGAGGGGCTTTCGAATGGTCGGCGGACGCGTACGCCTATCGTGCGGAGGTCCACAACCGCGCCGATGGCCGGCCGCTCAATCGGTCGCCCTTGGCGCCATCGCGACTGGACCTCTCCCCCGTGTGGTGGGCCCAGCTACGCGATGCGCTGGACACGATTTCCTTCGTGTCCACGAGCCGTGTGGCTGTTCGCCAAGAACGGCTCCGCTGGGCCTTGCCCCGCTTCCTCGGGACGGACGTGGCCACCGAAGTCCTGGAGTGGGGTACCGCACACGCCGACATCCAGTGGTCGAATCTGACCGGTCCCGAGCTCTGCATCCTGGACTGGGAACGGTGGGGACTGGCTCCTGCCGGCTACGACGCGGCCACCCTCTACATCTCCAGCCTCGCTGTCCCTTCGGTTGCAGACCGCGTCCTCCGCGAGTTCAAGCCCATCCTGCAGTCCGCCTCCGGCCGCTTCTCCCAGCTGGTCGTGGCCAGCGAGTACCTCCAGGGGATCGAGCGCGGGAACAACCTGGAACTCGAAGTGCCCCTGCGGAAGCATCTCGCCCACCTGCTCGGTTGACCCTCCCTGTCCACCTGCTTGAGGGCAGGCGGACAGGGTGCCGATGGGCGTCACGCCTCGGACGTCGGTTCCGTCCTCAACGACGACGAGGGCGCGCGGCCTCCGAACCTGAACGGGCGGCGGGCTGAGGGATGTGCGGCCCCTGTTTCGCCGGTCGCTTGTCGGCTCGCGCAGTGGTGGGCATCTCGGCGGGTACGAGATCGAGTCGGTACAGGCGCCAGACGAGCACCTCGCTGACGAAGTCCGCGCTGTTGAGCTCCCGTTGTGCTGCGACCTTACGGAGGAGGACCGAGGGGTTGTGTCCGGCCCGCTGGGCTTGATCCAGCATGGCTGCCAGGGCGGGCCAGCTGGCCTCGTTTTGGACGCGGCTGGCCAGTTCGGGCAGTGCGGAGCGGATTGCGGCGATCTGGTTGTGCTGTGTCCGAGTGGAGAGCTTTTCGCCGTATGCGCGCATGCCAGCCAACGGACTTGCAGCGACGGCCCGGTACGCCGTGCGAAGGTGCATGGCGGTTTGGCATGCGGCCTCGGCTTGCTGGGCGTGCTGGTGGGCGGCGTGCCAGTGACCGGCGGCGACGACGGCGAGGATCAGAACGTCCAGGACCAGAGCGGTGGCGGCACCGTCTGCTCCGTGTCCGAGGGCATGCCCGGAGCGGACGATCTGGCGAGCGGCCCGTCGGAGTGCGTACATCCGGGTCTGCTCGCCGCGAATGTGGGAGCGGGTTGCGCGCTCGAAGGTCCTTGCGGCATCTCGGAGTTCCTCATGTGGACGGCCCAGGGTGGTTTGAGCGAGAGCGTCGAGGACCTCGCTCACGCCGACGATGTGGGCAGCCGCAGCCTCGTCGTCGGTGGAAGCGATCACGGTGAGGGCTGTGTCGAGGGCTTCTGCGGAGAAGCGGCGGGCGCGGCCCGGCGCGGATTCGCCGGCCCGTTGCATGAGGGCCGGAGGCTCGGGGACATTTCGTTCGGTAGTGAAGCGCTCACGGATTTTGGGCAGGGACAGGTCAGGTGCGAGTTTCGAGCCCGAATACCAGATGGGTTCCTGCTTGGCGTTGCGGTCACCGACGAGGGCTACGGAGTAGCCAAGAAGGTCACCGGACGGGGCGACGCGCTTCT
Source organism: Streptomyces sp. NBC_01363 (assembly GCF_026340595.1). Classification (GTDB taxonomy): domain Bacteria; phylum Actinomycetota; class Actinomycetes; order Streptomycetales; family Streptomycetaceae; genus Streptomyces. The sequence continues at coordinate 1,386,341 of NZ_JAPEPF010000001.1, forward strand.
TGATCCGTACGCCTTCGGAGGCGAGGCGGCCAAAGAACTCGGCCTCGTCGGAAGCACCGGCGAGGGCGCGGTGGACGTGCTCTCGCAGCAGCTCGCGGGATGTGGCCTCTTGCCCGAGGCGTTCGGCTTTGCGGCGCTCGGCGCTTGTGGGGCGTTTGGCAGCGGTGCCATCGCCCTTCTTCAGCTGGCGCAGGCCGAATTCCTTCTCGATCTTGCGGCATTCAGCCTGGGCTCGGATGGCGTCTTTGTGGCGGCGTGGCTGGGTGCGGTCGGCGCGTACGAGGGTGGCGACGAGATGGATGTGGTCGGGGGCGTGCCGGACCGCGATCCAGCGGCATGCTTGCTCGTCCCCTTCAGGGGCGATGCCCGTGGCGTTGACAATGCGGCGTGCGACGGTCGCCCATACCTCGTCGCTGAGGATGCGGTCCGTGTCCGCGGTGCGCACCGAACAGTGCCAGACATGCTTGGCCGGGGCCTTGTCCTTCAGGGCGTCGACCCACTGGTCGAGATCGGCGGCGAGTCCTGTCAATGTGGCGCTCGGGTGGCGTCCGGGATCGGCCACGAAGGGGTCGTACGCGGCAACGATGTGCGGGTCGACGTGGGCTTCGATGTCACTGGTCCGGTAGAGGTACTTGAGCAGGCCGATCGTCCGACCGCCCGGCGGGTTTATGTCGGGGACCAAGGACTCAACTCACCAGCTTCCGAGCGGCAGCCTTCACCATGGCTGCGGACTCGCAGACCTCGTGAGTGGCGCGAGCGAGGTGGACGACGTCGCCGCCGGAGTTCAGGATCCGCGCCATCTGATTGATGTTGTTGCCGACACGGGCCAGGTCGACGCGGGCCGCTTCGAGCCTGTCGAGAGCCTCGTCCTGGTCGAGTCCGTTCCGGCCGTGGAGTTGTGCATGGACCGCCTGAGCGATGAACCGGGCTTTGGAGACACCCTTGGCGTCGGCGGCAGCCTGGATCTCTGCGTCTTCGGCCTCGCTGGCGCGGAAGGTCAGGCGCTTCACGCGCTGCCGCGGCTGGCGGGAGCGCCGGCGGCTCCGCTTGGCTGCGGGCTTGTCCTGCTGGTGGCCGCCCTCGGCCACCAGCTCCTGGTCCGGCGCCCCCTGGCGCCAGACCTCCTCCGCCACCCCCGGGGCGGAGGCAAGCGCGCTGGACCGGCCCTTGGACGGTCCAGCGCTACAGCTTGCTCCGCCTGGAGCCGGGGTGTAGGTCATCTGCTTCTGAGATGGAGGGAGTTCGTGGTTGAGGTCGTGCATGTGGACTCCTGCAAGGGGTGGTGGTGAGGACCCGCCCTTCCCGTGCTGATTCGAGGAAGGGCGGGCGAGGGCGACGGGCTGCGGGGTCAGCCGGTGCTTGCGGTGGCCTCGTCGAGTTCGGCCTGCAGCAGGTCCTTGACCTTGTCCAGGCGGCTTCGGGAAATGCCGAACCCCTTGTCCCGGATCGCCTTCTCGACGTTGCGGCGCGAAACACGGTCGGCCCGACCGAGGGGAGCCGTGCGGCCGATGTCGATGGCCTGCTCCAGCGAAATGCTTGGCGGAATACCTCCCGGCATACCTGCCTGGTGCGGAGTCTTTGCCAGGCGCTTCGCGACGGGCTGCGCCACGTCGTTGGCGCTCGTGACGGTTGGCGGTGACGTCTCGCGATCCATGTCTCCCACAGCGGGTTTGTGGCCGTCATTGGCGCTGTGACCGATGGGGTTGCGGCGGCCGGCGGTGGTGGGGCCTCGCGCGACAAGGAGGTAGAAGTGGACGGCTCCGGCCAGGGCGAGTGGGGCGATGGCGGAGATGGCTCCGACGGTGATGTCGTCAAGGGAGAGCCCGTCGTGGCGGGTTTGCTGGTTGAGGCGGATGGCGTGCAGGACGTTGGCCCAGATGCTCGTGGCGGTGGCGATGCCGACCAGCGCCGAGACGTAGAGGCGGGCGGACAGCGGTGCGGTCCGCAGGACGAGCAGGGCGCCGATCCCGATGGCGATGAACCCGTCGATGACGAGCGGGAAGGCGTAGGTGAGCGCCGGGTGGATGTGGCTGGCGGCGGCCATCTGGCGCAGGGCGTCGTAGGAGAGCGCGAAGGCCGCCACGGCCAGCAGCGCCACACCCGTGCGGATCGCGGCGGCCAGGGGCAGCGGACGGCGCTGCGGCGAGGGTGGGGGAAGGCAATGGAGAGTGCTCCAGGGGTACGGAGGTGCGGCTGACGTGGCCCGGTGAGAGGGGGAGAGAGACCCGTCGCGACTCGTTGCATGCCTGGTCAGGGCAGGTACGGGTGGGGCGGTGATGTCGAGTCGACTCGTCACCGCCCCACGACTCGTCACGGCGCTGACCTGCGCGGGGACGGGTCGCGACGGGTCGTGCCGGGTCAGGCCCCGGCCGTGGCTTCCGGTGCGGGTTCGGGGCAGTAGCGTGCCCAGGAGTCGGCGAACTGCTGGCGCGTGAAGCCCTTGGCCTGGACGTTGCCGTGGAAGCGGTGATTCGCCGAACCGATGCCGTACTCCTGGAGCAGGATCTGCAGGCCCCGGGCGGTCAGGCCGTTGGCGGTGTACTCCGGCCACGGGGTCTCGTCGTCCCGGTTGAGGATGTCGAGGAGTCGGCGGGTGCGGAGCATCGGCGGGTCGCCTTCGGTGGCGAAGGCGCGGCGGATGTCGGCCAGGAGTCGGATGCCCAGGCTGCTGCGGTCCTGGTCCTGCTCGGCCTCATGCTTGGCCATGACCCGGCAGGCGGTACGCGCGCGGTCGGGCCATGGTCCGCCGGCGAGGTCGGCGACGGAGACCAGCGGCTGCCAGGTGTCGGCCGCGCGGTCTTCGACCGGCATGGCGGGGGTCAGCTCCATGGCGTCGGTGTGGAGCGGTGCCAGCCAGGCGGCGAGCCGGTCGCGCAGCGCGTGGAGGGGCGGGGTGTCGCGGTAGGTGCGGAACTCCGCCACCTTCTCGCCCGGCCTGCGGCGGCGCATCCGGATGACGATCGACCGGTCCATGATCGTGTCCGGCAGGTCACCGATGCCCGCGAGGGCCGCCATGGCGAAGGTCGGGAACTTCGACACCTCGTGGTTGGGACCAGAAACCCGCAGGGTGGGGCGGTTGCGCTGGTGCCCCGCGTTGAGCAGGCCGCGCATCTCCTCGTTCTTCTCCGCGACCTTCGCAGAGCCGAAACTCGCACATCCGCGTGCACCTGAAGCCGCGCATCGGCCATGTCCGCGTCGACCGTCTCAACGTCGGCCACCTGGTGGAGATGTACGACGACATAGCCGACGCCAACGAGGTGATCCAGGCGGAGAACCTCGAACGCCGCGAGCAGATCGCCAGGTGCAAGCCCAGCAAGGCCGGCCGCCCCATCGCAGCCGAGCGGGCGCGGCTCGCCTTCGAGCGGGAAAAACTCGCCGCGATGAAGCCTTTCCGGAAGATCACCGGCCCAGCGACGCAGCAGAGCATCCGGCGCACGCTGCGAGCGGCTCTGAACGCGGCGATCGCCCAGCAGTACATCACCTTCAACCCGGCCTCCCACGTCGAGCTGGAGTCCGGCAAGCGCCCCAAGCCCCTGCTCTGGACGACCCAGCGGGTGGAGCGCTGGCGTGCTACCGGCGAGCTGCCGTCACCGGTGATGGTCTGGACGCCGGCGCAGTTCGGCACGTTCCTGGACGCGGCCGAATCCGATCGGCTCTACGCCCTCTTCCACCTCGTCGGCACCCGTGGCCTTCGCAGGGGCGGGGCCGTTGGCCAGAGCTGGACCGACGTCGACCTGAACGCCGGCCTCATCACCCCGGCCAAGGAGATCGTCGTCGACGGCTGGGACACCTACGAGTCCGCCCCCAAGACCGACGGCAGCGCCAGCACGATCGCGTTGGACAGCGTCAACGTCGCTCTTCTGCGCGAGCACCACAAGGCGATGCTGAGCGCCCGGGAGAAGTGGGGCGACGCCTGGAACGAGACCGGCAAGGTCTTCACCCGCGAGGACGGCTCCTGGCTGCACCCGGAGACGGTTTCCGAGACGTTCCGCCGCATCCTCGCCACCACCGACCTGCCGCCGATCACTCTGCGCGACCTGCGTCACGTCGCGGCCACTCTCACCCACGGCGGGGGCGGTGATCTCCACACGATCAAGGAGACCCTGCGCCACTCCACGATCACGCTCACGTCGGACACGTACACGAGCCTGCTACCCGAGGTCGACAAAGCCGCAGCAGAAGCCGCCGCCGCCGCGCTGGTGCCACGTGCCCGTAAGGCCCCCTCCGTAGCCCCTGCTGTCGGACCGTCCGCTCACGCATCGCTCACGCAAGAGGCCGGGAACGACGAAGCGCCCCGACCGGACAAAGCCGATCGAGGCGCTAAGTAGCAGGTCAGATGGGGTTTCCCCTCCCTGCTTCGCGTAGGCCGTGTGGGACTCGAACCCACAACCAACGGATTAAAAGTCCGCTGCTCTGCCAATTGAGCTAACGGCCCTCGGCGAATCACCCCTGAGCATAGCCCGCCGGGGCCCGGCCGCCGATCGGGTATCGGCCACCGGGCCCCGTCGCGGTGAAATCCCGGGCCGTCAGAGGGATTCGTCCGGGGGGATCGTGCGCTTGTGATCCGGTTTGAGGAACCAGTGCCTCGCCGACGCCAGCCACCATGTCGCCGCGAAGCCCAGGACCACCAGCACCGCGACGGGCGCGTAGTTGAACGTCGCCCAGGTGACCGGCGAGAGCTGCGGCAGCATGAAGAGCACCGTGATGATCACGACCCAGGCCACCGCCACGATGCCGATCGGGCGGGACCAGCGGCCCAGGTGCCAGGGGCCCGGGGCGAATCCGTCGCCCCGGAGCAGGCGGAGCAGCGTGGGGATGACATAGGCGATGTAGAGCCCGATCACCGCGATCGAGGTCACCGCCGCGTACGCCGTGACGTTGATCAGGTACGGCAGGCCCAGGGCGAGGGCGCCGACGGCGGCGAGCCAGACCGCGGCGACGGGGGTGCGGGTGCGCGGGCTGACCGTGTGCCAGACACGCGAGAAGGGCAGGGCACCGTCCCGCGAGAAGGCGTAGATCATGCGGCTGTTGGCGGTCACGGACGCCATGCCGCAGAAGAGCTGGGCGCCGATCACGATCAGCAGCAGGAGCTTGCCGGTGGTGGCGCCGAGGGCGTCCAGGAGGATCTGCGCGGGCGGGGCGCCGGTCGGCGAGTCCAGCGCTCCGTCGTACGACTGGATGGCGAAGGTGAAGCCGAGGAGCAGGACGAAGCCCGCGATCCAGGAGGTCCAGATCGACTGGACGATGCCCCGCGGGCCGGCCGTCGCGGCGTCGTGGGTCTCCTCCGTCATATGGGCGGAGGCGTCGTAGCCGGTGAAGGTGTACTGCGCCATCAGCAGACCGATCATCACGACGTAGAAGCCGCTGCCCCAGCCGGTGTTGTTCACGAACTCGGTGAAGACGAACGACGCCGACTGGTGCGAGTCCGGCACGAAGGTCAGGGCGCCGACGATGACGGCGACGCCGACGACGTGCCACCAGACGCTCACGCTGTTCAGGATCGCGACGATCCGCACCCCGAAGGTGTTGAGCAGCCCGTGCAGCAGCAGGATCGCGGCGAAGAGCAGGATCGTACGGGTGGGGGTGACCCCGAAGCCGAACTGGAGGTTCAGATACGCGCCCAGGAACGACGCCGCACCGAAGTCGATCCCGGCGGTGACGGCGACTTGGCCGAGTACGTTGAACCAGCCCGTGAACCAGGCCCAGGCCGCGGCCGAGCGCGGCGGGGCCAGCCGGTGGGCCCAGAAGTAGAGGCCTGCGGAGGTCGGGTACGCCGAACAGATCTCGGCCATCGCCAGGCCGACGAACAGCGTCATCAGGCCGACGCCGACCCAGCCCCAGGTGATGACGGCGGGGCCGCCGGTGTTCATGCCGAAGAGGTAGAGCGTGAGGCAGCCGGAGAGCACCGAGATGATCGTGAACGAGACGGCGTAGTTGGAGAATGCGGACATGCGCCGGGCCAGCGTCTGTGTGTACCCGAGCTGCGCGAGGCGCTCCTCGTCGGAGACGCCCGGTGGTGGTCGGTCCTCGCCGGTATCGGTTGTCATGCACCCAGCAATTCCCCCACGCCGGAGCACACATGCGGTCGCCGGGGTCACGACTGGGAAAACCTGCCCCGGCAACGGAGGAGGGCGCGGGCCCGCAGGCCGCGCCCTCCATGGACCTCAGCGACGCTCGGCAGCGCTCGGGTGACCTCCGCGCGCTTCACCGGGCACGGTCAGGACGTTGTACGCGTTCCCTGAAAGGCATGAAGGCATGAAGGCACAGGCGATCAACGGCAGCCCGCCGCAAAGGAATCACGCAGAGCTCGCAAAGCCCCCCGACCGCGCCCCTGTGCAAGTGGCGGGATGTCAGCAGCAGTCATTCATGTGAGGGAAGTGAAAAGCGAAGCGGGCCCGCTCGTGAAGAGCGGGCCCGCTTCGCAGACCTTTCAACGGACCTTCAGCAGGTCCCTACCGCGTTCAGCCGTTGCGCTTCCAGCGCGGCTTGTCGTCACGGCGGCCGAAGGTGCCGGTGCCGGTACCCGTGCCGGTGCCACCGCGGTGGTCGTCGCGACGGCCGGTCGGGCGGTCGCCGCCGCCGGAGCGGAAGCCGCCCGAGGGGCGGTCGTCACGACGGTCGCGGTTGAACGGACGGTCGCTGCCGCCGGAGCGGAAGCCACCGGAGGGGCGGTCGTCACGACGGTCGCGGTTGAACGACGGACGGTCGTTGTCACGACGCTCGAACGAACGGCCACCACGGTCGTCCCGACGGTCACCGCCACCGGAACGGAAACCACCGGAGGGGCGGTCGTCACGACGGTCGCGGTTGAACGACGGACGGTCGTTGTCACGACGCTCGAACGAACGGCCACCACGGTCGTCCCGACGGTCGCCACCACCGGAACGGAAACCACCGGAGGGGCGGTCGTTGCTGCTGCGGAAGGACGGACGGTCGTTGCTTCCGCGGTAGCCGGACCCGCCGGAGGGACGGCCACTGCGCTCGCCGACACGGTCGTTGCTCCCGCGGTATCCACCACGGTCGTCACGGCGGTCACCACCGCGGTCGTCACGGCGGCCGTAGCTGCCCCGGTCGTCGCGACGGTCGTCACGCGCGGCCGGCTGCTCGGGGACGGACGCGGCTGCGGCGAGCGCGGCCTCGGCCTCGGCAGCGACCTCGGCGACCGCCGCCTCCGGGTCGTCGCCCCGCTCGCGCGCGGCACGGGCGACGAGACGGTCGGCCTCCTCGCGCAGCTCACCGGCGCGGCGCTGGACGCGCTCCAGCTGCTTGGTCAGGTCGGCGGCCTCGCGCTCGGCCTGCTTGGCGGCGTTGTTCGCGGAGTCGGCCTGGACCTCGGTGAGCGAGCGGGCGCCGGTGATCTCGGCGACCTCCGGCTCGAAGACGCCCGCGCCCTGCACGATGTGGCGCGAGGCGTCGACGCCCGCGTCCTCCATCAGGCGGAAGATCTGACGGCGCTGGTGCGGCAGCGCCAGCGAGACGACGACACCGGACTTGCCGGCACGGGCGGTACGGCCCGAGCGGTGCAGGTAGTCCTTGTGGTCACCGGCCGGGTCCACGTTCAGGACCAGGTCGATGCCGTCGACGTGAATACCGCGGGCGGCGACGTCGGTCGCGACCAGCGCGTTGACGTAACCCTTCTTGAAGTCCTCAAGAACGCGGGTACGGGCGCCCTGGGTCATGCCGCCGTGCAACGCGTCCGCCTTGACGCCCGCCTCGACGAGCTGCTCGGCGATGCGGTCGGCGCCCAGCTGGGTGCGGACGAAGATGATCGTGCGGCCCTTGCGGGCGGCGATGGCGGAGGTGACCGGCGCCTTGTCCTTCGGCTTCACGACGAGGACGTGGTGCGACATGGTCGAGACGTTGCCCTGGGCGGAGTCGACCTCGTGGGTGACCGGGTTGCTCAGGTAGCGCTTGACCAGGGTGCCGATCTCGTTCTCCATGGTGGCGGAGAAGAGCATGCGCTGGCCGCCACCGGGGATCTGGTCGAGCAGCTCGGTGACCTCGGGGAGGAAGCCCAGGTCGGACATCTGGTCGGCCTCGTCGAGGACGGCGACCTGGACGTTCTCCAGGGAGCAGGCGCCCCGGTTGATGATGTCGCGCAGCCGGCCCGGGGTGGCGACGAGGATGTCGACACCGCGCTCCAGCGCGTAGATCTGGTTGCCCATCGACGTACCGCCGCAGACGACCTTCATCTTCAGGCCGAGCACGTCGCCGTAGGGCTGCAGCGCGTCCGCGACCTGCATCGCGAGCTCACGGGTCGGGGTGAGGATGATCGCGCGGGGCTTCTTCTTCTCCGTGTGCCCACCGGCCAGCGAGGCCAGGGTCGGCAGACCGAAGGAGAGGGTCTTGCCGGAGCCGGTACGGCCGCGGCCCAGGATGTCCTTGCCGGCCAGGGCGTCCGGGATGGTCGCGGCCTGGATCGGGAAGGGCGCCGTCACACCGTTCTGCGCGAGCTTGCGGACGATGCCCTCGGGCAGGCCCAGGTCGGCGAAGGTGACGGTCGGCTCGGCGTCCGCATCGGCGTCGGCGGAGTCGGCCTGCTCGGCCAGGGGGGCGTCGGCCTCGATGGAGTCGGCGGACTCGGCGACGACGGCCTCGGCGGCCTCGACGAGCTCGTCGTTCTCGATGTTCTCGGGCATGACGGTGTGGTCAGAACTGGAAATTGACATGCGAAATGCGAAACCTTCCGGAGTCTCGGCACGCGCCCGTAACTCCGTGATTCGCAATTTCGACCGCCTCAATGCGGTCCAGCCACGGCAAGGGAGAGTACGCGCCACACGGCGCGCTTCTGTTTCGGCGCCGGGCAATGGGATCAAACGATCTACTACCATACGCACTCCCCCCCACTTCGCGCAAACCGGCCCTTCCTCGCCTCCCGCTACACCGGCCCCACCTGCGGCGATACCTCGGGCGTCCGCAGCGGCGCCGACTCCGCCGACGCACCCAGCGCCTCGCTGCGCAGCTGTGCCGCCGGCGAGGCGGACGGCGGCGGCGAGGGTTCGGACGGCTCCGGCTCGGGGGAGCTCGGCGGCTCGGGGGTCGCGGGCCCGGAGGGCACCGGGGACGCGGGCTGCTGCGGCACCCCGGGCCCCGGCGGCGAGGCCGAGGGCGCCGACGGCGCAGTGCCCCGGGGCGGCTCCGCACCGCCCGCCTCCGCATCCGGGCGCACGCCACCGGGAGCGGTCGAGGGCCCGGCGGGGCGGCTCGGCCCGGGTGATTCGACGGCCTCCCGTTCGGAGTGCGCCTCGGCCCGGCCGCCTCCGGTGCGGACCCTGCCGGTGCCCGCCACCGTGCCGCCGTCCGGCCGGGCGGCGCTCCCCCCGTGCTCGGGCGACGGCGACGGCGACGGTGCCGGTGCCGGTTTCCCTCCGTCGCCGCCGATGCTCATGCAGCCGGTGGACGTGGCGACCGTCGCGGCGATGACGGCCGCCCATCGGACGGGGACGGACAACTGGCGCACGGGAGGCACCTCCGGGGTACGAGGAAGGAGCGGAGCGGTACGGGAAGGAGTGGGGGCACCGTGCCCAACTCCCGTTGCCCCGCCGGGGACACGCCCCGGACCCGGCCCGCACACCACCTGCACGCCTTCCGCGCCCGGCCCGCACGCCGCCGGGCACACCCCGCGGACGCCCGGGGCGCACTCATCCGTAGCCGAGCGCGTGCAGCCTCGCGTCGTCGATGCCGAAGTGGTGGGCGATCTCGTGGACGACCGTGATCTCGGTCTCGGCGACGACGTCCTCGCGGGACTCGCACATCCGGAGGGTCGGCCCGCGGTAGATGGTGATGCGGTCCGGCAGCACCCCCGCGTACCACTCGCCGCGATCGGTCAGCGGCGTGCCCTCGTACAGCCCGAGCAGCTCCGGATCACCCGGCTCGGGCTCGTCCTCGACGAACACCGCGACGTTGTCCATCAGCCGCGTCAGCTCCGGCGGGATCCGGTCCAGCGCCTCGGCGACCAGTTCCTCGAACTCTTCGCGCGTCATCTCCAGCACCCCGCCATTGTCCCGTACTACCGGTCGCGGCGCCCCGGTCCGGACCGGGGGCGACCGCCTCCGCAGGGGTGCGCGCACCCCTGCCATGCCCTCGCCGTAAACCGTTTTGGCGATAGCCGCTGCCATCCCATATGCTTCTGACGTCCCCGACGCGCTGGGAAGCGCGCAGGTGGGCCCTTAGCCCTCATCGTCTAGTGGCCCAGGACGCCGCCCTTTCAAGGCGGTAGCACGGGTTCGAATCCCGTTGGGGGCACGCTTTACCGTGTGCGAGACTTGTCTCGCACATTAGCTTGGTCCTGTGGAGCAGTTTGGAGTGCTCGCCACCCTGTCAAGGTGGAGGCCGCGGGTTCAAATCCCGTCAGGACCGCTGCAGCCCTTATGAGCTGCGTGGCTGGGTAGCTCAGTTGGTACGAGCGATCGCCTGAAAAGCGATAGGTCGCCGGTTCGATCCCGGCCCCAGCCACCACCCGAAGGCCCCGTCCACCGGACGGGGCCTTCGCCGTGTCAGACCTCTTCCCGGTCCGCCGAGTTCACGCCGCCGTCCCGGCCGCGCCACGCCCGTACCGCCAGAACCAGCAGCACCACCGCGACCACGGCCACCAGCGCCATGGCGTCCGGCACGTGCTCGCCGATGCGCTGGGCCCACTGCTCCACGGCGAACGAATCGTCCACGTCCAGCAGTCCGGGCAGCGCCGTCGTCCCGTCGTACGCGAGGAACAGCGCGCCGAGCCCGATGAAGAAGAACCCGGACAGCAGGGTCGTGGTGTGCAGCTCGAAGCGGCCCAGCCGGAAGGCCCGACCGCGCAGCCAGGCCCGGCGGCCCAGATCGAAGCGTTCCCAGAGCAGCGCGAGCAGGAAGAGCGGGACCGCCATGCCCAGGGCGTAGACGGCGAGCAGCAGTCCGCCGTAGACCGGGCTGCCGCTGACCGCCGCCACGGTGAGGACGCTGCCGAGGATCGGGCCCGCGCAGAAGCCGGCCAGTCCGTAGACGGCGCCCAGTGCGTAGACCGATACGGCGGTGGTCGGGCGGATCCGGCCGCTGAGGGCGGCGATCCGGCGCGAGGCGAAGCCCAGACCGACGATCTGGGCGATGCCGAGCACGATGATCAGCCAGCCCGCGCCGAGGACGAGCGCGTCACGGTGGCGGTAGAAGATCCGTCCGGCGTACGAGCCCGCGGCGCCGAGCGGGACCAGGGTGGTGGCCAGTCCGGCGTAGAAGATGCCGGTGCGGGCCAGGAGGCGCGAGGCGGAGTCGATGGAGTAGGCGAAGAAGGCGGGCAGCAGCAGCGCGCTGCACGGGCTGACCAGGGCGAGCAGCCCGCCCAGGAAGGCCGCGAAGTAGCCGATGTCAGCGGTCATTTCGCGTCGTCCCCGGCACCCTCGGCGTTCTTGCCGCCCTTGGCGTCCTCGGTGGCGCGGGCCTTCTCGGCCGCCGCCTCGATGGCCGAGGTGAAGGTCTCCATGGGCTGGGCTCCGGCGATCGGGCGGCCGTTGATCAGGAACGACGGAGTGGAGGTCGCGCCGATTCCGTACCCCTGTTCCTGGTCCTTGCCCACGGCGGCGGAGGCGGCGGAGCTGTCCGCGTCGCGGGCGAAGCGATCGAGGTCCGCGACCCCGGCCTGCCGGGCGAGGGCCTTCAGCCGGTCCTTGCCGAACCCCTTCTCCTTGGCCCCCTCGGCGTACGCGGCGGCGTGGAACTGCCAGAAGCGGTCCTGCTGCCCGGCGGCCCAGGCAGCGCGGGCGGCGGCCTCGGACTCGGCGCCGAAGATCGGGAAGTTGCGCCACTCGATACGCAGGGTGCCGTTGTCGACGTACTTCTTGACCAGGGCGGGTTCGGTGTCGCGGGCGAACTTGCCGCAGTAGCCGCACTTGAAGTCGGCGTACTCGATCAGGACCACGGGTGCGTCGGCGCGGCCCTGAGCGAGCTTGTCGCCGGCGTCGCGGCGGGCGAGCTTCGCCAGCTCCGGATAGACGCCGGCGTCCGGGTCGGCGGTGACATCGGCGACCGAGGAGGAGCCGGAGCCCGAGTGGTCGGGGACGGTGGCCCGGTAGGAGACGAAGCCGAGCAGCGCGGCAGCGAGGACGACTCCGGCGCCGTAGACCAACGGCTTCCTGTTCCTGGGCGAGGGCTTGCGTGCGGACGTGGACTTGGACATGCGGGACTCCGTGCTGGTGATGCGGAAGGGAAGGGGCGGCCGGATGGGACGGCCGGCTACACCCTCAGCACGGAGAGCTCGACGGGAGTGGGCGCGGCGGGCGCGGGTGCGCTCAGTTTCAGCCGCATGGGTGGGTGGACCGGGCCCTGACCGGTGGCGGCGGGCAGGCCCCACTCGGCGAGGCCGGGCGCCTGGTCGTACGCGGCACGGGCCCGGCCCGGGAGCGCGGGTTCGCCGTCGTGCTTCCTGGTCTTGCGGCAGCCCGGCGCCGGGTGCCGGTCGGCGGGCGCTGCCACCGCCGGGCCGGCGTCGGCCGGAGCGTCCGCGCCCGTCGCGGCGGCCACGACGGCGGTGGCGGTTGCGCCGCCGCCGGGGACGGCCGTCGCCGGTCCGCAGAACAGCCCCAGTACGACCGCGAGCACCGCCGTCAGGCAGCACCACTGTGTACGGGACACGGCGACCGGCCTTTCCGGACAGGGGCAACGGGTGGTCAGCTGCCCGAAATGGTACGTGCTGTGATCCCGCGCATCCGCGCGGTGCCCATGTGGTGACCCGGACCGCACGAAATGTGTTCGCCGTTCGTCGGGCCCGGGTGAGATCCTGGGCTCCGTATGTCTACTTCCTTCGCTGATCTCCAGAACCGGCTCGGACAGATCTCGCTCCGCGACGCGCACCGGCTCGGCCGCCGTCTCGAAGGGGCGCGCCGCATCCGTAAGCCCGAGGCCCGGCAGTCCGTGCTGGACGAGATCGCCGCCGAGGCCGGCAAGGCGGCCGAGCGGCTCTCGCTGCGTGCCGCGCGGATGCCTGCCCTGTCGTACCCGGAACAGCTCCCGGTCAGTCAGAAGAAGGACGAGATCCTTGAGGCGATACGCGACCACCAGGTCGTGATCGTCGCCGGGGAGACCGGCTCCGGCAAGACCACGCAGATCCCGAAGATCTGCATGGAACTGGGGCGCGGTGTCCGGGGCATGATCGGGCACACCCAGCCGCGCCGGATCGCGGCCCGTACGGTCGCCGAGCGCGTCGCGGACGAGCTGAGGACGCCGCTGGGCGAGGCGGTCGGCTGGAAGGTCCGCTTCACCGACCAGGTGAACCCCGACGCCACGTTCGTGAAGCTGATGACGGACGGCATCCTGCTCGCCGAGATCCAGACGGACCGCGAGCTGCGCGCTTACGACACGATCATCATCGACGAGGCCCACGAGCGGTCGCTGAACATCGACTTCCTGCTCGGCTATCTGGCCAGGCTGCTGCCCAAGCGCCCGGACCTGAAGGTCGTCATCACCTCGGCGACGATCGACCCCGAGCGGTTCGCGCGCCACTTCGGCGAGGCACCGATCGTCGAGGTCAGCGGGCGTACGTACCCGGTCGAGGTGCGCTACCGCCCGCTCCTCGAAGAGGACACGGACGACTCCGACCGCGACCAGATCACCGCGATCTGCGACGCCGTGGACGAGCTCCAGACGGAGGGTCCGGGCGACATCCTGGTCTTCCTCTCCGGCGAGCGGGAGATCCGTGACACGGCGGACGCGCTGAACAAGCGCAACCTCCGCCACACCGAGGTGCTCCCTCTCTACGCCCGGCTCTCGCACGCCGAGCAGCACCGCGTCTTCCAGCGCCACACGGGTCGCAGGATCGTCCTGGCGACCAATGTCGCCGAGACCTCGCTGACCGTCCCCGGCATCAAGTACGTGATCGACCCGGGCAACGCCCGGATCTCCCGCTACAGCCACCGCACCAAGGTCCAGCGGCTGCCGATCGAGCGGATCTCGCAGGCCAGCGCCAACCAGCGCAAGGGCCGCTGCGGCCGTACCTCGGACGGCATCTGCATCCGGCTGTACTCCGAGGACGACTTCCTGACCCGTCCGGAGTTCACCGACCCGGAGATCCTCCGTACCAATCTGGCCTCCGTCATCCTCCAGATGACCGCGGCCGGCCTGGGCGACATCGAGAAGTTCCCCTTCATCGACCCGCCGGACCACCGCAACATCCGCGACGGCGTCCAGCTCCTCCAGGAGCTCGGCGCACTGGACGCGGAGGAGAAGGATCCGAAGAAGCGGCTCACCCAGCTCGGCCGGAAGCTCTCGCAGCTGCCCGTCGACCCGCGTCTGGCCCGCATGGTCATCGAGGCCGACCGCAACGGCTGTGTCCGTGAGGTCATGGTCATCGCGGCGGCGCTCTCCATCCAGGACCCGCGCGAGCGGCCCTCGGAGAAGCAGACCCAGGCCGATCAGCAGCACGCCCGCTTCAAGGACGAGACGTCCGACTTCCTGGCGTTCCTGAACCTGTGGCGGTACATCCGTGAGCAGCAGAAGGAGCGCGGCTCGTCCAGCTTCCGCCGGATGTGCAAGCAGGAGTATCTGAACTTCCTGCGCATCCGCGAATGGCAGGACATCTACGCGCAGCTGCGTACGGTCGCCAAGCAGATGGGCATCCAGCTCAATGAGGAGGCCGCGCCGGAGCAGGCGGTGCACACCTCGCTGCTGGCCGGGCTGCTCTCGCACATCGGGCTGAAGGACACCGAGAAGAACGAGTACCTGGGTGCGCGCAGCGCCAAGTTCGCGATCTTCCCGGGATCGGCGCTCTTCAAGAAGCAGCCGCGGTTCGTGATGTCGGCCGAGCTGGTCGAGACGTCCCGGCTGTGGGCGCGGGTCAACGCCAAGGTCGAGCCGGAGTGGATCGAGCCGCTGGCCCAGCATCTGCTGAAGCGCACCTACAGCGAGCCGCACTGGGAGAAGGACCAGGCGGCGGTGATGGCGTACGAGCGGGTCACGCTCTACGGGGTACCGATCGTCGCCCAGCGCAAGATCAATTTCGGCCGCATCGACGCCGAGACCTCCCGCGATCTGTTCATCCGCAACGCCCTGGTCGAGGGCGACTGGCGGACCCACCACCAGTTCTTCCACGACAACCGAAAACTGCTCGGCGAGGTCGAGGAGCTGGAGCACCGCGCCCGGCGCCGCGACATCCTCGTGGACGACGAGACGCTCTTCGACTTCTACGACCAGCGGATCCCCGAGCACGTGGTCTCCGGGGCGCACTTCGACTCCTGGTGGAAGCACAAGCGCCGGGACGAGCCGGACGCGCTGGACTTCGAGCGCTCGATGCTCATCAACGAGAAGGCCGGGGCCGTCACCAAGGACGACTACCCGGACTCCTGGCGCCAGGGGAAGCTCAAGTTCAAGGTCACGTACCAGTTCGAGCCGGGTGCGGACGCCGACGGCGTGACCGTCCACATCCCGCTCCAGGTGCTCAACCAGGTCACCTCCGAGGGCTTCGACTGGCAGATCCCGGGCCTGCGGGAGGAAGTGGTCACCGAGCTGATCCGCTCGCTGCCCAAGCCGATCCGCCGGCACTACGTCCCCGCGCCGAACTACGCGGACAAGTTCCTCGACCGGGCCGTACCGCTGCAGGAGCCGCTGCCGGTCACGCTGGCCCGGGAGCTCCAGCGGATGGTCGGCGTCCCGGTCACGGCCGACGACTTCGACCTGAGCCGTATCCCGGACCACCTGAAGATCACGTTCCGGATCGTCGACGAGCGGCGCCGCAAGGTGGCCGAGGACAAGGACCTGGAGGCACTCAAGCTCCAGCTGCGCCCCAAGGCCCGTCAGGCCCTCTCCAAGGCCGCCGCGGCCACCGCCGGGCCCTCGGGCGAGTCCATCGAGCGTTCGGGTCTCACGGACTGGACGATCGGCACGCTGAACCGCGTCTTCGAGACCAGACGGGCCGGCCAGCCGGTCAAGGCGTACCCGGCGCTGGTGGACCAGGGCGACACCGTCGCCGTACGGCTCTTCGACACCGAGGCCGAGCAGCAGCAGGCGATGTGGCTGGGCACCCGGAAGCTGATCGTGCTGAACGTGCCGGTGAATCCGGCGAAGTTCGCCTCCGACAAGCTGACGAACCAGCAGAAGCTGGCCCTGTCCCGCAACCCGCACGGCTCCATCCAGGCGCTGTTCGAGGACTGCGCGACGGCCGCCGCCGACCGGCTGATCGGCGCGCACGGCGGCCCTGCCTGGGACGAGGAGTCGTTCCGGAAGCTGTACGACAAGGTGCGCGCCGACCTCGTCGCCCTGACCGAGCACACGGTCAAGCAGGTCCAGCAGGTGCTGGCCGCCTGGCAGGCCTGCGAGCGGCGCCTGAAGGCCACCAACAGCCTGGTCCTCGTCGACAACGTCACCGACGCCCGGGACCAGATCGCGGCCCTCGTGCCGCCGGGCTTCGTCACGAAGACCGGGCTGCGCAGGCTGCCCGACCTGATGCGCTATCTGGTCGCCGTGGACCGCCGGCTCCAGCAGATGCCGACGGCCGTCCAGCGCGACACCACGCGCATGAAGAAGGTCCACGAGATGCAGGACGAGTACGCCTGGCTGCTCGAACAGATGCCGCAGGGCAGGCCCGTGCCGCAGGAGGTGCTGGACATCCGCTGGATGATCGAGGAGCTCCGGGTCAGCTATTTCGCCCACGCGCTGGGGACGGCCTACCCGGTCTCCGACAAGCGGATCGTGAAGGCGATCGACGCGGCGGCACCGTGAGAGGGCCCGCCCGGACGGGCCGTTTCGGCGGTGACGGAGTCGCCACCTTCGGTGAGTTCGACCTGACCCTCTGACCTGCTGTACAGTCTGTCTTCGCAGCCAGCCGCAAGGCAAGCAGCGAAAACCTGGTCCTGTGGAGCAGTTTGGAGTGCTCGCCACCCTGTCAAGGTGGAGGCCGCGGGTTCAAATCCCGTCAGGACCGCAGTAACGAAAGCCCGGATCCTTCTGGATCCGGGCTTTCGCGCGTCTTGACTCCGGCAACCGCCGACGAGTAGTCAGACAACAGAGGCCGTCCCTGATTTCCCGGTGCGGGGCGGCGGTCCACCGGGAGGTGGCGCGTATGACTGCGTCCGCCGCACACGAGACCCGCGCGCTCCTGCGCGCCCATCTGGCCGCCGCTTCCGGCCGCCGTCACCTCACCCACCACTGCGCGGTCTGCCATCGGCTCCTGAGGCTCGCCATGGAGCCCCTGACGGCCCGTCGGACCGATTCCGCCCCCGAACCGCCGGAGCCGCGCACGGGGCGCCAGGACGGCGCCCTGGAAGCCGAGGACGAAAGTCCTCCGGGCGGGTGACCAATGGCGGGGTCTTCCACTTCCCGACGGTGGCAGGCTCGTACTTGGCAAGCCTCGCACAGTGTGACGGGAGTCACCGAAAGAGTTTTGCGAAGCGGTGACTTTACTCCCTTCCTACAACTGGCGAATTTAATATGTGCAATTGCACCACTCGGACGGGAGCGTCGTGGGACCATCCGAACCGTCCCGGCCCGGCCTCCCCGGGCAGTCCGGAACAGTCCCGAACAGACTCGCTCAAGCCCGCACGTCGACCCGGCCGGACCCGACCGGACGCGCGGTTTCCGGCGCCCCCGGCAGACGGGCCGGCGCCCGGGTTCGCGGGGGTACGGAAAGGCGCGTGGGCACAAAAAAGATCGCGCTGGACCCGGCGGAGTCCAGCGCGATCGAACGACGCACCCGCATTGCACAGGTATGGCGCCCGTTGGGGCGGGCGCCCGTCATTTGGAGCTATGGGTGGGCCTGTACGGGTTGGGGGACCCGGAAGCCCGGTTGTTGCGGCGTGACAGGGGTGTGTCAGGCCTCGCTGCGCTGCTGCGGAATACCCGCAAGCAGTGCGCGGACCTCTGCCTCGCGGTACCGGCGATGTCCACCGAGCGTGCGGATGGACGTGAGCTTGCCTGCCTTGGCCCAGCGGGTAACCGTCTTCGGGTCCACGCGGAACATCGTGGCAACCTCAGCCGGGGTCAGCAGCGGCTCGGCATCAGGGGTGCGAGCGGTCATGAGCGGCCTCCTCGGGAGAACCGAACCATCTCGGTTCTTTCCTCTAAATTCTGCACCTTGACCCACGTTGCCCGAAATGGCGGACGCGGGCCGAGTCGGTTATAGGACGAACGGCTTGTCCTCGGCACTACAACTACACCATCCGTCCAGCCACGTCGGCCAAACCGATGGAATTGCCCTCCCAGGTGTTCATCAGCGACGGAAGCCGATGGACCATGCCATAGCGGACAGTCACTCCGCCGTGACGATCAGTCACAGAGCGATCAGGAGCCATCAGACCCCCCATAGCGTGCAATGCTGAGCATTCCGCCCTTAGTTGGACGGACGGAGCCCTCCCCGGGCTCCTTGTCCTATTTTGGCATGAGGAGTAGGGAAGGGCGCAAGAGCCCAGTTAGTGCTATCCATCACGCTTGAGGCAAAGGCCCGGTTCGGGACGTAGGTCCTAAGACCACAGGAGTACGCTTCCGCCTCTTCGTTCCCACGCGTCACACAGGACACAGGGCAGGACACAGGAACAGACGCGGATATCGCCTCGTCAGTTCGCGAACTGACGATCTCTTACGGCCCGCCAGCGCTCCGCCAGCCGGCCGTACGCCTCGCTCGCCCCTTCGGTGTCACCCGCCTGCAGCGCCGCGATGCCCTCGGCCACATCGGCGGCCGACCGGTCCCCGGCGAGCTGCTTCGCCGGCAGCGCGTGCACCAGACCGGCGTAGTCCAGCTCGACCAGCGCACGCGGATGGAACTCCTCCAGCCAGCGCCCCACGTCCACGAGCCCCTCGGTCAGCCGGCCCTCGTCCACCGACTCCCGCAGCGTCTTCAGCGTCCGGGCCAGCCGGCGGCGGGCCTGCACCATCGGCGTCCGGTACCGCAGCACCGGCGCCGCACCGTCCTCCCCCGCCCCCGCGTACTCCCGCTCCTCGTCGGAGAAGAGCACGAACCACCGCACCGGCACCTGCCACACCGAGGTACGGATCCACGGCCTGGCGTCCGGATTCCGCTCCGCCCACCGCTCGTGGTCCATGACCGCCTGCCCGCGCACCACCGGCGGCAGCACCGCGTCGAGCACCGGCCCGGGGAACATCTCCGTCAGCTCGTCCAGCGCCAGCCAGCCGCGCAGCCTGGTCCGCCACGGACAGACGCACACCACCCCGTCGACCTCGGCGACGAACGCGTCCCCGCTCTCGTGCACCGGCACCGCGACCGGCGGGGTGGCCGCCAAGTCGGCCAGCGAACGGCGCAGTTCGTCCTGGGCGGTGGGGATCCGGGCGCCCCCGGCGTACCGCGCCCAGTGGGCGCGTTCGGGCTCCGGGAAGGCGGCCAGCGGCTCGTACACCCGGAGGTAGGACGCGTAAGGGACGAGCACTGAAGACACCACCGACATGCAGCAAATCGTGTCACGCCAGTACTCCGCCGGGGGGTGATCCTGGGCACTGGACCGGATCCGTGCCCGCGCAGGACTTACTCTCTTGCCCAGTCGGACCGGCCGTGCCGGCCGGTCCGCGGCCCTCCCCACCTTCAGGAGGGTCCTCGCCGCTTCGTACTTGGGAGTCACCACAGTGACCGATGTGACCGACGGCGTCCTGCACACCCTGTTCCACTCGGAGCAGGGGGGGCACGAACAAGTCGTGCTCTGCCAGGACCGTGCCAGCGGCCTCAAGGCTGTCATCGCCATCCACTCCACCGCCCTGGGCCCGGCCCTCGGCGGCACCCGCTTCTATCCGTACGTCTCCGAGGAGGAGGCCGTCGCGGACGCGCTGAACCTCGCGCGCGGCATGTCGTACAAGAACGCCATGGCCGGTCTCGACCACGGCGGCGGCAAGGCCGTCATCATCGGCGACCCCGCACAGATCAAGTCGGAGGAACTGCTGCTGGCCTACGGCCGGTTCGTGGCCTCGCTCGGCGGGCGTTACGTGACCGCCTGCGACGTCGGCACCTACGTCGCCGACATGGACGTCGTCGCCCGCGAGTGCCGCTGGACCACCGGCCGCTCCCCCGAGAACGGCGGCGCCGGCGACTCCTCGGTCCTCACCGCGTTCGGTGTCTTCCAGGGCATGCGGGCCTCGGCGCAGCACGTCTGGGGCGACCCGACGCTGCGTGGCCGAAAAGTGGGGGTCGCCGGGGTCGGTAAGGTCGGCCACTATCTCGTCGAGCATCTGCTCTCGGACGGTGCGGAGGTCGTGATCACGGATGTGCGGGAGGAATCCGTACGCCGGATCACCGACAAGCACCCCGGGGTCGCCGTCGCCACGGACACCGAGGCGCTGATCCGTACCAAGGGGCTCGACATCTATGCCCCGTGCGCGCTCGGCGGTGCGCTGAACGACGAGAGCATCGCGGTGCTCACGGCCAAGGTGGTGTGCGGCGCGGCCAACAACCAGCTCGCGCACCCCGGCGTCGAGAAGGACCTCGCGGACCGGTCGATCCTGTACGCGCCCGACTACGTGGTGAACGCGGGCGGTGTCATCCAGGTCGCCGACGAGCTGCACGGCTTCGACTTCGACCGGTGCAGGGCCAAGGCGTCGAAGATCTTCGACACCACGCTGGCCATATTCGCACGTGCGAAGGTCGACGGCATCCCGCCGGCCGCCGCGGCCGACCGGATCGCCGAGCAGCGGATGGCCGAAGCCCGCCGCCGCTGACGGTGGCGGACGCATCACCCCGCGTCCACGCCGACCGTTGCCTGCCGACCCGCCGACCGGCGAGACAAGACTCACGCCGGTCGGCGGGTCGCGTGCCAAGAAGAGGTTAAAATCGCAGTTGACCAGCGAGGACGGGGCTTCTCGCCGGTCCTCTTCCGGGGCACGTGATGCGGGCGGCGTACCGTATGGCCGCGGAAGCAGGTACCGTTAAAGCCCTACGGGCACGGTCTCTCAGCCGAGAGTCCGTCCTGAAACATGAACGCGTGTCAAGACTCTGGGGCCGTCGAGCCCCGTCACCGAGGGGGTCGAGCCATGGGGCGCGGCCGGGCAAAGGCCAAGCAGACAAAGGTCGCCCGCCAGCTGAAGTACAGCAGCGGCGGGACTGACCTGTCGCGTCTGGCCAATGAGCTGGGCGCATCGCCTTCGAGTCAACCACCGAACGCAGAGCCGTTCGAGGACGACGACGAGGAAGATGACCCGTACGCACAGTACGCGGATCTGTACAACGACGACGAGGACGAGGACGAGGACGACAAGTCCGGTCCGTCGTCACAGCGCCGCGGCGCTTGACCTCGCGCTGACACATCAACCCGGTCCGGGCCTGTCCCGGACCGGGTTCTGTGCTGCCCCGGCCCGGTCCGGCCGCTCGTGCGGGGACCGGGTTCACCGAGGCCTTCCCCGGCGATGTCTTCCCCGACCGCCGGACGTGCAGGGATCCCGGCGGCCGAGGATGTAGCGGACACCGGGTTGCCCCGGTGTGCCTGCCCGTGTCTAGCGCGCGTACCCACCGACGAGCTCCGCGCCCGAGGTGTGCGCCCCGCGCTCGGTGATCTCGCCCGCGACCCAGGACTCGACCCCGCGGTCGGCCAGTGTCGTCAGTGCCACGTCCACGGACTCGGCCGGGACGATCGCGATCATGCCGACGCCCATGTTCAGCGTCTTCTCCAGCTCCAGCTGCTCGACCTGTCCCGTGCGGCCGACCACGTCGAAGACCGCGCCGGGCGTCCAGGTGGAGCGGTCGACCCTGGCGTGCAGTCCGTCCGGGATGACCCGGGCCAGGTTGTTGGCCAGGCCGCCGCCGGTGACGTGGCTGAAGCCGTGCACCTCGGTCGTACGGGTGAGCGCCAGGCAGTCCAGCGAGTAGATCCTGGTGGGCTCCAGGAGCTCCTCGCCGAGCGTGCGGCCGAACTCCTCGACCTGCCGGTCCAGCGACCAGCCGGCCCGGTCGAAGACCACGTGCCGGACGAGCGAGTACCCGTTGGAGTGAAGACCGGACGACGCCATGGCGATCACCGCGTCACCCTTACGGATACGGTCCGGGCCCAGCAGTCGGTCGGCCTCGACCACGCCCGTACCGGCGCCGGCGACATCGAAGTCGTCCGGACCGAGGAGGCCCGGGTGCTCGGCCGTCTCGCCGCCGACCAGGGAACAGCCCGCGAGGACACAGCCCTCGGCGATGCCCTTCACGATGGCCGCGACCCGCTCGGGGTGCACCTTGCCGACGCAGATGTAGTCGGTCATGAAGAGCGGCTCGGCACCGCAGACGACCAGGTCGTCGACGACCATGCCGACGAGGTCGTGGCCGATGGTGTCGTACACGCCCATCTTGCGGGCGAGGTCGACCTTCGTGCCGACGCCGTCGGTGGCGGAGGCGAGCAGCGGACGCTCGTAGCGCTTGAGAGCCGAGGCGTCGAAGAGGCCGGCGAAACCGCCGAGACCGCCGAGGCCCGCGACCTCGGGGCGCTGCGTCTTCTTCACCCACTCCTTCATCAGCTCGACGGCACGGTCGCCGGCTTCGATGTCGACGCCCGCTGCCGCGTAGGAAGCACCTGTTGTCTCAGACATTGCCTGGGATCTTTCGTGTGGAGATACGGGGCTGGTGGCCGGAGGTGTACGGCTGGGCCGTCACGGACGACGCAGTGCGTCGGACGCGGCGGTCGCCGCCGGGCCTGCTGCCAGCTCGGTCTCCAGCAGCTGCTTGCCGAGCAGCTCCGGGTCCGGGAGCTCCATGGGGTACTCACCGTCGAAGCAGGCGCGGCACAGATTCGGCTTGGCGATCGTCGTCGCCTCGACCATGGCGTCGAGCGAGATGTACGCGAGCGAGTCCGCGCCCATCGACGTGGAGATCTCGTCGACCGTCATGCCGTTGGCGATCAGCTCGGCGCGGGTCGCGAAGTCGATGCCGAAGAAGCAGGGCCATTTCACCGGCGGGGACGAGATCCGGATGTGGATCTCGGCGGCACCGGCCTCGCGGAGCATCCGGACCAGTGCGCGCTGGGTGTTGCCGCGGACGATCGAGTCGTCGACGACCACCAGGCGCTTGCCCTTGATGACTTCCTTGAGCGGGTTCAGCTTGAGGCGGATGCCCAGCTGCCGGATGGTCTGGGACGGCTGGATGAAGGTCCGGCCGACGTAGGCGTTCTTGACCAGGCCGGCACCGAACGGGATGCCGCTGGCCTCCGCGTAACCGATGGCGGCGGGGGTGCCGGACTCCGGGGTCGCTATGACGAGGTCGGCCTCGACCGGGGCCTCGGCGGCCAGCCTGCGGCCCATCTCCACTCGGGAGAGGTAGACGTTGCGCCCGGCGATGTCGGTGTCGGGGCGGGCCAGATAGACGTACTCGAAGACACAGCCCTTGGGCTTCGCTTCCGCGAACCGCGAGGTGCGCAGGCCGTTCTCGTCGATGGCGACGAGCTCGCCCGGCTCGATCTCGCGGACGAAGCTGGCGCCGCAGATGTCGAGGGCGGCGGACTCGGAGGCCACCACCCAGCCGCGCTCCAGTCGGCCGAGGACCAGCGGGCGGATGCCCTGCGGGTCACGGGCGGCGTAGAGGGTGTGCTCGTCCATGAAGACGAGGGAGAAGGCGCCCTTGACCTCGGGGAGCACCTTCGCGGCGGCCTCCTCGATGGTGAGCGGCTTGCCGTCGTCGTCGGTCTGGCCGGCGAGCAGCGCGGTCACCAGATCGGTGTCGTTCGTCGCGGCGACCTGGGTGGCGCGGCCGTCCTTGCGAGGAAGGTCGGCGACCATCTCGGCGAGCTGGGCCGTATTGACCAGATTGCCGTTGTGACCCAGGGCGATCGAGCCGTGCGCGGTCGCACGGAACGTCGGCTGCGCGTTCTCCCACACCGAGGCACCGGTGGTGGAGTAGCGGGCATGACCGACCGCGATATGGCCCTGGAGAGATCCCAGAGACGTTTCGTCGAAGACCTGCGAGACCAGTCCCATGTCCTTGAAGACCAGGATCTGGGACCCGTTGCTCACTGCGATGCCCGCGGACTCCTGTCCACGGTGCTGCAGGGCATACAGTCCGAAATAGGTGAGCTTGGCGACCTCTTCGCCCGGAGCCCAGACACCGAAGACGCCGCAAGCGTCCTGGGGGCCTTTCTCTCCGGGGAGCAGGTCGTGGTTGAGTCGTCCATCACCACGGGGCACGCCACCGAGTGTAGGCGAGATCGACCACTGGTCCGAATTCGCGATACCGGGCCGGACCACCGGGGAAGCGCTCCCGGAGGGGGTTCGGGAACCGGTTCGGACCGTCACGCGGAGTGATCATCCGTCGGTCGCGGTGGAGTACGGATCGGGCCACAGGGCGGCGGTCACCCGGATCAGCGCCCGGTTACCGTCGGGTTCCGGCCATTCGGGCCGGGGCGCGCACCGGGCCGGATGGTGGCGCTGGGTGAGGCGGTCGGCGGCCCGGCGCGAAGCCCGACCGAACGCGCGTTTCGTGGTGAGCCTCACATCGGGATGCCCGGGATGCGGCCTTCCGGGACCCCGGGACTCCCGCGCCGCAGTGCCGGTGGCTGCCGCCGTCGGCCTCCCTGTCCCGCGGCGGCCTCACCCGTGGCCGACGATGTCCGGGAGCGGCCCTTCCGGGCGGCCCGCGGCAAGCACGCGCGTCGGCCCGACATCCTCTTCGTCCTCGGCTGGGCCTATCTGTCCTCGTACGGGTCGCCGGACATCCGCACCCCGAACCCGGACCGGCTCGGACGGCAGGGCGCGCGGTTCACGGACGCCTACGCCGGGTCCGCCACCTGCTCCCCCACCAGATCCGGCTGGGACGAGTTCCTCGGGAACTTCGGCGGGGCGCTGGAGTACTGATCCAAGCCCGGCCCCGCCGGCGAGTACGACCTGTACGAGCGCGACGCGGACCGACGCCGGACTGCTGCCGTACCCGACCGGGGCCTGAATCCCGCTTCTCCGTACCGCAGGCGGCAAGGGCGAGGAGGGCAAGCACTCCCACGGCCATCCGTTGATTCCGCATGGACCTGGGACGGTGCGGGCGGCCGTCCGGTTCCCCCTCACCCCATCAGGGGCAGCAGGGCGGCGAGATCGGCCCGCTCCCCGCTGGCGCCGACCTTGGCCTCGTCGAGCGCCCGCGCCCACTCCGTACGCCCGGTGGCGAGCCGGATCCAGGTGAGCGGATCGGTCTCGACGACGTTGGGCGGCGTACCGCGGGTGTGCCTGGGGCCCTGCACGCACTGGACGACGGCGAACGGCGGGACCCGCACCTCGACCGAGCCGCCCGGCGCCTTCTCCGCGAGGGCGTCGGCGAGCAGCCGGGTGCAGGCGGCGAGCGCCTGCCGGTCGTACGGGATGTCGAGGCCGGCCGCCTCGTTCAGATCGTCGGTGTGCACGACGAGTTCGACGGTACGGGTGACGAGGAAGTCGGCCAGCCGCATCGCCCCGACCCGTGTAGGCAGCAGCCGCTCGTCGCCGGCCCCGGGCACCAGCTCCTCGAACCGCCCCGCGACCTCCCCGTACAGCGCGTCCAGGTCGGGGTGGTCCAGGGCGAGCGCCCTGGTGTCGTCCGCGATGCGCGCGGCCCGGTCCGCGGTCGCGAACGGCCACTGGACGAGCGTCAGATCGGGCTTCGCCGAAGCGGGTTCGGGCAGCTCCAGGTTCCGGGTGACGGCCGAGAGCGCCATGGTCAGATGTACGGCCAGTTCGCGCACGGTCCAGTCGCCGAGCCGGGTCGGCAGCGCGAGCTGTCCGGGCGTCAGGGTGCGGACGGCTTCCCGGACATGGGCGAACTGTGCCAGGACCGCGCTGCGGGTCCTGACCGGGTCGTAGCGGCGGGCGCGTTTCTGGGACGGCGGCATGTCCGGGAGCCTAAGGCCTGTCCCGGCGGACCGGGCTCGGGCAGGGCGTACGCCCGGTGGACGGCTCCGGCATACGGAGGGGGCGGCCCCGGCGGTCTCAGGACCGGGTGGCGAAGGCGCCCAGGCCGGTGGCGAGCAGGCCGAATCCGCGCTCGGCGAGCGCGACGGCGTCCGGCGCGATCGAGTCCGCCGACTCCCCCGCCAGCAACCGCAACTGGTTCGCGTATATGAGGGAGTTGCGGGTGCCGATCAGCTGGGCGCCCGCGATCCGGGCGATGGCCGGCTCCTCACCCTCCTCGATCAGCGCTTCGGCGAGCAGATCGAAGGAGCGCATGGAGAACGCGTGGGCCCGGGTGAGCAACGCCGGGGTCTCCATGATCAGCCGGCGCACCCCGAGCACCACCGGCTCGTCGCTCATTCCGACCGAGGGATCGCGGCGCTCGACGCCGGCCAGGAACTGTCCGCGCACGGCGGCCAGGGCGGACTCGCCGGGGGCCCGGTCCCGTACCGCGCGCGCCACATCGCCGACGTGCTCCTCCATGGGGGCGAGGACCAGGTCCTCCTTGCCGGCGAAGTAGTTGAAGACAGTCATCTTCGACACCTCGGCCGCCTCCGCGATCTCGGCGACCGAGACCTTGTCGAAGCCGCGCTCGGCGAAGAGTGCGGTGGCCGCGGCCAGCAGGCGGTGCCGCGTCTGGAGCTTCTTGCGCTCGCGCAGGCTCATCCCCTCGGTCATGGGCGTCACTGTACCAGGATGAATGTTGATCCAGGATTAATTCTTGACTCGATAAATTTTCTTGGGCCATGGTGGTGCCCGGCACACAGCGGCGCCACGCCGCTCCGGAGGGGAGCCCCGTCATGTCCGCAGTCATGCCCCAGTCATGACCGACCGTCAACGCGTCATCGGGTTCGTGCCCTGCATCGCCACGATCCTGCTGGCCGTGCTCGACACGAACACCGTTTCGTCGG
Organism: Streptomyces sp. NBC_01363; assembly: GCF_026340595.1. GTDB lineage: Bacteria > Actinomycetota > Actinomycetes > Streptomycetales > Streptomycetaceae > Streptomyces. The sequence goes on from NZ_JAPEPF010000001.1 coordinate 1,413,022, forward strand.
CGACCGTGCCGATCGTCAGCGATCTCGACCCGGTGCACGGCGTCGACAAGATCCCCTGGCTGATCGCCGCCTATCAGCTCGCCGCGACCGCGGCGCTGCCGCTGTACGGGAAGCTCTGCGACGCACTCGGCACCAAGAAGGTCTTCATCGGGGCCAGCGACCGGAGTGATGATCCTGGCGAGCGTCCTGGCGACCCGGCTGCCGGGCCGGCGCAAGCCGGAACCGGCGGACGCGAATTCCGCCGCATTCACCGCGACGCCGTCGCTCCACCGGTGAAACGGAATTCCGTCGGCCGGAATTCTCCGCACCCGGGAGATACGAGGACGGCCCCGCCCGTGAAACAGGGCGGGGCCGTCCTCGTCGGAGGCGGGTGCGTCAGGCGAGCAGAGCCGGAATGGTCGCCTCGTGCGCCGTGCGGAGCTCGTTCAGCGGAATGCTGAACTCGCCCTGGATCTCGATCTCCTCGCCGTCCACGACACCGATACGGGATACGGGCAGGCCCCGCGCCCCGCACATGTCGTTGAAACGAAGCTCCTCACTCCGCGGAACGGAGACGACCGCGCGCCCCGCCGACTCGGAGAAGAGGAACGTGAACGCGTCCAGACCGTCCGGCACGACCAGCCGGGCACCCTTCCCGCCGCGCAGGCAGGACTCGGTGACCGCCTGGATCAGACCGCCGTCGGAGAGGTCGTGCGCCGCGTCGATCATGCCGTCGCGGGAGGCCGAGATCAGGATCTCGCCGAGCAGCTTCTCGCGGCCCAGGTCGACCTTGGGCGGCATGCCGCCGAGGTGGCCGTGGACGACCTCGGACCAGGCCGAGCCGCCGAACTCCTCACGCGTGTCGCCCAGCAGGTAGAGGAGCTGGCCCTCTTCCGCGAAGGCGACCGGCGTGCGCCGGGTGACATCGTCGATCACACCGAGCACGGCCACGACCGGCGTCGGGTGGATCGCCGTCTCACCGGTCTGGTTGTACAGCGACACATTGCCGCCGGTGACCGGGGTGCCCAGCTCCAGGCAGCCGTCCGCGAGACCACGGGTGGCCTCGGCGAACTGCCACATGACGTCCGGGTCCTCGGGCGAACCGAAGTTCAGGCAGTCCGAGATGGCCAGCGGCTTGGCGCCGGATGCGGCGACATTGCGGTACGACTCCGCCAGCGCGAGCTGCGCGCCGGTGTACGGGTCGAGCTTGGCGTACCGGCCGTTGCCGTCGGTCGCCATGGCCACGCCCAGGTTCGACTCCTCGTCGATCCGGACCATGCCGGCGTCCTCGGGCATCGCGAGCACGGTGTTGCCCTGCACGAACCGGTCGTACTGGTCGGTGATCCAGGACTTCGACGCCTGGTTCGGCGAGGCGACCAGCTTGAGGACCTGCTCGCGCAGCTCCGCGCCGTTCGCCGGCCGGGCCAGCTTGCCCGCGTCGTCGGCCTGGAGCGCGTCCTGCCAGGACGGACGGGCGAACGGACGGTGGTACGTCGGGCCCTCGTGGGCGACGGACCGCGGCGGCACGTCGACGATCTGCTCGCCGTGCCAGAAGATCTCCAGCTGGGAGCCCTCGGTCACCTCACCGATGACGGTGGCGATGACGTCCCACTTCTCGCAGATCTCCAGGAAGCGGTCGACGTGCCGCGGCTCGACGATCGCGCACATGCGCTCCTGCGACTCGCTCATGAGGATTTCCTCGGGCGAGAGGGAGGAGTCGCGCAGCGGCACGGTGTCCAGCTCGACGCGCATGCCGCCGGAACCGGCGGAGGCCAGCTCGGACGTGGCGCAGGAGAGCCCGGCACCGCCGAGGTCCTGGATGCCCGCGACGAGCTTCTCCTTGAAGATCTCCAGGGTGCACTCGATGAGGAGCTTCTCCTGGAACGGGTCGCCGACCTGGACGGCCGGGCGCTTCGCGGGACCGGTCGACTCGAAGGTCTCCGAGGCCAGCACCGAGACACCGCCGATGCCGTCGCCGCCGGTGCGGGCGCCGTAGAGGATCACCTTGTTGCCAGGGCCGGAGGCCTTGGCCAGGTGGATGTCCTCGTGCTTCATCACGCCGATGCAGCCGGCGTTGACCAGCGGGTTGCCCTGGTAGCAGGCGTCGAAGACGACCTCGCCGCCGATGTTCGGCAGACCCAGGCAGTTGCCGTAGCCGCCGATGCCCGCGACGACGCCCGGCAGGACGCGCTTGGTGTCGGGGTGGTCGGCCGCACCGAAACGCAGCGGGTCGACGACGGCGACCGGGCGGGCACCCATGGCGAGGATGTCGCGGACGATGCCGCCGACGCCGGTCGCCGCGCCCTGGTAGGGCTCGATGTACGAGGGGTGGTTGTGCGACTCGACCTTGAAGGTGACCGCGTAACCCTGACCGACGTCGACCACACCGGCGTTCTCGCCGATGCCGACGAGCATCGCGTCGTTGACGGGGACCTTCTCGCCGAACTGCTTGAGGTGGACCTTGCTGCTCTTGTACGAGCAGTGCTCGGACCACATCACGGAGTACATGGCGAGCTCGGCGCCGGTGGGACGGCGGCCCAGGATCTCGCGGATCCGGGCGTACTCGTCCTCCTTGAGGCCGAGCTCCTTCCAGGGCTGCTCGACGTCCGGGGTCTCGGCCGCGTGCTTGACCGTATCCAGGCTCATGCGTTGACCAGCTTCTTGATGATCGAGGTGAAGAAACCGAGACCGTCGGTGCGGCCGGTTCCGATCAGCGGCTCGACGGCGTGCTCCGGGTGCGGCATCAGGCCGACGACATTGCCCGCGGCGTTGGTGATGCCGGCGATGTCGCGCAGCGAGCCGTTGGGGTTCGTGTCCAGGTAGCGGAAGGCGACCCGGCCCTCCGCCTCCAGCTCGTCGAGCACACGCTCGTCGGCGACGTAGCGCCCGTCCATGTTCTTGAGCGGTACGGAGATCTCCTGGCCCGCGGAGTAGTCCGAGGTCCAGGCGGTCTCCGCGTTCTCGACGCGCAGCTTCTGGTCGCGGCAGATGAAGTGCAGGTGGTTGTTCCGCAGCATCGCGCCGGGCAGCAGATGCGCCTCGGTCAGGATCTGGAAGCCGTTGCAGATGCCGAGGACCGGCATCCCCGCCTTCGCCTGCTCGATGATGGTCTCCATGACCGGCGAGAAGCGGGAGATGGCGCCGGCCCGCAGATAGTCGCCGTAGGAGAAGCCGCCCGCCAGGATGACCGCGTCGACCTGGTGCAGGTCCTTGTCGCGGTGCCACAGCGATACGGGTTCAGCGCCCGCGACCCGTACGGCCCTCAGGCTGTCCTTGTCGTCGAGCGTGCCGGGAAAGGTGACGACTCCGATTCGGGTGTTACTGCGGCCCGAAGGGCCTCCCTCACGGGTGGTGGTGGGAGACGGGCGGGAAGTCACTTCGACTCCTCGGCCTTCTCCACCTTCACGGTGAAGTCCTCGATGACGGTGTTGGCGAGGAAAGTCTCGGCCATCTCGTGAATGCGGCTGAGGGCGGCGTCGTCGACCGGCCCCTCGACCTCGAGCTCGAAACGCTTTCCCTGACGTACGTCCGCGATTCCCTCGAAGCCGAGACGGGGCAGTGCACGCTGCACCGCCTGTCCCTGCGGGTCGAGGATCTCGGGCTTGAGCATGACGTCGACTACGACGCGTGCCACTGGCACTCCCGGTGGTGGTGTGGTGCGGCTGTTTCTCCGGGGGGGCTCCCCAGACCCCCGCAGGTCCCCTCAGCGTACCTGGCCAGAAATTCTACGCGGGTAGATATCGAGATCCCTTGATCACGCCCAGATATCGGACGCGACAACACACAGGGAAAGTCCTGCAAAAAAAATCCTCACCAGCAGCACACATAGAAGGCTGACACGCGGAGGTAATTGGCTGGGCTTCACAATGCGGCACCCACCGCTGTACAAATGATTACCGGGGAATGCAGCATTGCCCCTAAACAGTCGGCAACCGTCGACGCCGTATCCGCCTAGCAGCCGGAAGGCCGGCATCAGCGCACGCCAGACGCGCCGATACCGTAGGAAAGGACCGATATCCGTGGCTCAGCGCGTAGTGGTCACGCTCTCCGACGACATCGACGGGGGAGCAGCGGCGGAAACGGTCACCTTCGCCCTGGACGGGAAGTCGTACGAGATCGACCTCAATCCGTCCAATGCGAAGAAACTGCGCAAGGCCCTCGCTCCGTACATGGCGGCAGGCCGTAAGCAGACAAATGCCAGCAAGCACGGCAAGGCTCCTGTGTCGTACCGGCACACTTCACTCGCCCCCGACCCGGCGGCCGTGCGCGCCTGGGCCCGCTCCCACCGGATGGAGGTGCCGGCCCGCGGCCGGATTCCCAAGAAGGTCTACGAGGCCTTCCGCGAAGCGAGTTGACCGCCCGCCAGGACCCGGCCGCCCGCGGCACCCGCCGAGAGCGGCCGGCGCACCCTTCCACGACACCCAGCGGGCACCGACTTGCGCAACACCCCCGCAGGTCGGCTAAAGTCTGGAGCACGCCGAAGGGCAAGGCCGCAAAGCCGAACCCCACGCAGCGTGCGGGTGTAGTTCAGTAGCAGAACATCCCCCTTCCAGGGGGAAGGCGCAGTGTGCAATTCCTGTCACCCGCTCTGCATCGCTCTTATCGATCACTTCGGTGGATCGGGTAGAGTGATGCTCGCACCGCCCGATGGATCTCCTCTTGAGGAGTACAATGAGCGGCAGCAATGCGGACGTGGCTCAGTTGGTAGAGCATCACCTTGCCAAGGTGAGGGTCGCGAGTTCGAATCTCGTCGTCCGCTCTTGATCGAAATGAAGGCCCTGGTCGATATCGACCAGGGCCTTCATCGTATTCCCACCAGATTTCCCCGTACTCTCCGTACTCTCCGGGCTCTCCGGGCTCTCCGGGCTCTCCGGCCCCTCCGGGCCCACACGCTCCTCGGCCCATGACGTTTGTCATGAGCAGTGATGACAGCTCGCACTGATGTCGACACCGATCCGGCGGAAGTCTTCAGGCATGACCAGCGACGACATTCCAAGCGACCACGTGGGCAGGGCTGCGGACGGGGCTGTGGCATCCACCACATCTGCCACATCCACCACGTCCGCTTCCGCTTCCGCTCTCTCCTCCGCTTCCGCCTCCGTTTCCGATGCGGTGATCGAGGCGGACGGTGTGCGGCGGCGTTATGCGGGCGGCTTCGAGGCCGTGGCCGGTGTCTCCTTCTCGGTGGCGCGCGGCGAGCTCTTCGCTCTGCTCGGTACGAACGGCGCCGGAAAGACCTCCACCGTCGAACTGCTGGAGGGCCTGGCCAGGCCCGACGCCGGCACGGTGCGGGTGCTCGGCCACGACCCGTTCCGCGAGCGTGCCGCCGTCCGGCCGCGGATCGGGGTGATGCTCCAGGAGGGCGGGTTCCCGTCCGACCTGACGGTCACCGAGACGGTACGGATGTGGGCGGGCTGCACCAGCGGCGCGCGCCCGACCGGTGAGGCGCTGGACCTGGTCGGGCTCGCCCACCGGGCGCGGGTGCGGGTCAAACAGCTCTCCGGCGGTGAGCGGCGCCGCCTCGACCTGGCGCTGGCCCTGCTCGGCCGGCCCGAGGTGCTGTTCCTGGACGAGCCGACCACCGGGCTCGACGCCGAAGGGCGGCGCGACACCTGGGAGTTGGTGCGCGAGCTGCGCGACGGCGGCACCACCGTGCTGCTCACCACGCACTACCTGGAGGAGGCCGAGACGCTCGCCGACCGGCTGGCGATCATGCACCGGGGGCGGATCGTGACGGCGGGCACCACGGCCGAGGTGACGGCCGCCCGCCCCGCCCGCATCCGGTTCGAGCTGCCGGAGGGGGTACCGGCGGCCTGGCTTCCGCTGGGGCTGCGGGCCGCCGCCGAGGACCGCCGGATCGAGATCCATACCCATCGGCTGCAGGAGTCCCTGGACGAACTGCTGACCTGGGCGAGGGAGTCGGACGTCCGGCTGCTCGGCCTCGATGCCCGGTCGGCCTCGCTCGAAGAGGCGTTTCTCGATATCGCGCAGAGCGCGTCGGAGTCCGAAAAGGTGGCCGCGTGATGACGACCATGACGACCGGCACGACGACCACGACGTTCCGGGGTCGGCTGACCGCCCTCGGGCGCGCCGAAGTCGTCCTTCTCGCCCGCAACCGGACGGCGGTATTCGTCGCGCTGCTGATGCCCGCCGCCATGGTCCTGGCCATGAAGTCGACGCTCAAGCAGTCCGTCCTCGACGGGTCCGGCCTGACCGTCGCCGCGGCGGCGCTCACCGGCGGCATCGGCATCGTGCTGATCCAGGCCGTCTACATGAACCTGGTCTCGGCCTACGTGGCGCGGCGCGAGGACCTGGTCCTGAAGCGACTGCGCACCGGCGAGGTCACCGACCGGGAGATCCTCGTCGGGACCGCCCTGCCGTCGGTCGCGCTGGCGCTGGCGCAGATCGTGGTGATCGTGGTGGCGGGGACGGCCTTCTTCGGCCTCGCCGCGCCGCAGCGGCCCGAACTGCTGCTGGCGGGCCTGCTGCTGGGCGTGGTGCTGCTGACGGCGCTGGCGGCGGCCACCTCCGCGGTGACCCGCACCGTGCAGACGGCGCAGCTCACCACCCTCCCGCTGTTCTTCATCTCGATGATGGGCTCGGGGCTCTTCGTGCCGCTGGAGATCATGCCCGACCCGATGGCGTCCGTGTGCGAGCTGCTGCCGGTGACCGGGGTGATGACGCTCGTCCGGACGGGCTGGCTGGGCGGCGCCGACGGCTCCGACCTGTTCGTGGCCGCTCTGACAGGGCTGGCCTGGACCGCGTTCGCCGTGTTTGCTGTGCAACGTCGGTTCCGCTGGGATCCGCGACGCTGAGGGAGGAAGCCGTGTCGGTGCTCGTACGGGGCTGGCGCCGCAGCTGGCAGGAGCGCAGCAAGCTGGAGCGGATCGATCTCTATACGCGGCTGACCCTCTCGGTGATCCCCTGGATCTTCGCCCTGTCGTGGCAGCTGACCCCCTTCAAGTCGGACATCCGCCATGCGCCGCTCCCGATCGCGCTGGGCGTGGCCCTGCTGCTCGTGAGCCTGGTGCAGTGCCTGCTGAGCAACCGCAACGTGGATCTGTCGTACGCGCACTACCTAGGCACCGCCGTCTTTCCCCGGCGGCGGCAGCTGACACCGCTGGTGCTGCTGCTGGTGAATCTGGGGCTCCTGGCGACGATGGCCGGGGTGGACGGGATCGACGACGGCGGGCTGCTCGTCATGGCCATGAACGCACCGATTGCGTTCGCGATCACGCAGACCCTGCTGGCCCCGGTCCGCACCTTCCTGATCCAGTCGTTCGCCGTCACCGCGCTGAACGTCGGCGTCCTCGCCGCGGTCGGAGTGCGGGGCGGGACGCTGATCGGGGTGGTGCCGACCACACTCTTCGGCTGTGTGCTCGTCCTGATCTCCGTACGGCCCAGTGCCTGGAGCCTGGGCGTGATGTGGCAGGCCGAGGAGGCCCGCGACCTGCAGGCCCGGCTCGCGGTCGCCGAGGAGCGGCTGCGGTTCGGGCGGGACCTCCACGACGTACTGGGCCGCAATCTCGCCGTGATCGCGCTGAAGAGCGAACTGGCCGTGGAGCTGGCACAGCGCGGCAGGCCGGAAGCGGTGGACCAGATGGTCGAGGTGCAGCGGATCGCCCGCAGCTCCCAGCAGGAGGTACGGGATGTCGTACGGGGATACCGGGAGGCCGATCTGAGTACGGAACTGGCCGGTGCCCGGGGAGTTCTGAGTGCGGCCGGGATCGAGTGCGAGGTGGTGGGGGACACCGGCGGCCCACTGCCGGCGCCCGTGCAGTCGGCGCTCGGCTGGGTCGTGCGGGAGGCGGCGACCAATGTGCTGCGGCACGGCGATCCGCGCCGCTGCACGATCCGGCTCAGGTCCTCGGCGGACGAGGTCGTGCTGCGGGTGGAGAACGACGGGGTGGCGGTCGCCGCCGTGGGACCGGACAGGAGTTCCGGGGCGGACGACGGATCCGGACCGGGCGGCTCCGGCCTGGCCGGGCTGCGGGAGCGGCTTCGCGTGCTCGACGGTTCGCTGGACGCGGGCCCGGCGGGGAACGGCCTGTTCCGGCTCACGGCGACGATCCCGCTCGGGCCGGCGGCGTCCTCGGCCCGCGATGAGAAGCCGCCTGCCGCCCGGGAGGCACCCGCCCTTCAGGAGGAACGACGATGACGGCCGTACGGGTACTGCTCGCCGACGACGAGCATCTGATCCGGGGCGCGCTGGCCGCGCTGCTGGCGCTGGAGGACGATCTCGTGGTGGTCGCGGAGGCTGCGACCGGCCCTGAGGCGCTGGCCATGGCACGGGCCCACCGGCCCGATGTGGCGGTCCTCGATCTGGAGATGCCGGGCGCCGACGGTGTGAGTGTCGCCACATCGCTGCGGGCCGAACTGCCCGGCTGCCGGACGATGATCGTGACGAGTCACGGTCTGCCCGGACACCTCAAGCGGGCACTCGCGGCGGGCGTGCGGGCCTTCGTGCCGAAGACCGTCAGCGCCCGGCAGCTGGCCGGGATCATCCGCACCGTGCATGCCGGAAACCGTTATGTGGACCCGGAGTTGGCGGCCGACGCGATCTCCGCCGGGGACTCGCCGCTGACCGCGCGCGAGACCGAGGTGCTGGAGCTGGCGGCGGACGGGGCGCCCGTCGCGGAGATCGCCGAGCGGGCTTCGCTGTCGCAGGGAACCGTACGGAATTACCTCTCCGCGGCCGCTTCGAAGCTCGGCGCGGAGAATCGCCACGCCGCGGTGCGTCTCGCGCGGCAGCGGGGATGGGTATAGTGGTCCTCGCGCTTCGGCGCTTGCGGACGTAGCTCAGTTGGTAGAGCGCAACCTTGCCAAGGTTGAGGTCGCCAGTTCGAACCTGGTCGTCCGCTCGGTTCAGCAAGAAGCCCCCGGCCTTCCGGCCGGGGGCTTCTTCGTGTTCCGTCGGCAGGCCTTACTGCCAGGGCGTACCGGTGAGGAGTTCGTACGCCTCCAGGTACTTCGCCCGGGTGACGTCCACGACCTCCTGGGGCAGCGCGGGCGGCGGCTGCTCGCTCTTCCGGTCCCAGCCGGAGGCCGGCGAGGTCAGCCAGTCGCGTACGAACTGCTTGTCGTAGCTGGGCTGGGCCCTGCCCGGCTCCCAGGTGGCCGCGGGCCAGAAGCGCGAGGAGTCCGGGGTCAGCACCTCGTCCGCGATGATCAGCTCCTCGCCGCCGTCGGCCGTGGGAGCGAAACCGAACTCGAACTTCGTGTCGGCGAGGATGATGCCGCGCTCGCGCGCGATGTCACGTGCCCTGCCGTAGACGTCCAGCGTGGTGCGGCGCAGCCGGTCGGCGGTCTCCGCGCCGACCTGGCGGGCCACCTCCTCGAAGCTCACGTTCTCGTCGTGGTCACCGACGGCCGCCTTGGTGGCGGGGGTGAAGATCGGCGCCGGGAGCTCGGAGCCGTCGACGAGCCCCTCGGGCAGCGCGAGACCGCAGACCGTGCGGGACTCCTTGTACTCGACGAGGCCGGAGCCGGTGAGATAGCCGCGGGCGACGCACTCGACCGGGACCATCCGCAGCGACTTGCAGATCAGGGTGCGTCCGGCCCAGTCCGCGGGGGCTCCGGCGGGGAGTTCCGTGGACAGGACGTGGTTCGGTACGAGATCGGCGAGCTGGTCGAACCACCACAGCGAGAGCCGGGTGAGCACCCGGCCCTTGTCGGGGATCTCGGTCGGGAGGACCCAGTCGTACGCGGACATGCGGTCGCTGGCGACCATGACGAGGTCGCCCGCCTCGTTCCGGTACAGGTCGCGCACCTTGCCCGTGTGCAGGTGGGTGAGCCCCGGGACCTGCACTGGCTCGGGCTTTTCTACAAATCCGGACACGCTGCCTCCGCGTAGGTTGATCCAGGAGTCGTTCCGATTCTCCCGTATCAAGTGCGGTGGGGTGGAGCGGGGGCGTCCGTGGCGCCGACTGCCGTGGCCCCGGGCGCGGTTGGTCGCGGTGGTCCGGGCGCGGTTCAGCGGCGGTGGCCGGGCGCGGTTCAGTCGCGCTTGCAGATGCGGTCGAGGAGATTGGCGGTGGCCCGCTGGATGCGGGGGTCCACATGGCCGGGGCGGTCCAGTGCCGGGGACCAGGCGAAGGTGCCCGAGGCGAAGACGATCGCCCCGGACGGGGCCCGGTACACGGATGTCTCCTGGTGACGCTTGACGCCTTCGCTGTCCAGGTACGGGGAGTGGGCGAGCAGGATGCGGCTCTCGTGCTCGGGGAGTGCGATGCGCGGGAAGTAGCGGTCGGCCTCGCCCGCGACCAGACCGTCGAGCTCGTCGCCCTCGCCCGCGCCCGTCGCCTCCCAGAGCCAGTGCTCGGCGTTCCGTACGACCAGGGGGTGGGGATCGGGGACCCGGCCCGCGTACTGGATTCCGAGGAGCTGCTGCTCGGGGCGGTCGATCTCGCGCCAGAGGGCGGGCTTCCCCGGGCCGCGCCGCTTGCGGCAGGTGAGCAGGCGGTCCGGGACGCCGGACGGCGACGGGGAGAGGCTGACCTGCCAGTACATGGTGTTGGCGGAGAGGAAGACCAGCGAGGTGCCGCCGTCCCGGGCGCGTTCGGCCGTACGGCGCATGGGCACCGACCAGTACTCGTCGTGGCCGGGGAAGACCAGGCCCCGGTAGCGGGCCGGATCGACCCGGCCCGCGTGCAGATCGCGGGTGTCGGCGTACGCGATGTCGTAGCCGTACCGCTCGGCCCAGCGGATGAAGTCGTAGGCATGGCCGACGTGGAGCGGCAGACCGGCGCCGGCGTAGGGGCGGTCGAAGGAGACGGTGACCGCGGCGTCCTCCTCACCCAGGAGGCAGCCCTGCTCGTCCCAGGCGTGGTAGAGGCTGGCGCCGGTGCGGCCGTCCTCCGGATAGAGGTTGTACGCCTGCCAGGTGATGTCCGGCAGGACCAGCAGCAGATCGGCCGGCTGGTCGTCGCGGACCGTGAACGGGATGTGGGAACGGTAGCCGTCCACCGTGGTGAGCACGGCGACATACGCGCCGATCGACCAGTAGCTCGGGATCTGCAGCCGCCAGGACTGCCACCAGTGGTGGCAGGAGACCGTGCGGTCGGCGGTGAGCGGCGCGGGCTGGACGATGCCGGAGAGCCGGGGGCTCGTGGTGATCTGGGCGGCGCCGTCTCCCCCGTAGTGGCCGATGCGGTAGATGTCCACGGAGAACTGCTGGGGCGGGTCCACGGTGATGTGGAAGTCGATCGCCTCGCCGGGGGCCGCGGCGCCCGTGGAGATGAAGCCCTTGATCTGGCGGTGCACGTCGTCGGCCGTACGCGTGCCGCCGTCGGTGGAACCGCGGGCCAGGGCGGGGTCGGCGTACCAGGGGACGACGTGCCCGGTGTCGTCGAAGTAGTTCTCGCTGCCGCGCAGCCAGGGCAGGGGGCCTTGGCCGAAGGGGTCGGAGACGGCGTGCGCGAGGGCACCCGACTCCCAACGTCGAATCTGCTCCGCCCCCATACGGTTTCCCTCCCTCAAGTACCCCGAGACAGCAGTCGATGGCCGATGGTCGATCGCCCGTGGTCATGCGTCATCAGTGCGCCAACAGTGATGCGCCGACTGTCAGCGTCAATCCCCAGCACATCACATAACGCATGCAGTCCGTCACCGTTCGTCGCGAATTGACGTGAACGGAACGTGCCGTTCCGGGTGTTGGGGTGTGACGGCGGGGGCGGGTGGTTCAGACGAGGCGGACGGGTTTGTCGGTTCGTACACCGATCGAGTCCAGCCAGGAACGCAGCGGTTCCGCGTCCCCGTCCTCGACCAGGCTGAGGACGGGACTGCCCAGGTCGGCCCGGCGCTCGCCGTCGATCAGCAGGGCGGGACCGTCGAGCCAGTCGAGGCCGGGCGCCGCGCCCGCCGTGTCCACCGCCGCGCAGCAGACCATCGCCGCGACATGGTCGGCGAGCAGCTCCGTACCCGTGCGCGGTGGCAGGAGCGGGAAGAGCGGGAGGGGGTCGGGGCCCCAGACGTCCAGGGCGTCCCCGCCGATGGCGGTCGGGGCGCTCGCCGGGCGCGATGCGCCACCGGCCCGGTGTTGCTGGGCCGCCGCCTCCTCGCGGGCCACCGCGGCGCTGATCCCGGCGGCGAGCGCCTCGCCGCCCCCGGTCCGGCCTGCCAGATGCTCGACGACACGGGCCAGCGTGGGCACCCCCGCGTCGATGGGGCAGGCGGGACGGGAGGGGGTGTGGGCGGCGTCCAGGCCGTCGGGACCCGGGCCCGGGGCGGGCGCGGCGCTCATCGAGTCGAGGACGCGGTGCAGGCGGGCGGCCTCGGTGCGCCACTTCCGGTCGACGACCTCTTCCGGGTACTGCTGCCAGTCGACCGGCGACCAGTCCGGACCCGGCCGGGCCGGGCCCCCGTGGAACAGCCGGGCCGCCAGCAGCGATGCCGCCTCGTCGGCCGCACCCGGCTCCTCCAGGAGATCGCAGGCGGGGCGCTCGCCGAGCCGCGAGGCGAATCCGTCGGCGAGCCGGTCGCGCCGGGACAGCTCGGTGAGGGCGGACACGACGCCCGCGTCCAGCCGGGACGGCCAGCGGCCCATCCGCCAGGCGGGCAGGGCGACCCGGGTGAGCAGCCGGTCCCAGCCCGCGTAGGCGAGGCCGACCTGCTCCTGGGCGACGATCCGCAGACCGTAGTCCACACCCTGTGCACGGACCGACGCGGCGGCGGCGACGCTCCGCTCCATCTCTGCGGCATGGCTGCGACAACTGCGCAGCAGCAGTCTGGCGATCCGGCCGACGAAGGCACGGGGCACTCCGCGCACCCAGGCCAGCGGGCCCTGCACGGGCACGGCGGCGTCGGCGACCGCTCCGTCGAGCCCCCGGACGAAACGGCGGGCCGCCGCTATGTCGGGATGGGCGGACGGGCCCGTGCCCGCGACGACCGGGGCGAGCACCGCCCGTAGCTCCGCGACCCGCATCCACCACAGGAACGGCGATCCGATGACCAGCACCGGAGCCGCCTGGACCCGGCGGCGGGTCCGGGCCGCGGAATGCGCCGCCGGATCCGGGCCGGTGTCCGCCGCGGGCTGCGCCGAGGGGTGGGTGCGGTCCTCCAGCCAGCTGTCGCAGTCGGGCGTCAGAGCTATTGCCGAGGGCGCGGGGACCCCGAGCCGGTCGGCGAGGTCCCTGACCAGGCGATAGAGATCGGGGGCGGCCTTCTCCGGGAGCGGGACGGTCGGGCTGACCGCCGGCCTCGCCCGTACGATCGCTACCGCGACCGCCGCGGCGAGCAGGAGCACGACGACCGCGCAGGCCGTCACGACCCAGCGCGCCGTGTCCCAGCCGCTGCCCACGGCCAGGCCCTGGGCACCCGCCACGAGCAGCACGACGGCCACCGCCGTCGGCAGGATCGCCACGGCTGTCGCCCTGCCGCGGATGCGCAGCAGCGCGTGAGCTCGGGCACGCGCACTCAGCGCACCCAGCTCCTCACTTGTACCGATACCGGACACGGCCGGACGTCACCCCCTCTGCCCCCGCGGCGGTGTTGCTCACTCCCCCACTGTGGCATCCGTCACCGACATCGCAATGCCAGTGGGCCAAGTGCCGGAATGCTTGCGCCGCACCCTAGTTGGGGCCTCGGCGGGCGTCATCCGGATGGCTCAGCCGTCACTCGATGGAATGGCTTTGGGCAAAGGTGCTGACGCGCCGCCGTCCTTGAGGCAGCGACGCGTCGGGGCATGTCGGGGCGCGTCGGCGGAATGCGGAATGCGGGACTGCGGGAGGCCGGATGCGGGAGGCCGGTCTCGGCCCTCCGCGGCCGGTCTCCCGCAGTCCCGCGGCCCGTCTCAGCCCTCCGCGGCCTTCCGCGCAATGTCCGTACGGAGCTGCGAGCCGTCGAGCCGGATCCGGGCCGCCGCCGCGTAGGCACGCTCCCGGGCGCCCGCGAGGTCCTTGCCGGTCGCGGTCACGGACAGCACCCGGCCGCCCGCGCTGACGATCGTGTCGCCCTCCCGCCTGGTGCCCGCGTGCAGGACGTACGCGTGCGGGGCATCCTGCGCCGCCACCTCGTCGAGCCCTTCGATCGGGTCGCCCGTGCGCGGCGTACCCGGGTAGTTGTGCGAGGCGATGACCACGGTGACGGCGGCCTCGTCGCGCCACTTGAGCGGGGGCAGCTCGTCGAGCGTGCCGTTGGCGGAGCCGAGCAGGACACCGGCCAGCGGGGTCTTCAGGCGGGCCAGGACCACCTGGGTCTCGGGATCGCCGAAGCGGGCGTTGAACTCGATCACCCGGACACCGCGCGAGGTGATCGCGAGGCCCGCGTACAGCAGCCCGGAGAACGGGGTGCCGCGGCGCCGGAGCTCGTCGACGGTCGGCTGGAGCACCGACTCCATGACCTCGTCGACCAGCTTGGGGTCGGCCCACGGGAGCGGGGAGTACGCGCCCATGCCGCCGGTGTTCGGGCCCTCGTCGTCGTCCAGGGCACGCTTGAAGTCCTGCGCGGGCTGGAGCGGCAGCACGGTGGTGCCGTCCGTGATCGCGAAGAGGCTCACCTCGGGGCCGTCGAGGAACTCCTCGATGACCACGCGGTCGCAGGCCAGGGCGTGGGCACGGGCCGCCTCGACGTCGTCGGTGACGACGACGCCCTTGCCCGCGGCGAGACCGTCGTCCTTGACGACGTACGGGGCGCCGAAGGCGTCGAGAGCGGCGTCGATCTCGGCCGGGGTGGTGCAGACGTAGCTACGGGCGGTCGGGACGGCGGCACCGGCCATCACGTCCTTGGCGAACGCCTTGGAGCCCTCCAGCTGGGCCGCCTCGCCGGAGGGACCGAAGCAGGGGATGCCCGCGGCGCGCACGGCGTCGGCGACTCCGGCGACGAGCGGTGCCTCCGGGCCGACGACCACCAGCTCGGCGCCCAGGTCGGTGGCGAGGCGCGCGACGGCGTCGCCGTCGAGGGCGTCGACCGGGTGCAGTTCGGCCACCTCCGCGATACCGGCGTTGCCGGGAGCGCAGTACAGAGCGGTGACGTCGGGGTCGAGGGACAGAGAGCGGCACAGGGCGTGTTCGCGGGCGCCGCCGCCGATGACGAGGACCTTCACGGGGTGCAGCCTAGCCGCCGGGGCGTGGCGCCCTTGACGGGACGCCGCTCCGTGGACACCCCGGGAGCCGTGGCGGACGCCCCGGGCGCCCCCGCCGTCCGTTATTCGTTATCCGTCATTCGTTGGTGAACTCCTCGACGACCGTGGCGCCCAGCTCGCGGACGATCAGGTCGTGCCCGGAGAGCGCCGAGTCGACGAGGTCCGGGTCGTCGGCCTCGGGGGTGTCGTCCTCGGGCGCGACCGCGCGCGGGGGCTCGGGCGCGGAGTACGACCGCGGTGCGGGCTCCGCGGCGGATGCGGCGCCCGGCTGCGGCTGAGCCGGCTGCTGCTGGTGACCCGGCTGCTGGTGCGGAGAAGCGGCCGGCCGGGGCTCGTAACTCTGCTGGGGCGCGGGGGCCTGATGCTGCGGCATGGGCGGCGCGGCGGAGGGGCGGCCTCCGCCGGTCTGCGGGGGTGCGCCGGCGCCGCCCGACGGGTCGACGACGGCCTCGATCTTCCACTGCGCGTTGAACCGCTCGGCGAGGGCCTGCCTCAGCACGTCCTCGCTGCCGCTGCTCGCGAAGTTGTCGCGCGCGCCCGCGTTGAGGAAGCCGATCTGCAGGGTGCTGCCGTCGAAGCCGGTGACCTGGGCATTCTGGCTGAGCAGGATCCAGGTGAACCGGCGGCGGTTCTTCACCGCCTCCAGGATGTCCGGCCACATGTTCCGCACCTGGCCGGCGCCCTGGGTCATGCCCGGACCCGGCTCGGCGGCGGCAGGCACCGGTGCCACGGGCGCGGCCTGGACCGGCGCGGCGGCCGGAGCGGGCTGCGGCGCGGGCGACTGGCCCGGGGCGGAAGCGGTCGGCCAGCCACCGGGGCGTCGGCCCGACTCCGGCGCGGCGGCGGTGGGCCAGGCACCGGGACGCTGACCGCCCGCGGGAGCCGGGGCCTCGGCCGAGCGGCTGCGGGGCCACGGGGGCGGCGGGGACCGCGGGCGGTGCTGCGGCGGGGGCGGGCGGCGCCGCCTGGACCGGCGCGGGCGCGGGCGCTTCGCCCCGTACCGCCGCACGCGCGGCGGCGGGTCCCGCACCGGGCTGCACGACAGGTGCGGTGGACGCGGCGGGCGCGGGCGCGTGGGCCGGCGCCTCCGGGCCGGGCAGGTATCCCATGGCGGGCCCCGGGCCCGTGGTCGCGAAGGAAGCGCCCCGCTCCAGCCGGTCGAGCCGGGCCTGCAGCGAACGCTCGTCGTCGAAGGCCGCGGGCAGCAGCACCCGGGCGCAGATCAGCTCCACCTGGAGACGCGGCGAGGTCGCCCCGCGCATCTCCGTGAGCCCTTCGTTGACCAGGTCGGCGGCGCGGCTCAGCTCGGCGGCGCCGAAGACGGACGCCTGGGCCTGCATCCGCTCGACGACATCGGCGGGAGCATCGATCAGCCCCTTCTCCCCGGCGTCCGGCACGGCGGCCAGGATCACCAGGTCGCGCAGCCGCTCCAGGAGGTCGGCGACGAAGCGGCGCGGGTCGTTGCCGCCCTCGATCACCCGGTCCACGACCTCGAACGCCGCAGCCCCGTCGCCCGCCGCGAAGGCGTCCACGATCGAGTCGAGCAGCGAGCCGTCCGTATAGCCGAGCAGCGAGGTCGCCATGGCGTATGTCACACCGTCGTCGCCCGCACCGGCCAGCAGCTGGTCCATCACGGACATCGAGTCACGCACGGACCCGGCCCCGGCCCGCACGACGAGCGGCAGCACGCCGTCCTCGACGGTGCTGTTCTCCTTGCCGCAGACCTCGGCGAGGTATTCGCGCAGCGTCCCCGGCGGCACGAGACGGAACGGGTAGTGGTGCGTACGCGACCGGATGGTGCCGATGACCTTCTCGGGCTCGGTCGTGGCGAAGATGAACTTCAGATGCTCCGGCGGCTCCTCGACCACCTTCAGCAGGGCGTTGAACCCCGCCGACGTGACCATGTGCGCCTCGTCGATGATGTAGATCTTGTAACGACTCGACGCGGGCCCGAAGAACGCCTTCTCCCGCAGATCACGGGCGTCGTCCACACCACCGTGCGACGCGGCGTCGATCTCGATGACATCGATCGACCCCGGCCCGTTGCGTGCGAGGTCCTGGCAGGACTGGCACTCCCCGCACGGCGTGGGCGTCGGCCCCTGCTCGCAGTTCAGACAGCGGGCGAGGATGCGCGCGCTGGTCGTCTTGCCACAGCCGCGCGGACCGCTGAACAGGTACGCGTGATTGACCCGGTTGTTCCGCAGCGCCTGCTGCAGCGGGTCGGTGACATGCTCCTGCCCGATGACCTCGGCGAACGACTCGGGGCGGTAGCGGCGGTACAGCGCAAGGGACGACACACATACGAGGTTATCCGGGCGGACCGACAACCGGCCCCGGACCGTGCGAAGCCCCGCCCCGCACCCCCGGGAACCGCAGGCCCGGGAACCGCAGGCCCGGGAACCGCAGGCCCGGGAACCGCAGGCCCGGGAACCGCAGGCCCGGGAACCGCAGGCCCGGGAAAGCAACGGGCCCGGGAAACACAAGGGCCCCCCACGCACCCGCCAGAGCCGACCTACCCTTGCTGCCTTCCGGCCCTGGGGGAGTTCAGTCAGATAGCGCCACGTGAGGGGCTGACGCCCACCTTAGCCGATCCCCACCCCTGCCGGTCCACTGCCCCACCTCCCGGACCCCCCGCGAACGAGTCCGACGGGGGTCCGGGAGAAGTCCGGGGGGAACGGGTTCGCGAGCACTCCTCAACGTCTTGTATTGTTTGCCGCGGAGGATTCGCCTAGTGGCCTAGGGCGCACGCTTGGAAAGCGTGTTGGGGGCAACCCCTCACGAGTTCGAATCTCGTATCCTCCGCCATTGCTCTCACCGGGCAATACGTCGAAGGGCCCCGCTGCTTGCAGTGGGGCCCTTCGACGTTCGTAGTCTCATCTGCAGTCTCAACGAGACTCTTCGGAGCCCTCCGCGCCCCTGCCGTCAGCGTCGTTGGCCACTTCCCAGATGAGCCCCCCGACCCGCTGCGCGACGTCGGCGAGGATGCCGCCCGTCACGTGTTGGTACCGCGCCGCCATCGCGGTGGACGACCAGCCCATGATCTGCATCACAACCCGTTCGGGGACACCGAGGATGAGCAGAACGGTTGCCGCGGTGTGCCGGGCATCATGCAAGCGCCCGTCCCGCACCTTCGCATCGGCGAGCAGCCGCTTCCACGCGTCATAGTCCGTGCTCGGCACCAAAGGCGCGCCGGCGAGGGAGGCGAACACGAACCCTGACTCACGCTAGTCCTGCCCGGCAATCGCTCGCTCGCGTGCCTGCTCTCTGCGGTGGAGCTCCAGCAGCCTCACCAATTCGTCGGGGACACCGATGACGCGGCGGCCGGCACGCGACTTCGTGTTGGCCGTGTCCTCGTTCTCCCTGACCCGCTTCTTGCAGTAGCCCGGCTTCGTACCGCAGTCGCCCCCGCACCCGTGCAGGTACTTCGGCCTCAGACGGTTCTTCCTGACGCGCAGGACACCGCTGCTGGTATCGAGGTCCGCCCACGCCGCCCGAGCGCTTCACCCTGCCGCAGCCCCAGCGCGAGCGCGATAGACCAGCGGGCGCTGTTCCGCAGCTTGGCGGCCTCGGAGAGGAGACGCTGCACCTCCTCGATGTCGTACGGCTCCACCTCCTCTTCCTCAATCCTCGGCGGAACCGCGAGAGTGGCGACATTCCGTGTGACGTGGCCGCGGCGCATTGCGTGATTTTCCACCGTCGCCCCAGGCAGAGCCAAGCCCGCTCCACGGCGTGTGGGACGACGGCGGACGGGATGGCAGCGAGGGAGCATCGTGGTCTCCGCGGTCACTGGGCTATGGCTGAACAACCCTGAGCCAGGGGCCGGGGCGTACGGCTGTGAGGACTTGTACGTGGCTGGGGGCCGCGCCATGCGGAGATGGCGCGGCCCCCTTTCTGCCGCCTGGTGTTCCTGTCGAGCGTGCGTGCTGTCCGTGGCGGGTCGTCAGCGGTGGTGTGGCTGCTGCTTGCTGGGTGCGTCGTGTCTGGCGTCGTGCTTGCCGGGCCTGTGCTTCTTGTGGTGTCTGCCGTTGTGGTGGTGCTTTTCGCAGCATTTGCCGCGTTTGATGGTGGTGGGGTCGGTGGTGGTGGCGGGGGTGCTGCCGCCTCCGGTGACCGTGGCGGTGTTGGTGACCTGCTTCGGCGCGCTGCAGGACGCTTTGACCGTGAGCTTGATGGTCGGGTAGCTGCGGCCGGGGGCGAGGGTGTCGCTGCGGGTGCAGGTGAGTGTGTCGCGGGTGCAGGCCCATCCGGTGCCGCGGAGCGAAACGGGGGTCAGCCCCGTGGGCAGGGTGTCGGTCACGGTGACGGTGGTGGCGTCGGTCGGGCCGGTGCCGTGGTTGGTGACCGTGATCCTGTAGGTGTTCCTCCTGCCCTGAACGAACGCGCCGCGGTGCGTCTTGGTGACGGTCAGGTAGGGGAACGGCGGCGTGCCGATGGCCACACCGATGGGGCCGTTGCTGACGGGGATGGTGGTGGTGACCGTGTTCGTGGCTGTGTCGATCACCGACACCGTGTCCGAGTTCCGATTGGCGACGTAGGCGTGGGTGCCATCCGGGGTGAAGGCAACACCGACCGGGGTGGTGCCGACGGTGATGGTGTCGGTGACCGTGTTCGTGGCCGTGTCGATCACCGACACCGTGTTCGAGTTCTGATTGGTGACGTAGGCGTGGGTGCCGTCGGGGGTGATGGCCACACCGACCGCGTTGTTGCCGACGGGGATCGTGGCGGTGACCGTGTTCGTCGCGGTGTCGATCACCGACACGTCGTTGGAGTTCTCATTCGCGACGTAGGCGTGGGTGCCGTCGGGGGTGATGGCCACAAAGGCCGGGGTGGTGCCGACGGTGATGGTGTCGGTGACCGTGTTCGTGGCCGTGTCGATCACCGACACCGTGTTCGCGTTCTCATTGGTGACGTAGGCGTGGGCGCCGTCGGGGGTGAAGGCCACACCGACCGGGCCGGCGCCGACGGTGATGGTGGTGGTGACCGTGTTCGTCGCGGTGTCGATCACCGACACCGTGTTGGACCCGAAATTGGCGACGTAGGCGTGGGCGCCGTCGGGGGTGATGGCCACACCGACCGGGCTGGTGCCGACGGTGATGGTGGTGGTGACCGTGTTCGTGGCCGTGTCGATCACCGATACCGTCGTCGAACCGAAATTGGTGACGTAGGCGTGGGCGCCGTCGGGGGTGACGGCCACAGTGAACGGGGCAGCACCGACGGTGATGGTGTCGGTGACCGTGTTCGTGGCCGTGTCGATCACCGACACCGTGTTCGAATTGAAATTGGTGACGTAGGCGTTCGGCGTGGGGGCGGCCGCCTGCGCCGGGGCCGCAGCCAGGGCCGGCAGGGACAGTCCCGCCAGTATGGCCAGCATGGCCAGGGCCCCGATGACCAGCCGCAAGATGCCCAGGCGTGGCCTGGGCCTGCCCCGGTCCGGTGCCGGACCGCCCTGCGGCCCGGGTTCCTTGCCCGCATGTGGGATCACGAATGCCTCGCTTCGTCAGGAAGGGCGGCTGCGAGCGGACATACCGTGGGAGCCGACAGCGCACCGCAGCCACACGTTATGTGACTGCTCGTCACCCTATGTGACTCATTGTGGAGAGGGTGGGCGGCACTCCGCATCCAAAGTGCGATGGCGAGCCGTTGGACGCACACTGCATATGATCCGATCGACTGACTGTCAGACCGACTGTGAGAACGGTCTGACATCACCAGCTGACATCAACGTCGCCAGACGGCAACGGATCCCGGCGGCTGGAGCTGGACTACGGACCACCCGGCGAGCACGAGTCCAAGTCAGTCGCACGGATGGGGGATCGAACTCCTAAAGCAGGCGTCAGCCCTCAGCCCTCAGCCCCAACCCGAATGTGCTGCGGGGCTACGGCTGGCGTCCGGGCAGTCCAACAGTCTCATTCGCATCCGTACGCGGCCGTTCAGCCTTCCTGTGAGCAACCCAGTAGCCCAGCCCGCGGACGACCGTGAACCAGAACGGACTCGGCCATGCAGAGTTGGAAAGCGTGTTGGGGGCAACCCCTCACGAGTTCGAATCTCGTATCCTCCGCCATTGCTCTCACTGGGCAATACGTCGAAGGGCCCCATCGCTTGCGGTGAGGCCCTTCGACGTTCGTAGTCGTGGGTGATGGGTTCGAACCGTCTCCGGCCCGGACGGCGTTAGGCCGCTTTCAGCACTCCGAGGCACAGGACCCTGCAGCCGGCGAACGCCGTGCCGGCTACGAAGACAGCCTCGGGTTGTCCTGTCCCTGAGCCCCTTTTCACGTGGCTCCGCCGCCCTCGCGTCAGGTGCGGGCGTCCGTTCATCGGACGAGAGAGCACTCCCCATCAGCAGGGTCGCGAGTTCGCCGTGCGCGCGTTCCGCCGCCCGCCACTACCCGGTGGTGGGCCCCGATCTGGCTGTCGAGTGCGCACAGGAGATCACCGATGCGGCGCTGCTCCTCGATGGATGGCAGCAGTACGGGAAGCTGCTGCATCGCCTTTGTCTTGATCGAGGCGACGATGGTCGTCTCTGCTCGGTCTTTGATCCATGCCTGTACTCCCGGAAGGGACAGGAAGGCGAGAACGAAGCGCGAGTCCGTATCGGGCTCGAAGGCACCGCCGCGAGCAGCTCGCCCCCTCTCGGGCAGGGGTCGTTGATCCGGCGTGCCGAACGCTCCATCACGGAGATCCCGCTCATCCCACCGGCCCGGTCGCGCCGGGCGTCGGCGAACACAGGGCGCCGGGCCCCGATCGCCGCACGGACATCGGACCGCCGCTCCGGGTCAGGATCCTTCGATCAGCGACCGGCCCCATGACTCCCGTCCGGCTCCTCTTTGGCGCTCCTCTTTGGCGCTCCTGTTCGGCTCCTGTTCGACTCCTGTCAGATTCCTGTCAGGTTCTCCGAGGTGGGGCAACCGGTGATGACACGTCACCCTCTCCCCGGTGCGGGGAGGTGCTCCTGGGATTCCTGGGGCGCTGAAGCACGACCAACGATGAGGAGACACCATCGTGAGACAGGTCTCACGCGCGCTGACGGCTGCCTTGGCGGCCGTGGCGCTGGCGGCGGGTGTGCCAGGGCCGGCGCATGCGCAGCCGGCCGCCGAGTCCATACCCGGCGCGCCGCCGGGCGCCTCCGGGGAGCGGCTGCCGGAGGGGTGGCGTGTCGAGGGCGGGGAGCTGGTCTGGAGCTCGCCCGAGCCCGTGGGCATGGGTGGCGCCCTGGTCGAGTTCCGCTCGGGGGAGCGGACCCTCGGCGTCCCGAAGCCCTCCCCCGACCAACGCACCTTCCGTCTCAGCCTCGACGGGGCGAAGGTCGGCCCGGTGAGCGAACTGCAGGTGGTCGCCGGTTCGCGGCGGCTGGACGCCGCAAAGGCCGACCAGGCACCCGGTCAGCGGCGCTCGTCGGCTGCGGAGGCGCCCCAGGAGCCGTTCCCCGCCAACCCGGTCGACCCCGGTGTCGCCGGTAAGTACCACACCATCAGCGGTGAGTACTCCCTGAAGTCGGTGAGGCTGCCGGGCTACGCCGAGCCCGTGGAGATGCGCGCCACGGTCGTCGGCCCGACGGACGCGCCGGGGAAGCGACCGCTGGCGCTCTTCGTCCACGGCCGCAGCGCCACCTGCTACGAGCCCGGCAAGAACAGCGCGGGCATGGAGTGGCCGTGCAAGCCGGGCAACAAGGAGATCCCGAGCTACCGAGGCTTTCTGCACGACCAGAAGCTCCTGGCATCCCAGGGCTATGTGACGGTCTCCATCTCCGCGAACGGTGTCAACGCGCAGGACGGCCGCGCGGCCGACTTCGGGGCGCAGGCCCGCTCGTCCCTGGTGCGCCGGCACCTCGCCCGCTGGGCGGAGTGGGGCGCGAACCCCGCGAAGGCCCCCGAGACCGTGCGCGCGACGGAGCCCGCGGACCTCTCGAAGGTGCTCCTGGTCGGCCACTCCCGGGGCGGCGAGGGCGTCAACCGGGCCGCTCTCGACAGCGTCTCCCCGCCGCCGCCCGCCGAGGACGGCTACCGGGGGCCGGTGAGCTGGCGGATCCGCGGCACCGTCCTGATCGGCCCCACCAACTTCGGCCAGAACCCCACGCCCGACGTGCCCTCCATGACCATCCTGCCGGGCTGTGACGGCGATGTGAGCGACCTCCAGGGCCAGATGTACCTCGACGGCACCCGGGGCATCGGCCAGGGCACGGCGCTGCACAGCGCGGTGTACATGGTCGGCGCCAACCACAACTTCTTCAACACGGAGTGGACGCCCGGCCAGGCCGAGGCCCCGGCCGCCGACGACTTCTGGGACGACAAGAACAACCCGGACCCGGTCTGCTCGGCACGGGCCAAGACCCGGCTGAGCGCCAAGCAGCAGCAGACGGCGGGCACCACCTACATCGCCGCCGCCGCGCGGCTCTTCCTCGCGGGCGACGACCGGGTCCGCCCGCTGCTCGACGGCTCCGACCGGCGCGCGCCCTCGGCCGATCCCGCCCGGGTACTGACCCACGCCGTCGGCGGCAACCGCACCCCGGCGATCCGGCCCGACGACCCGCTCTCGGTGACGAACGGGCGCGTGTGCCAGCAGGTCACGACGAGCGCCACCCGGGCCTGTATGCCTGACTCCGCCCCCGGTAGGTCGCCGCACTTCGCGTCCTGGGCGGAGACCACCAGCGAGCCGGGCCGCAACGCGGTCACGGCCCGCTGGACCGAGCCGGGCACCCCGGTCCGGCTGACGCCGGAGCGAGCCTTCTCGCTGGCGGGCTCCGACGCGCTCGCCCTGCGGGTGATGGTGCCGCCGAACACCCGGGGCACCCGGCTCGACGTCGCCCTCACCGACACCTCCGGCAAGCGGGTGAGGCTCGGTCAGGTCACCGTCGACGGCCTTCCCGGCTCCGACTCGACGGCCGCGCACTGGGCGCGTGAGGTCCGCGTCCCGCTGAAGGCCGCCGTCGGCGCCGGTGTCGACCTGAAGCGGACACAGTCGCTGGAGCTCACCCCACGCAGCAGCTCCGGCGAGCTCTGGTTGATGGACGCCTGGGGCTGGCGCCCCGGCACCCCGGCGGTACGCCCCGTCGCGCTCTCGCGTGTCGACATCGGCAGGCTGACGGTCAAGGAGGGCGACTCCGGCACCCGCACCTACCGCGTGCCCGTCCAGGTCACGGGCAAGGGCAACGGCGTGATCAAGCTCGCCGTCCGCGACCCGGAGACCCGCAAGTCCACCATCCGCACCGTGACGGTGAAGGCCGGTGGCTCCGTGGACGTGCCGATCACGGTCACGGGCAACTCCCGCTACAACTACGACCTCAGCCACGAGGTCGCGGCCAAGGCCGTGCGCGGCACTGCGGTCGGCGGCGCCTTCGGGGGCGTGCTCGTCGAGAACGACGACCCCATGCCCACGGTCACCGTGACCCCGGTCGCCGACTCGGTCACCGAGGGCCAGAAGCTCACCTGGAAGGTGGAGCTCTCCCAGCCCGCCGACATCAGCATCGAGACGCGGTTCGACCTCCTGCCGGCGCGCGAGGGCACGGAGCTGTCCACGAAGGATGTCGACGAGGAGTGGCTCTCCAGCCTCGGCGAGGCAGCCGACCCGGAGCGGCCCCTGTCCACGAACAGTCCCTCCCTCTGGGTGTCCGTCCCCAAGGGCAAGACGAGCACCGAAGTGTCCGTGCCCACGGTCACCGACGCGCTGACCGAGTCGGAGGAGTCCCTGCGGATGCAGGTGAACATCCTCAAGGAGAACGAGTGGTTGGAGGGCCCCCTCCTCACGGGGAAGGTCACGGACGCGCGCCAGGGCTGACGCCTGGGGGCCACGTACCGCGCTGACGGTGCCTGAGCGCACCACCTGGCCGATGGCACCGGCCCCCGCCACGGGGACCGGTGCCATCGGCGTGAGGGGGCCACGCGGGGACTGCCGAACCGGATCGGGGTGGTGAAGCTCCTCCCGTAATCCTGTCCTCCCGGCGGCCCCTTCGGTCCGGGGGTCCTACGCGTCGGCGAGCAGTGGGTCATAGGCGGTCGAGCGCCGGCGGCCCGACATGAAGGAGAGAAAGTCCTTCACGAACGCGCTGCGTGAGTACCTTGCGTCGGCGTCGGACACCGTGCGCCGGAACCCGGTCCGGAACAGGGCCCGGTACTCGTCCGCGTCGATGAACTGGTTGCCGTCCGCGTCGGTGACGTCGAAGAGCACTTCGGCGACCCTGATCAGCGCGGGCCCGGCGAGGGAGGGGACAGCGGCGGCGTACTCCTCCTTGCTGATGCGGCCGTCGCCGTCGATGTCGAGGGCCGCCTGGAGTTCCCTCAACCACTCGGCATACGCGTGGTAGAGCCTGGTCTCCTCCGGTTCGTCCAGATCGAGGCGGGAGGACAGCTCCCGGGCCATGGCGGCGAGATCGGGCCAGTCCAGGTAGCCGTCGCCGGTCTGGTCCAGCACCGCGGTGAAGAATTCGTCAGCGCTCCGCTGTGATCCGGTTCTCTCGGCGGGACCGTGCTGCACGGCAAACGGCGTGACCAGCCGGAACAGAGCGCCGACCTGTTTCATCCGGCCGCGCAGCGCGGTGAGCGTCGCGGCTTGAGGGACGTCGCTGTCCGAGGACAGGTAGAGCAGGCTGGTGAGACCCTCGGCCCGGAGCCAGTTGTCGGGCAGGAAGCGCGCCGGGCCGACGGCCACGCAGACGCTTTGCATCAGCGTCTGGGCGCCAGGGATTTCGGGCAGACCCGCCTGTCGGCGGAAGGGCTCGGGGAGGGACGCCACCGTGATCGTGCCGATGACCGGGCCTGCGAGCGCGCGGCCCGCCGCCCATACGGTGGGCAGGCCGTCCAGCAGGGGCTGTGCCGGGAGATGGTCGAAGAGCTTGTAGAGAATGATGCGCAGCGCCTCCGTGTCCGCCAGTTCCTCCTGGACCATGTGGTCGTCAGGCCGACGTCCAGGCGGTGCCACTCGACGAGCTGGTGGCGGAATCCGTACGACGCACGGGCCTGGAGACGCGGGTCGGGGTGACCGGCCACCCGGTCGCCGAGACCGACCCGCGCCGTCTCGACCGCATCGTCACCAACCTGATCCTCAACGCCCACCGCCACGGCGCGACGCCGGTCGAGGTCACGGTCGACGGCACGACCATCGTCGTACGCGAACACGGCCCCGGCTTCTCCCCGGAACTCCTCGCCCACGGACCCCAGCGCTTCCGCACCGAAGCTGCCGAACGGGGCCACGGACACGGCCTCGGCCTCACCCTCGCCCCCGGCCAGGCCCACGTCATCGGCGCCCACCTCACTCTGGCCAACACCACGCCCCACGGAGCCGTCGCCACACTGGAACTGCCCCGCCAAGCGGACCCGCCGGCAGTCTGACCTACGGCCGGCAGAGCGGCAGGCCCCCTCCTGCTGCTCCGTGGTTGCAGTTCCGGTTGCGTTCGCCCACGTACAGCACCGTTCAGAAGCCCCGCCCGCAGCTGCTGCACCGCAGATCAGAACGCTCCGGTACGTCTTCGAACCCCCGGACGAACCCTTGGAAAGCGTGTTGGGGGCAACCCCTCACGAGTTCGAATCTCGTATCCTCCGCCATTGCTCTCACCGGGCAATACGTCGAAGGGCCCCGCAGCTTGCTGTGGGGCCCTTCGACGTTCGTGGTCTCAGTTTCCGTCTCAGTTGGGGTCTGCGGCCCGCTCTGCGGGGTCCGAGCCGGTGTCGGGGCCTGCCTCCTCGGTTGCGTCACCGACCTGCTCGGCGACGTTCTTCAGCATGGGACCGGTGACGTGCAGGTACCCGGCGCGCATCCGCGCCGAGCCGCCGGGCTCCCAGCCCGTGATCGCGTCGACCACCACATCGGGGACTCCCAGCAGCAGGATGGTCCCGGCGATGTGGCGTGCGTCACGAAGGCAGCCGTCCCGCGCGCCCGCGTCGTCCAGAGCTTCTTCCAGTGCTGGTAGTCGGCATTCGGAATGAGCGGGCCCCAGTTGGCTGCGCGAAGACGCACCCTTGTCCTCCCACTCGTCCCCGGCTTGCTTCCGCTCCCACGCCTGGGCGTCCTGGTGCTCCCGGAGGAGCTCGATGATCAGGTCCCGAAGCCCGATGGTGCGGCAGCCGGCACGCGACTTGGTGTTCTTGAACTCGCGGCGTCGGTCGTTCTGCTTCACGGAACGCCCTCGGCGGGGTTCAGCGGCACAAGGCGGTGTCCACGGCGCGTTCGAGATTCCTCCGGCCCGCCTCGTCGGTGAGCTGCATGGTGACCGCGACGTTGATGGCGCGGCCGTCGTCGGTGGCGCCGCCCCGGGTCTCGTACCCCGGGAAGCTGCCGCCGTGGCCCCAGGAGAGGCCGCCGCACGGCAACGGCCTGCTGACAAGTCCAAGTCCGTAGCGGGCACCGGGGCCGAAGGTCGCTTCGGCGGGGACGGTGGAGCGCATCTGGGCTAGCTGGGCCGAGGGCAGGAGGCGACCGGCCAGGAGTGCGCTGAAGAAGCGGTTGAGGTCGGAGCCGGTGGAGACCATCTGGCCTGCCGCCCAGCCCCAGGAGGGGTCGATCTCCGTGATGTCGCGCAGCGGCGCGTCCGCCGATTCCCGGTAGTAGCCGTGGGGGTGGGGCTCCCGGATGCTCGCGTCACCGGGGGCGGGGAAGTAGGTGTGGCGCAGCCCGGCGCGTCGGACGACGCGCCGGTCGATCTCCTCGGCCAGGGGGCGGCCGGTGACCTTCTGGACGATCAGGCCGGCGAGCACGTAGTTGGTGTTGCTGTACTTCCAACTCGTCCCGGGGGCGAAGTCGGCCGGGTGCTGGAGGGCTGTGGCGAGCAGTTCGCGGGGGGCGTAGTACCGGACGTCGTCCCCGAGGTAATTGCTGTAGTTGGGGAGTCCGCTGGTCTGCTGGAGGAGCTGGCGGACGGTGATGCGCCGTCCGTCGATCCCCTCCCCGCGGACGAGGCCGGGCAGGTAGGTGTCGACGGAGGCGTCCAGGTCCACCCTCCGCTCCGCGACGAGCTGGAGGACGACGACCGCGACTAAGGTCTTGGTGTTGCTGCCGATCCGCACCTGCCCGTCGACGGGTACCGGTGCGCCGGTGGCCAGGTCGCCGAGCCCTGCGGTGTAGGTACGGGTGCGGCCGTTCCGGTCCTGGACGCTCGCCAGCGCGGCGGGCATCCCGTCGTCGCGCACCAGCGCGTTCAGGCTCTGCTGGACGGCGTCCGGCCTGACGGCGGAGGCGGCGGGCGGGGCGAGGGCACCCAGCGTCATGACGCCGATGGCCACCGCGACCGCGGCGGGCAGGGCCCGTCGCCGCGTGCCCTGCTGCCGGCCCGGCGAGCGAAGCCCTTGCCGTGTCTGTCCACGCATGAGTCAACTCCTGAGGAATCGTTGGATCGTCGTTCGGGTTGCCGGGTTGCCGGGTGCGTGATTCAGCCGCACAGGGCCCTGTCCACGGCGTCCTTCACGTGCTGCGTGGCCGCCTCGTCCGTCGGGATGCTGGTGACCGCGACGTTGGCGGCGCGGCCGTCGTCGGTGACACCGCCCCGGGTCTCGTACCCCGCGATGTCGCCGCCGTGGCCCCAGTAGACGCCGCCGCACGACAGCGGCCTGCTCGTGAGCCCCAGCCCGTAGCGGAGGCCGGAGGTCCCGGCGGGGACGGTCGTGCGCATCTCGGCGAGCTGGGCCGCCGGGAGGAGGCGGCCGCCGAGGAGCGCGGTGAAGAAGCGGTTGAGGTCGGAGTTGGTGGAGATCAACTGGCCTGCGGCCCAGCCTGCGGAGGGGTCCATCTCCGTGAAGTCGCGCAGCGGTCCGTCCGCCGGGTTGCGGTGGTAGCCCTGGGGGTGCGGCTCTCGGATGGTCATCTCGCCGGGGGCGGGGAAGTAGGTGTGGCGCAGACCGATGCGCTTGATGATGCGCCGGTCCATCTCCTCGGCGAGGGGGCGGCCGGTGACCTTCTGGACGATCAGGCCGGCCAGGACATAGTTGGTGTTGCTGTACCCCCACGTCGTCCCCGGAGCCGCGTCGGCCTTGTACCGGAGGGCGATGTCGAGCAGCTCGCGGGGCTCGAAGTACCGGTTCCTGATCTCGTCGTCGTCGACGTGGATGCCGTACTCGGGGAGTCCGCTGGTGTGCTGAAGGAGCTGGCGGACGGTGATGCGGCGCCCGTCGATTCCCTCTCCGCGGACGAGGCCGGGCAGGTAGGTGTCGACGGTGGCGTCGAGGCCGATCTTCCCTTCGCCGACCAACTGCAGGACCACGACCGCCGTGAACGCCTTGGTGTTGCTGCCGATCCGTACCTGGCCGTCCCTGGGCACCTTCGAGCTGGTGGTCAGGTCGCCGACTCCTGCGATGTAGGTGCGGGTGCGGCCGTTCCGGTCCTGGACGCTCGCCAGCGCGGCGGGCATCCCGTCGTCGCGCACCAGCGCGTTCAGGCTCTGCTGGACGGCGTCCGGCCTGGCGGCGGCAGCAGCGGAGGCGGCGGGCGGGGCGAGGGCACCCAGCGTCATGACGCCGATGGCCACCGCGACCGCGGCCGACACGGCTCGTCGCCGCCTGCCGCCCTGCTGCCGGGTCGAGGAACGAAGGCCCTGTCGGGTCTGAGCACGCATAAGTCAACTCCTGGAGAATCGTTTGGTCGGGGCACGATCCTGGTTCCCAGGACCCTCTGACCGCATCGCGGGAAGGCGGGAGAAATCGCTCCCCCGATCGGGGGAGGCTGCTGGTGGGTTGCCCGGCAATACTGGCGACCATGATCAGGGGAATTCGGCCGCTGCTGCGCGGCTCCACGTATTCGGGTGTGCTGTTCGCCTATTGCGGCGCGCTGGCGAGCCTTCCGCTGCTGCCTTTCGCCCTGTTGCCGGCGCTGTCGTGGCGATCCGCTCCCAAGAGCGTGCAGTTGGTCCTGGTCCTGCTGTTCTGGGCGGTACTGGTCGGCGTGGTCGGACTGGCGCGCCCCGTACGGCGGGCGCTGGTCGTGTCCGCCCGCCGTCTGCTGCGGGTGCCGCTGCCGGATCCGGTGGCCGGTCGCCGGGCCTCCGGTTCACTCGACCTCGACCGCTGGCGGACCCCGCTCTGGCTGGTGCTGCACGTGGCCGTCGGGTGGACGGGGGCGCTGGCGAGCGGGGTGCTGTTCATCATGGGCCTCTCCCTGCCGGGGAACTGGCTCGGCGGCGAGGCGCGGGCGAGTCTGTTCGGCACGTCGGTCCGGGTGTCGGGCGGGTGGAGCTGGGTGGTGGCGGCCGTGTGCATCCTGCTGGCGGTGGCCGTCTGCGTACTGGTGACGAAGGCTCTGCGGTGGTCGGCGCCACGGCTGCTGGGGCCGTCGGCGGCCGAACGGCTCGCGCTGGCTGCCGCGCGGGAACTGCTGCTGGCCGAACGCAATCGGATTGCCCACGAGTTGCACGACTCGATCGGGCACACGCTGACGACGGCCACCATCCAGGCGGCGGTGGCGGACGAGGTGCTCTCCGCCGACCCGGCGGCGGCGCGGGCCGCCATGCGCAGCATCGAGGAGTCGACGCGGGCCGCGCTGGAGGACCTGGACTACGTGCTCGGAGTGCTGCGCGAGGAACAGTCGGGGACGGCGCCGACCCGGACCCTGGCCGACCTCCCCGAGCTGCTGGACCGCCTGCGGCACGCGGGGGCGGTGGTGGAACCGGAGCTGTCGGGCGAGCTGGCGCAGGTGCAGGGGACGCTCTCCCGGGCGGCGTACCGGATTCTCCAGGAGGGGTTGACGAACGCGCTGCGCCACGGGGCGGGCGGCCCGATCGAGGTCCGAGTGGCGGCCGGGCCGGACGGACTGGATCTCACGGTGGTCAACCGGACCGGGGCACGGATGGGCCCGGGCCCGGGGGTCTTCCCGACCTCCGGTCACGGTCTGCCCGGACTGGCCGAGCGCGTCCGGCTGCTGCATGGTGAGTTCCAGGCCGGCCCGGACGGGACGCAGCACTGGCGACTGGCCGTCCGGCTGCCGGTACGGGTGTCGGCGTGAGTGGATCCGACGCGAGCGAAGGCATGGCCCTCCCTGCCGTCACCAGCCCCGCCGTCACCCTCCTGATCGCGGACGACGACGAGGTGACCCGCAGCGGCCTGCGCATGCTGCTCGCCGCACAGCCGGGGATCACGGTGGTCGGCGAGGCCGCCGACGGCGTCGAGGCGGTCGAACGGGCGCGGAGCCTACGGCCGGACGTGGTCCTGATGGACGTCCGGATGCCGCGTCGCAACGGGATCGAGGCCACCCGCCAACTGCTGGCCGAAGCGGCCGACCCGCCGAAGGTCGTGGTGATCACCACCTTCGAGAACGACGGCTACGTCACCGCCGCCCTCAGCGCGGGCGCCAGCGGCTTCGTCCTCAAGCGCCTCCCGGTCCGCCAGATCGCCGAGGCGGTCCGGGTGGTGGCGGCGGGCGAAGCGGTCCTCTTCCCGGCCGCACTGGGCCGCATGGTCGCCGCCCGCCCGCTGGGCTCCGCCGAGGTCCTGCCGCAGGCCGCCCTGACCTGCCGGGAAGAGGAGGTGCTGCGCCTGATGGCCACCGGGCTCTCCAATCCGGAGATCGCGGAGTCCCTCACGGTGAGCCTGGAGACGGTCAAGACCCACGTCGGAAACGTGCTGACCAAGCTCGGCGCGCAGAACCGGACCCATGCGGTCGTGATCGCGTACGAATCCGGCCTGGTGGTCCCGGGCTTCGCCGGCTGACCGGCTTCCGCGGCCCTCCCCGGTCCCCCGGACGAACATTTGGAAAGCGTGTTGGGGGCAACCCCTCACGAGTTTGAATCTCGTATCCTCCGCCATTGCCCACTGTGCTCCGTTCATGGCTTGGACCTGCCCCGGTACAAGGCAGCACATTCCGAAGCATGCCGAGCAGCCCCGCAGCCTGACGCCCGACGGGGTGCAGGTCATAGGTAGAACGCTCAAGACCAACCGGACAACGAGTCGGCCCACGCGAGGACGCTTCAAGGAGTCCGGCACGTGAACGCACGAACGACATCGCCGCAGCAGCTGCCCCGAGCTCGGTCCCGAACCCGGCCCCGAAGCCGCTATCCGGTAGCCGATGTCTTCCTACCGCGCACCCAGCAGTTCGAGGATCTTGTTGACCGCATCGAGGACCGGCTGGCCGACGACGCCGACCGTCGCGGCGATGCCTGCGATGGCCATCAGAGCGCGGTGTCTGTCCTGCGGCGGCGCGCCGTCGTCGGCGCTGATGTCCGCAAGGGATTCATCGATGGCCTGGGCGCTCGCCGGCGGAACCCGGTCGCGGAGTTCCTCGACCAGCTGGAGCAGTTCCTCAACGGCCGACTGCAGTGCGGGAGACACCGCTGCGGCGTCGGCGGCCACCGCCTGGTTCTTGACGATGCCGGTGTTGCCCCGCCCGCCGTGCATGTTCACGTTGTCGCCGAAGTAGTAGCTGTCGCCGCTCATGCGCTCGCCATCCCGACGTTTCCGGTGCCGCCGTACATGTTGACGTTGTCCCCGAAGTAGTAGTTCTTGGGGCTGATCGTGATGGTCTCCACCTTCACCTGGAACTCGGTTTCGGGATTCTCGATCGCGTGGGCGATGTAGCCGACGAGCTGGTTCAGGTGTTCCCGGTTGGCGCTGGTCACGACCGCGGTGGACGGGCCGGACGTTTCGACGGCAAGTACGTAGTGCGACTGAGCCGCCAATACGGAGATCAGCTCCACGACGAAGTAGATCAGCCCAGCCACCGTGACGCACCAGACGAAGGTGACAATGCCGCCGCCCACGTCCTCACTCCCTATGGTGGCCACGGCGCCGAGGATCGTGAGGGCAATCGCGACCGCCAGCGTGATCGCGACGTTCCTGCAGAAGCGGACGATGGCTTCCTTGCGCCTGGGGTGGATGGTGAGCGTGTACACCCGCGCGATGTTCTGCAGCGGATAGGCGGCGCCGCCGACCCACAGCAGCCGCTTGCTGACCCGCAGATCGACGTCGACGCCGCGTAAGAGCGGTGGCACCGGGGGTGGGGGCGGGGCGTTCCGCGGCCGCTCCGCCGGATCTGTTGGCTCCATGCCGTTCCCCCTGAGGTTGATGCAATGCCAACTACACGTAGACCAACATAAACCACGTGGTACGTGCTCACTGCAAGCCAGTAAGCATCGTCAAGTAGGCGGCGCCTTGGGCGAGTTGGTGGCCCGAAAGAGGGGAAGGGGCCTGGCGACCGGTGTATGTCGGCCCTGCGACGTGAGCCGTCGCTGCTCGGCCGGATCGCCCGGGTGCTGCTCGATCAGCACTTCCCGCCGTCGCTCCACGGCGAATTGCGCGAGGCGGTGGGGCTGGAGCTGGAGCCGGTGGAGTCCGGACCGCTTCCGGCCGGGCGGCGGCAACGAGACCGGCGGATGCGGGAGATGGTGCTGACCGCCTAGGAGTACCAGTGCGCCTTCTGCGGCTACGACGGCAGAATCGGCGCGGTGCCGGTCGGGTTGGAGGCCGCGCACGTGCGCTGGTGGGCGTTCGACGGTCCGGACGACATCGACAACGGGCTGTGCCTGTGCGCACCGCATCACAAGCTGTTCGACAAGGGCGCCCTCGGCGTCGGCGAGGGCCACCGCATCCTGGTGTCGCAGGAGTTCGTCGGGCGAAGCCCGGCAGCCCGCGAGCATGTGACAGCGCCCCGGCCCCGCGTGCCCGTGCTCGGGCGACAGCCGTTATCGGACAAGGTCGCCTATCGGACAAGGTCGCCCGAATCGCGGTGGAAACGGCCGGGGCGACGTAGAACTCATGGAGGCGGGCGGCTCAGGAGGTCGCGTACGGGGCAGGGCGGGCCGCGTACGGGGCGCACGGGGAAGGCGACGGGTGCTGTCGGACGAGACTTGGCGCGAGCTACGGGGCCAGGGGGCGACCCGCACCTTTCGCGAGCGCAGCGTGATGCTGAGGCAGGGATCCGCGGGGACACACCTGCTCGCCCTCACCGACGGGCTCGCCAAGGTCGTGTGCCGGGAGCCGGGCGGGGCCGTGACCTGGCTGGCCTTCCGGGGGCCGGGCGACCTGCTGGGCGAGGTGTCCGTCTTCCACGGCACCACGCGCACGGCGGAAGTGGTCGCGCTCACCCCTTGCACGGCCGTCGTGCTGGAGGCCGAGCGGTTCCGCCGGTTCATCGAACAGCGCGGGCTCGTCATGGACTTGATGCGCCAGGCGCTCGCCCGGCTGCGGGAGTCCGACGCACACCGCACCGAACTGCTGACCCTTCCGCTGGTCGCCCGGCTGGCGCGGGCACTCCTGAGACTGGTCGAACTCACCGCGCCGGGGCGCGAATCGGAGGTCGTACGGCTGACCGGCCTGAGCCAGGAGGAGATCGCCCAGGCGACCGGAGTCACCCGCAACGCGGTCATCACCGGACTGCAACGGCTGCGCGAGTCCGGGGCGGTGGAGACGGCCCGCAGAACGATCGTCATCAAGGACATGAAGACGCTGCGCGACTGGGCGATGACCGGCCCGGGAACCACGCCCGCGGCGCCCTTCTGGCCGCCCCCGGGCCGGTGAGCGCGCCCACGCTATGACGTGGGACACCCGCGGACTGCCCTGCGCTGTGCAGTCGGGCGGGCGGAACCGGCGGAACCTCGAATCAGCCGGCCACCGGCTTCGTGACCGTCCCGCCGTCCCGCCCTCCACGAGGAGATCACGCATGTCCAGCCCCGTTCCCGCCCCGTACGCCGAGAGCCGTCCGCTGCCTCCCTACCGGGCCCTGTTCGCCGTCGACGCGAAGGACTTCACCGGCCTTCCCGCCGTGCAGCACGGTCCGGTGAGCCAGTTGATCCCCGAACTCGTGGACCAGGCGCTGGACCGTGCCGGGCTCCACGAGCTGCGCGAGGCCAAGCGGTTTTTGGCCAACACCGGGGACGGCGTGGTGTTCGGCTTCGATCCGGCGTTGCTGCCCTTCGTCCTCTGGCCGTTCCTGGGCGTGCTCGACGACACGCTCGGCGCGTACAACAAGCAGTGCGTGGGCCCCCGCATCCGGCTCCGGGCCAGCGTCCACGTCGGGCCGCTGCCGGACGCGGACCGTCCCGGCGACGGCAACGGCACCGCCCGCAACGACACGCACCGGCTGCTGGACTCCCGTCCGGTCAAGGCCATCCTGACCGCGGCGAGCGAGCAGGTCACCCACCTGGCGGCGGTCGTCTCCCAGCGCGTCTACGAGGACGTCGTGCTCGGCGGGTACACCGGACTGCACCCCGACCGCTGTGTGGAGGTCCCGGCCACCGTGGAGGGGAAGAACTTCTCGCAGCGGGCATGGCTGTACGTCCCGTCGCCGTCCGGAAACCTCGTGCAGGCCGGCGTGCGACCGCGCGAGGAACCCGCGCCGCCGGCCGACCCCTCCGCCGACCGGGAACAGGCCCCGGCGACGTCGCCCGGCACGCACTACAGCGGCAACACGCAGCACGTGGGCGAGGGTGCCGCCGTGATGGGAAGCGTCGGGCGGGACGTCACGTACACCGGCGGCTCCACCACGTACCACGGCACCAACCAGCACTGGGGCGGCGGCGACAACGTCTCGGGCGACAAGCGGGTCGGCGGCGCCGGGGACCCCCGGTGAGCGCCGGCGCGGACACCACCGCCCCCGGCCCGGACGACGAGGATTCCGAAGGCGGTCCCGGCCCGGGGAACTCCTACCGCGACAACCAGCAACGGGTGGACCAGGGCTTCGCGGTCATGGGCGGGATCGCGGGCGACGCCAACGTGTTCATCGGCGTCCACCCCGACGAGGACGTCAGCGAGCGCATCCTCAAACCCCGGCTGCGGGAGGGCCCCTACCCCGCGTACGACGTGCGCGCCCGTCTGCGCGGGTTCGTCGAACCACCGACCCACACCCGGTGCCGGAAGGTGCTGGACAGCCACCTCCTGGTCCTGCGGGCCGGGAGCGGCACGGGGGCGGGCACGGCCGCGTTCGCGCTGCTGGAGGAGCGGTACGGGGCCGACGGCATCACCGGTCTGGACTCGCCCGACGACCTGTCGCGGTGGAGCCCCAAGGAGCGGCGCGGCTATCTGCTCCAGGGGCTGTCCCCGAAGGCCGCCGACCTGCTCGGTGAAGTCGCGCTCACCGCACTGGCCTCGCTGCTGCGCCGGTCGGGCGCCCATCTGGTCGTCACCGTACGGATGGAGACGGCGCTGCCCGGCGACACGCTGCCCTGGCAGGTCACGCACCGCCCGCCGCCGCCCGCCGAGGTGGCCGTGAAGCGCCTGAGCACCATGGCCGAGGCGGGTGAACTCACCGTCGGTCAGGAGGCCGACGCGCTGCGGCACCTCGCTTCGCCGGACTTCACCGGTCAGCTGGACACGCACCCGCTGCCGGGGGACGGTGTCGCGGTGGCGCAGGGGCTGCGCGACCTCGTCGTTGCGGGGAAGTCCGCCGCTTCCGTACTCGCCGACCTGCGCACCGGCAGCCCCGCGGCGGCCCGCGAGGCCCTCGCGGAGGCGCGCGACCGGGCGGACCTGATCTCGCTGATGGCGGCGATCTCGCTGCTGCCCGACCAGGACCGTACGGTCGTCGAGCGGTTCGGCGCGATCCTGCGCCCCCACATCGACGGCCGCGGCGGCCCGGCACCGGCAGTGGCCGGGGGACCTGGGCGCGGCAAGGGGGCGGCGGCCCGGCACGACGTGCTCGGGCCGGCCTTCGAGGACCGGCTGGCGGCCGTCGGCGCGCGCCTGCTGCCGCCCCGGTACGGAGCGGCGCAGCGCTATCCGGTCCAGCCGGTCGACTTCTCCGGACGGCACCGGTCGGACGCCCTGCTCCGGTCGCTGTGGCTGGAGTACGAAGGCATGGCGGAGCTGCTGTGGAAGAGCCTGGACGAGGCTCCCCATCATCCCGGCGTCGAACTGGCGGCGGGCGAGGCGATCGGGAAGGTGCTGGCCCACGCGACCGGGCCGGACACCCTGCGCCAGCTGCACCCCTTCGCCGCGTCGGACAAGCGCTGGCGCCGCCGCCTGGTGGCCAACGCGCTCGGCGAGATGGTCCAGCACCCCGCCCTCACCGGAGCGGTACGGGAGCAGTTGCGGCAGTGGAGCCGGGCCGCCCCCGTCGCTCTCCGCTGCACCGTGGCCGAGACCTGCGGGGGCAGCTACGGCCTGGCCCGTCCCGCCGCCGCCCTGAAGCTCCTGGACACCGCGCTCGACAGAACGGGCGAGAAACTGGAGGTCCCGTTGCGCACCGCGGTGTCCTTCGCTCTCAGCGTCCTTCTCTCCGAGGACGCCAACCACGCCCTCGTCCTCGACCTCCTGCGGGAGTGGCAGGGGACCGGTCCGGGCACACCACGTCATGGTCTGGCCGTTCACGCCGTCGAATCGATGAGCAGGGCCTCCTTCCCCCTGCCCAAGGCTCCGGGCGTGCGGCGGGTGCGTCTCGCCGATCTGCTCGCGATCCACCCCGAACGGGCCCGCGGCCTCGTGGTCGCGGCCCTGGACGACCCCGCCACCCACGAAGCGGTGGCGGCGGGCCTGTTCCTGATCGA
The DNA here is from genome assembly GCF_026340595.1 of Streptomyces sp. NBC_01363. Lineage (GTDB taxonomy): Bacteria > Actinomycetota > Actinomycetes > Streptomycetales > Streptomycetaceae > Streptomyces. The sequence continues at coordinate 1,450,464 of NZ_JAPEPF010000001.1, forward strand.
GGGCGATCCGGAGCTGCGGCGGCGGACCGCCTTCCCGCAGGTCCTCGCCGACCTCGCCGCGTCGGCCCGGAACCACCGCGGCGTCCTGCGCTTCGTCCTGCGTCACCACCGTTCCCGTACGGCCTCGGCGGAAAGGCTCGCCTCATGACCGGCCCGCTCATCTCGCCGCTGGAGTCCTCGGCGGCCTGGCAGTTGTTCCGTCTCCGGTTCGGGGCCCCGGAGGGCCGGGCCCTGGTGTTCCTCGCGGACGGCGGGGAGGACGCGATGGTGCCGCCCCGGGACGGTGACTACTGGGGCTATCCCCGGCCCACGCGGCGCGAGGTGCGTGAGGGGGAGTTCTTCGACATCGTGTGGGTCTCGCTCGCGGAGCGGCGGATCTCGGTCGACATCCCTCGCCGGCCGCCGAAAGCCCCGGCCCGTTACGGAGTCGTCTGGAAGATCAGCAACCCGGTCGTCGCGGCGAGGAACCGGCTCACCGAGGAGCGGGCCCGGCAGCTGGTCGTCGGCCACATCAACGGGAACGCCACGTTGCCCGGTGTCCCCGACCCGTTACGGACGCCGCCGCCCCACTTCGGTACGACCGAGGTGGAACCTCCCGGCCGGCCGAGGGTGATCGACGGCTCCGGCCTCACCTACTGGTTCCTGGACCCGCCGGCCGCGCTCCTGCCCACCCCCGGCACCGGCGCGGCACCCACTCTTCCGTCGGGCTTCGGCGAAGCCCACCGTGAGGCGTACCGCTTCTACCGGGAGGTCGTCGCGGGCGGTCCGGTCGGCCTTGCGGCCCTCTGGCTGCTGCACCGGCCGGAAGAGGCGAAGGACGTGCTCGACTGGACGGTGACCCATCGGGGCCTGCTCTCCGACCGGAACGACTGGGAACACACCCTCGCGGCGGCGCTCCAGTCGCTGACACCGGAGGACCGGAGCTTCGTCGGCGCCAACATGGCGCGGGTCCTGAGCGACGTGGGCGTCCCGCAGGGCGACGAGGTGCTGCGCAGGATCGGCCACACCGATACGGCGGGGGACGAGGGGACGGACCCGTACGGGAAACTTCGGTGATCCCGCGCCCAGGACCGCGAAAAACATAACTGTGAGAGTTCTTCTGCGGCCCGGGATGGGTTGCTGCCAGGCTCGACGCTTGTGATCCGGCATGACTCGAAACATAACTGGCGCCCCAGCGGCTGCCGTTCCCCCGAGATGTCTGCCGGACGCGGGCGTCGGCCTGGCCCACCCGTTGGCTTGATCAGCAGCTTGTCCGCCTTGCGGCGTGACTCATCACAGTTCCGCCACGCGGTGACTCCACCCAGGCCGACGCCACCTCCAGCCGTCCGCCCAGTAAGGAGAACAACCGCGTGGCCATCCTCGCAGAAGAAGTCGACGGGGTCATCGGCGTCGACACCCACCGCGACACCCTTGCGGCAGCAGCCGTCAGTCCCATCGGCGCCGTGCTGGCCAGCACCGATTCACCCGCCAACGCCCGCGGCTACCGCCGTCTCCTGGACTTCGCCCGCGAGCACGTCCCCGGGCGGCGCTGCTGGGCTCTGGAGGGTATCGGCAGCTACGGCGCCGGCCTCGCAGTCTTTCTCGACCAAGCAGGCGAGCGCGTCGTCGAGGTCTGCCGGCCCAAGCGGTTGCCCAATCGGGGCGGGCGCAAGACGGACATGCTCGACGCCATCCGGGCCGCGAAGGAAGCGCTGGCCACCGAGCATCTGATCCAACCCCGGCTTCGCGGCGAACGCGAGGCCCTGCGGGTCCTCCTTGCCACCCGTCATGGCGCTGTCCTCGCCTCCACGGCCGCGATCAACCAGCTCAAGGCCCTGATCGTCTCCGCGCCGGATGGGCTCCGAGCCGAGCTACGGAAACTCAAGCGTCCGGCCCAGATCGCCTACTGTGCTCAGCTTCGGGACCGTCCGGCACAGAGCCTTGAGCACCGGATGACGGCGCGGGCCCTGCGATCCACTGCCCAGCGCATCCAAGCCCTACAGGCCGAGGCCAAGGATCTCGAGAAGGACATCCACGCCCTGGTCGCAGACATGGCTCCGGAACTCCTCGACCTGCTCGGCGTCGGTCCGATCACTGCGGCTCAGATCCTGGTCAGTTGGTCCCACCAGGGACGATTTCGTTCCGAAGCGGCCTTCGCCTCCTTCGCCGGCGTCTCACCTATTCCCGCATCGTCCGGACTCACGAACAGGCACCGGCTCAACCGCAGCGGAGACCGGCAGCTCAACCGGGCCCTGCACACCATCACCTTGATCCGCATGCGGCTCGACCCCGCCACGAAGGCGTACGTCGCCCGGAGGATCACTGAGGGAAAGACTGCCCGCGACGCGCAGCGATGCCTCAAGCGCGTCATCTGCCGCCAACTCTTCAAGACCCTCGAACGGATCGACCGCCCCGCACTCAGGAGCATCGTGGATCTTGTTCAAGCGGCTTGACACGACATAGCAGCCTCGGGGGGCACGCGGGCGGGGACATAACGGCACGGGCACGTGGAACATCACGTGGACACATGCAGTCCCCGGTAGTCCTTCTCGGTGCCGGGACTTCCAGCCGTCGCTGAAAGCTCCGTGCCCGGAGGAGCTGCCGGGGGCCTGGCCAGAGCCGACGAGGGGGTCACTCGGTCGACGGGACGTCTCCGTCGGCGGTGCGGCTCGCTCTGGTTTTCTGGTGTATTGAAGATTCTCCTCCCAATTTCTCGCTGGTCAAGGGGTTTGATAACTCTTTCTCAGGTATGCCCGGGATCGAGAGGGTGTGTGATCACCGTCACCTCGTTTCTTCGGGTTCGGTGTCGTCCGGATGCGGGGTGCCGGGCGTATGCCGGGTGAGACCGAGGAGATCCAGGAGTTGTTTGTTGACCGTCGAGGAGTTCGAAGAGTTCTACGCGCAGACGGCTGCCCGGCTGACCGGGCAGCTGTTTGTCATGCTCGGCGACCAGCACGAAGCGCAGGACGTGGTGCAGGAAGCTTTCGTCAAGGGCTGGAGCCGGCGGCGCCAGCTCGACCGTGACGGGCAGCCCGAGGCGTGGATCCGTACGGTCGCCTGGCGGCTGGCGGTGAGCCGGTGGCGGGGGCGGCGCCGGACGGCGGATGCCTGGCAGCGCAGTGGTGCCCCGCCGCATACGGAGGCGCCCGGACCCGAGTCGGTGGCGTTGGTGGAGGCGCTGCGGGGGCTGCCGCCCAAGCAGCGGCGCACGCTGGCGCTGCATTACGTGTGCGATCTGACCGTCGAGCAGATCGCCGCGGAGACCGGTCTGGCGGCCAGCACCGTCAAGACGCATCTGGCCCGGGGCCGGGCCACGCTCTCTCACCGTCTGCAGGATCCGCGTACCGAGGAGTGGCCCTGTGTCTGAACCCCATGACCCGCTGAGGTCCCTGTTCAAGGAAGCCGCCGCCGCCGGGCAGGCCCGCGCGCGGTCCGCTCCGTCCTCGGTCATCACCGAGCGCGGGGAACGAGTGCGCAGGCGCCGGATCGTCGCGCTGGCCGTGGGGGCCTGCCTGGCCTTCTCGGGCACGGGCGCGGCCGTGGCCTCGCTGGTGCCGGACAGCACGGGCACCACCGTCCCCGCCACCACTCCCTCGCCCGTTCCCTCGCCCCGGCTCTCTCCGTCCCCGACCTCCCCGAGCTCGTCGAGCTCCTGGCCCTCCTCGCCGCGGACCAGTCTGCCGCCGTCGGGCACACCCTCCGACCGCCCGACCACATCACCGCCATCGCCCACCAGGAGCGTCACCTTCCCGCCTCCCTGACCTCCCGCCGCTCCCCCGACTTCGTGTGCCCCCGGTGCCCGCCCTGCCGGGCCATGCGGTGTGCGCTGAACCGACCCAGGAGATTCTGTTGTGATCCTTTCGACCCCCCAGCGACCGCGCGAGCATCCGCCCGTCCGGGCCAGGACCGCTCCCGGCGTGCCCCGCGACGCCCCGTCGCCGGGCACGGAGCCGGGCACGACCCCTGGTACGAACCCCTTCGCCCGGCTGTTGCTCCGGATCGGGCCCGCCGACCGCGAGGTGCTCTGGCTCTACCTGCTGACCCGGGTGGGCATCTGGACCATCGCCTACTGCACCCGCTGGATGTTCCCCGACGAACCGGGGACCCATCACGCCGCCTCGTTCTTCTCGTCGTGGCAGCGGTGGGACTGGTGGCACTACCTGCACATAGCCCAGCAGGGCTACTTCCCGGGCCAGTCCGGCCCCTGGACATCCGGCTGGGACAACAGGGAGGCCTTCTTCCCCGGCTTCCCGTTCCTGCTGCGGGCCGTGCACACCGTCGTACCGAGCTGGCCGGCCGCCGGTGCGCTGATATCCCTCGTCGCCGGCGGCGTCGCCGTGCTGGCCCTGGCCCGCATCGCCCGGCTGCACCTGCCCCAGGCCGAAGCCGGGCAGCGCGCGGCCCTGTTCTTCCTGCTCTCCCCCTGTGCGGTCTTCCTGGCCGTCGGCTACACCGAAGCGCTCTTCCTCGCCCTGGCCCTGCCCGCCTGGCTGGCCGCCCAGCGCCTCAACTGGCCGCTCGCGGCCGTCCTGACGTGCCTGGCCACCACCGTCCGGGTCAGCGGCCTCTTCCTCGCCGCGGCCCTCGCGGTCCACTTCCTGATGACCGCGCGCACCCCCGCCCACTGGCGCCGTCTGCCCTGGCTGGCGCTGCCCGCCCTGCCGCCGTTCCTCTACAGCTGGTACCTGCACGCGCACACATCCGACTGGATGGCCTGGAAGCACGCCGAGGAACGCGGCTGGTACCGCGACTTCCACGCCCCCTGGGAAGCCTGGAAGAACACCTGGCACGCCGCCTTCGGACACTCCCAGGCCACCGGGTACGCCCTGATGTGCCAGGCCGAACTTCTCACCATGCTGGTCGGCATCGTCCTGTGCGGCCTGCTGGTCCGGCGGCGGCGCTGGGCGGAAGCCGCGTACATCGCGCTCAGCCTGTGGGCGCTGGGCACCTCCTACTGGTACACCTCCATTCCCCGCGCGACCCTCCTGTGGTGGCCGCTGTGGACCGGTCTCGCCGCCTGGAGCCTGCGAAGTCCACGCGTCAAGACCGCCTATCTCGCCGTCGCGGCACCCCTGATGACCGTCTTCGCCGTCACTTTCCTCTCCGGACGCTGGGCCGGCTGACCCGCCCGCGGCCGGGGCGGCTCACCCTCCCGGCCGGTCCGGGTGGCACCGGGGCCCGCGCGGGTGCTTGCTGGTCCCGGGGTGTGTCGGTCCTTCGACCGTCCCGGAGCCGGAGGAGGCGAGCGACCGCCCATGGAGACGCGAGGCCGGGCTCTGCGCACGCCGCGGGCCGCGGGAACGGCCGGGGTGGTCTTCGCCCTGCTGCTCGCCGCCGCCATCGTCATGATCCGGCTGGCGATTCCCTCCGAGCAGGGCAAGGGCTCCGGCGAGTGGCTCACCGACCCCTCGCGCCGGCGCACGGTGCGGACGGCGCTCGAACTCGTCCCGTTCGCGGGCATCGCCTTCCTGTGGTTCATGGGGGCCGTACGCGCCCGGATCGGGGACGCCGAGGACAAATTCCTCGCCACCGTCCTCCTGGGCAGCGGACTGGTCTTCGTGGCCACCCTTTTCGGGGCCGCGGCGGCGGCCGGAAGCCTGCTGGCGACGGCCGACGTGTCCGGGGCCGATCCCGGGCAGCAGCTGTGGTTCTTCGGCGGGCACTTCACGTACGGCCTGCTGACGACCTACGCGATGCGCATGGCCGCGGTCTTCGTCTTCTCGACCTCCGCCATCGGGCACCGGCTCGGCATCCTGCCGCGCCCGCTCACGGTTCTCGGCGTCCTCGTCGGCCTGAACCTGCTCCTCGTGACCGGCACCGTCGCCTGGTCCGAGCTGGCGTTCCCGCTGTGGGCCCTGGTCGTCGGCCTCCACATTCTCGTACGCACCGCGGCGAACCCGTCGGCCCACCGATGACCTCATGACTCCATCGGTCCGCCTGTGCTCGCGGATCCGGAACGGCCCTCGCACGCTGATGCGGGGGTACTACTGGAAGGGCGGCCCCTTGATGAGGCTTGTCGTCGATCTCAACCGGTGCCAGGGGTACGCACAGTGCGCCTTCCTGGCACCCGATGTCTTCGCCATGCACGGCGAGGAATCGCTGTTGTACAACCCGCACGCCGAGGCGGCGCAGCGCGAGCAGGTGCTGCGTGCCGCCACCGCGTGTCCGGTGCGGGCCATCCTGGTGGAGGACCCGGACGACGCACCGGACCGGGTGGAAGAAGAGGGACTGTCCGGTGTCCGGTGACGGTGCCCTGGAGCAGCTGAGGCGCGAGGGGCGGATCGTGATCGTCGGCGCCTCCCTGGCCGGCCTCCGGGCCGCGGAGACCCTGCGGGAGGAGGGCTTCACCGGTTCGCTCACGCTGATCGGTGACGAGCCCCATGAACCGTACGACCGCCCGCCGCTCTCCAAACAGGTCCTGCTGGGCCACGCGTCCGCCGATCGCACCGAGCTGCCCCGGCGGCACGGGCTCGACGCGGACTGGCGGCTCGGGGTCGCCGCCGCGGGGCTGGACATGGCGGCCAGGCGGGTGCGGCTGGCCGACGGCGACGAGGTGGAGTACGACCGGCTGCTGATCGCGACCGGTGTACGTGCCCGGCCGTGGCCGCATCCGACGGAGGCCGAACTGGACGGGGTCTTCGTGCTGCGCACCCGCGACGACGCGGCCCGGCTCCAGCGGCGGCTGGCCGCATCGCCCCGCCGGGTGCTCGTCATCGGCGCGGGCTTCACAGGCTCGGAGATCGCCTCGGCCTGCCGCGAGCGCGGGCTGCCGGTGACCGTCGCCGAACGCGGGGCCGCTCCCCTCGTGGGCGCGCTCGGCGGTGTGATCGGCCAGGTGGCCGCGGAACTGCAGCGCGAGCACGGCGTGGACCTGCGCTGCGGAATCATGGTCACCGGGCTGGAGGGCGACTCCGCGGGACGCCTGCGGCGTGCCCATCTGTCCGACGGCACCACCCTCGACGCGGATGTCGCCGTCGTCTCGCTCGGCGCCACCCGGAACACCGAGTGGCTGGCCGGATCCGGGCTCGGCGCCGGTCCGCGCGGAATCGCCTGCGACGCGGGCTGCCGGGCCTTCGACGTCCGCGGCATCGTGACCGACGACGTCTTCGTCGCCGGTGATGTCGCCCGGTCCCCGCACGCGCTCTTCGGCTACCAGTTCCTCTCCCTGGAGCACTGGGGCAACGCCGTCGCGCAGGCCGCGACCGCGGCGCACAACATGATCAGCAGCAGCTCCGAACGCCGCCCGCATCTGTGGGTCCCCGCCTTCTGGTCCTCGCAGTTCGGGGTCAACATCAAGTCGGTCGGCGTCCCGTCCCTGGGCGAGGAGGTCATCGTCACCCAGGGCTCGCTCGCCGAGCACCGCTTCACCGGCGTGTACGGGTACCAGGGCCGGGTCATCGCCGCGGTCTCCTTCGACCAGACGAAGTGGCTGGAGTTCTACCAGCGGCAGATCGAATCGGCCGCCCCGTTCCCCCCGGAGTACTCCTCGGTGGACCGCCGCCCCGAAGGTCTGCGACCGGTCCCGGCCGACTTCCCGGACCCCTCGCTGCCCACCCACGGGCCGTCCGTCACCGTCAGCGGCTACTCGCCGACCGACCAGCGGATCACCTTCACCCCCGCCCGCGCCTGACCCCAGCAAGGACCCCGCCACCATGACGCAAGACACGCTCCTGCGGCAGATCACCGACTACGCCAACCGTGCCGACCCGTACCCGCTGTACACCGAGCTCCGCAAGAAGCCGGTGCGCCAGGAGGGGGCCGAGCTGTTCGTCGTCAGCACGTACTGGGAGATCAAGAGTCTGCTGCACGATCCGCGGATCAGCTCGGACGCCCGCAACCTCTCCCCCGGTGCCGCGGGCACCCTGCTCCAGGAGGAGGAGGCCTCGCCCCTGCCGCCCGCCTTCCTGCGGCTGGACCCTCCCGAGCACGACCGGTTGCGCCGTATGACGATGCGCCCGTTCGGGCCGCCGGAAACGCCCCGGCGCGTCCACAACATGCGCGGCGAACTGGCCCGCATCGTCACCGACCTCATCGACGGTTTCGGGGACCGGAAGCAGGTCGACATCGTCGACGACTTCTCGTACCCCTTCCCCGTCACCGTGATCTGCCGGCTGCTGGGCATTCCGCGCGAGGACGAGGCCCGCTTCCACTCCTGGGCCGACATCATCGCCGCCGGCCTCGACCCGGACCCCGACCAGGACCCCGGCGAGCGGCGCCGCGTCACCCAGCAGGCCCGCACCGAACTGGGGATGTACCTGTCCGGGCTCATCGACGAACGCAGCGGGGCGCCCGGCGACGACATGCTCTCCGAGCTGGTCACCCAGCACGGGCCGGACGGGCAGATGACCCGGATGGAAGTGCTCAGCACCGCCGCCCTGCTCCTGATCGCCGGTCATGAGACCACGGTCAACCTCATCACCAACGGGATGCTCACCCTGCTGCGCAACCCCGACGTCCTCGAACGGCTGCGCAACGACTCCCGGCTGGCCGTCCCGCTCGTGGAGGAGCTCCTGCGCTTCGAGCCCCCTGTGCAGTTGCTCCCGCAGCGCACCACCCTCGCGGACATCGACATCGCGGGCACCACCATCCCCGAGGGCGCCTCCGTCTGGCTCGTCCTGGCCTCCGGCAACCGGGACCCGAAACGGTTCCCCGACCCCGACCGCTTCGACCCGGACCGGCAGGACATCCAGCATCTCGGCTTCGGCAGCGGCATCCACAACTGCTTCGGCGCACCCCTGGCACGGCTGGAGGCGCAACTCGCCCTGACCGAACTCGCCCACCGGCTCGACGGCCCGCGGCTGGTGGAGGACCCTCCCCCGTACCGGCAGAACGCCGTGCTGCGCGGGCCCCGTCATCTGAACGTCGCGTTCGACGGCCTCCGTACCCGGGGCCGGTTGTTTGGCACATGATGGGCGGATGCCGACGCACGAACCGGACCGGCGCGACCCCGGCCCCTCGCTGGAGCAGATCCTCGGGCTGATCGCCCCCGGGATGCTCGATGTCGTCGTGGCGCCGCGCGGTACCGGTGTGCCGGTGACCGATGTGGCGCTGCACGACCCCGGCGAGGAGCGGGACGACGGCACGTGGGCGGCGGCCGGGCTGATTCTGCTCGTGGTCGGGATGGAGGTCGCCTCGCCCGACGCCGTCGACGTGCTGCGCGGCGCCGACCGGGCCGGGGCCGCGGCCGTGGTGATGCGGCGGGGCGGCCGGGGGCCGCGGGCAGCACTGCTGGAGGCGGCGGGCCGGGGACGTACGGCGCTGCTGACCCGGCGGCCGGATCAGGGCTGGACGGAGGTGCTCGGCCGGCTGCGGACCGCTCTGGTGCACAGCGCCCCGGCCGGGGCGGGCGGAACGGCCGGGCTGGCGGGGCTGCGGCTCGGCGATCTGTCCGGACTGGCCAATACGGTGGCGGACCTGGTCGGCGGAGCCATCACGATCGAGGATCCGCAGTCGCGGGTGCTGGCCTATTCGCGACTGGACCACGAACCGGATCCGATGCGCCGGCTGACGATCCTGGGCCAGGAGGTCCCCCGCTGGCGGGTCGTCGAGCTCCGCGAGAGCGGCTTCTTCCAGGCCCTGTGGAGCACCGAGGACGTGGTGCGGCTGCCCGCCGACGCCCGGTACGCCGAGCGGCTGGCCATCGCGGTGCGTCACGGGTCCGAGGTGCTCGGGTCCCTCTGGGCCGCCGCCGACGGGCAGCCGCTCGCCGAGGACGCGGCGGCCTCGCTGCGCACGGCGGCGCGGGCCGCCGTACCTCATCTGTCCCACCACCAGACCTGGGGCCGGGCCGCGGCCAGGGCCCGGGAGGGGGCGGTGCACGCGCTCCTGAGGGGGGACGTCCGGGCCGCGCACGAGGCCGGGGTCGCGACGGACCGGCCGTACGTGGTGGTGGTCGCGGAGGCGTACGACGGGCGGGTATCCGGTGCCGGTGAGGCGTACGACGGGCGGGAGTCGGGTGCCGGCAAGGCGTCCGGCGTCGCCGGGCAGCGGGTGCTGGATGTGCTGGCGCTGCAGGCCGCCGCGTACCGGCCGGGGTGCGTGAGCGCGCGGTCCGGGCGGCTGCTGTACGTTCTGGTCCCGGCCGGGGACGGTGAGACCGATCCGGCCCGCACCCTGCTGGCGACCGCGCGCTCGATGCCGCGCGGCGTGGTCCTCGCGGGCGCCGGACCGGTGGCGGCCGGGCCGTCGGGGCTGTCCGCCTCGCGGGAGACCGCGGAGCTGGTGGTGCGGGTGCTGCGGGAGCGGGCCGCGAGGCTGCCGGCCGGGGAGGCGGTGTCGGCGGTGGCGGCGTACGACGAGGTGGTCCCCGGGACGACGGTGCTCCGGCTGCTCGACCGGGTGGAGCCGTTGTGGGGGGCACTGTCCGGGCCGGTGCACGCGATGGTGGAGCACGACCGGGCGCACGGTTCGGCGTACGGCGATTCGGTCGCCGCCTATCTCGACGCGTCCTGCGACACGGGCACGGCCGCGCGGCGCCTCAATGTGCACCCCAACACCCTGCGGTACCGGCTGCGCCGGGCCCGGGAGCTGTTCGGCGTCGATCCGGCCGACCCCGCCGTGCGGCTGCTGGCGGAGGTCGGACTGCGGCTCGCGGCCCGCCGGCCGCCCGGGACGGACGGGCGTTGATCGTTCGGCTGTCCGGTACGGCAAAGGAATCGGGCAGGCGTCGTCGTGTCGGTCGAAGACGCGCCGCCCCCTCCGCGCCGAAGCTGTCCGTACAGCCGATTCGAAGCTGTCCGTACGCCCGGCACGAAGCCGTCCGTGCGGACCAGGTGGCAGATGGAGGGGTGATGTCGTGGTTCGCATGACTTCAGACTCGGCGGCCCGGCAGCGCGGTGACCGCCGCACGGCGGCGCTGGCGCGTGCCGTCGAGTACGGGCTGCTCGGTCCGCACGCGCCCGTGGTCGGGCTCCTCGACGTGGACAGTGTGCTCGACGCGGTGGACGCGCTGAACGAGGCGTTCGAGGGGCCCGCCCCGGTACGGCACACCTTCGCGGCGAAAGCGTGCGGTCTGGTGCCGGTGCTGCGGCTGCTCGCGGACGCGGGGATGGGGTGCGAAGTGGCCTCGCCCGGTGAGCTGGAGCAGGCGCTGGCGGCCGGGTTCGCGTACGACCGGCTGGTCTTCGACAGCCCCGCGAAGACGGTCGAGGAGCTGGAGTTCGCGCTCGCCCACGGCATCGCGATCAACCTGGACAACTTCCAGGAGATGGCCCGGGTGGACCGCCTGCTGGCCGGCCGGGAGGCCGCCGGACCCATCGGCCTCCGGGTGAACCCGCAGGTGGGGGCGGGGGCCATCGGCGCGATGAGCACCGCGACCGCGACCTCGAAATTCGGCGTCGCGCTGCGTGATCCGGGGGCCGTCGACGCGGTGGTCGAGGCCTTCGAGCGCCGGCCCTGGCTCAACCGGCTGCACGCGCACGTCGGTTCCCAGGGCTGCCCGCTGCCGCTCATCGCCGAGGGCATCCGCGCGGCGTACGAGCTGGCCGAGCGGATCAACACCCGGCTGGGCCACGCCCGGATCACCGGGATCGACATCGGCGGCGGCCTGCCCGTCAACTTCGCCGACGAGGACGACCGGCCCACGTACGCCGACCATGTCGCCGGACTCCGCGAGGCCGCACCGGGTCTCTTCGACGGCCGCTACACCCTGGTCACCGAGTTCGGCCGCTCCCTGCTCGCCAAGAGCGGGACGATCGGCACCGTCGTCGAGTACACCAAGTCCGCGGGGGGACGGCAGATCGCGGTCACGCACGCGGGTGCCCAGGTCGCCACCCGTACCGTGTTCATGCCCGGCTCCTGGCCGCTGCGCGTCGGGGTCTTCGACGCCGCGGGCCGCCCCAAGCAGGGCCCGGCCCAGGTCGTCGACATCGCGGGCCCCTGCTGCTTCGCCGGCGACCTCACCGCGAGCGGGCTCGAACTCCCCGTCGTCGAACCCGGCGACGTGGTGGCGCTCTACGACACCGGGGCGTACTACTTCTCCTCGCACTTCTCGTACAACTCGCTGCCCCGGCCCGCGGTGTACGGCTACCGCACCGGCGCCGACGGACAGGTGCGCTTCGCGCTGGTGCGCGAGGCGCAGAGCGTGCGCGGGGTCGTCGAGGAGAGCGGCCTCGCGCAGGCCGACAATCTGGTGGCGCTGTCCGCGAGGTGAACCCCCGTCAGGACCTCCGGCCGAAGAACTCGATCTCGGCGACGGCGAGCCGGCGGCCGGGACCCGCTCCGTAGGTGGTGTCGGTCGTGAGCCGGGCCCTGACGATCTCCGATCCGCGCAGGTCGAAGGTCTGCTGGCCCGGTTGGTCCTTGACCCGCAGCTTCTTGCTGACACTGGTTCCGTCGGCGGAGGTGAGCAGGACGGTGATCCTGGCCGGGCGGGCCTGGGTGAGGAACTCGTCCATCTTGGCCGACGTGCCCGCGAAGACGACCAGCTTCAGCACCCGTACCGGCTGCTCGAAGTCGCACTCCAGGTACTGGCCCACCCCGGTGTCGGACCCGGCGGCCGAGGGCGCCCAGTAGCGGTTGTTGAAGCCGTCGAACGCCGCACCCGCCGGGTGCCCCGCAGCCCGGCTGGAGGCCCGGAACCGGGTGGGCGGCACCGCCTCCGGCGTCCCGGTCTCGTCCTTGGCGAAGCCGAACCAGCCGGACACGTGCGGAAGGGCGAACCAGACACCGCACGCCAGCACGATCAGCACGATCGGCAGCGCCAGACCGGGGCGGCGCCACAGCCGGCGCCTCGGCCGGGTGCCCGCGGTGGGTGCCTGACGCGGTCGCCGCCGGAAGATCCGGCGCCACCAGGGAGGCCGGACGTCGGGCGGCGGGCCCGGGTCCAGGAGCAGCGCGCAGCGGATGCACAGGGTGCGGTCCGGGGCGTTCTCCGTACGGCAGTTGGGGCAGCGGACGGGCGGGGCGGGAGGCGGGCCCGGGGGTGTGCTCGGCGGGCCGGGCGGTACGTCGGGCAGCGCCTCGGGCCCCGGGACCGGCTCGTCCGGGTCGTCGCCTGGGCGACGCGGGGCGGCTGCCGCGACAACAGGGGGAGGGGGAGGGGGCTGAGGGGACGGCTGGGGTGCGGGGTGTGGCTGAGGTGAGTGGTGCGGCTGAGGTGAGTGGTGTGGCTGGGGTGGCCGGTGCGGCTGGGGAGCCGGCTGCGGCCGGGGCGCCGGGGTGGCCGGAGGCGCCGGGGAACCGCTCTGCGGCGCCTCCCACTCCAGGAACGCCTGGCACGACGTACAGAACTGCGTCCCCGGCGCGTTGTTCTGGCCGCACGTCCCGCAGATCACGAGACCTCCAGGTCGAAGCCCACGTGCGCCGGGATCTCCGTACGGATCAGCTCCTCCAGCCGTACCCGGTCGACCTGGTACGGCTGCGCGGCCCGGACCCGGACCGTGACCCATGGCCGCGGGCCGCCCGGGAACCGGGTGTGCGGCGTCGTCGACCACGCCGTGCCGCCGCTCTCCACGATCTCCGGCTCGATCCCGGTCTCCAGGAACACCGCCTCCGCGAGACCGCGCCGGGTGCCTCGCCGGCTGTGCCGCTCGACCGCGCCGCGCACCGTCGCGCGGCGCTGCTCGACCGGGCGGTCCGTGCGGGTGTCGACGGCCACCCACTGGGCCAGCCAGGCCAGGAAGTCCTCGGGCGCGCTGCGGGGGTCGAGGTGGGCGGGCAGATTGTCGATGGAGAGCAGGACCGGGGCGAGTACGTCGTCGAGCGCCGCGAGGAACCGGCGCAGGAAGTCCTGCTCCAGGTAGACCGCCGGGAGCTGTTCGATCAGCGGGTGCGGTGTCGGCAGGCCGGTCACGGCTGTGCGCATGGCGGTCAGGCCTCTCGTACCCGGAGCTGGTGCTCGTAGCTGAAGACCAGCGCGTGCCGGTCCAGTGCGATCTTGGTGGTGGGCTCGCCGCGCTGCCCGTTCACGGGGTCGGCGGGGAAGAGGCGTACGTCCTCCACCAGGTCCACGCCCGGCACCTGTTGCAGTACGGCGAACGCCTCGCCCGACTGGATCGGCCGGCCGAACGGCCAGCCGTCGCGGCCCGGTCCGCCGCTCAGCGGGTTGAAGTAGCTGTAGAGGGCGGTCAGCGCCTCCTCGCGCACCTGCTCCAGCACGACACCTCTGCGGGCCTGGACCGAGGCGACCACGGTGACCCCCTGGTAGAAGGGCCGCTCGACCACCAACCGGGCGCCGATGGGCCTTCGTTCGTCCAGATGGCCCGCGATCAGGGCGAGGGTGTGCTGCGGCGGGATCAACTCGTCGAACTGGATCCGGCCCTGCTCGTCGCTGCGCCCGGCCGGCACGACGAGCAGCCGCACCCCGCCCGCCTCGACGTCCGGGTCCCCGCCGGCCGGGATGCACTGCACCCGGGACGCGTCGGGCGCTACCTCCCGGGCGAGCAGTTCGTAGTCGTGCGGCACGACGGCCCGGTGCAGGGTCCGCAGCGTCATCGGGCCGCGCACCCGGGCGCTCTCCACCGTCTCGCCGTCGACCCCGCCGAGCGCGGGGCGGCGGTTCTCCACCCGGGCCACGTACGGGATGGCGCTGCGCAGCACCCGGAGCGTGGCGCGGGCGACATTGCCGCGCAGCCCCCCGCCGGTGCGGTACGAGCGCACGCGCACGGCGGCGCCCTTCGGCGGCACCTTCCCGTAGTAGCGGATGGAGCCGTCCCGTTCCCGTACCGCCGGACCGAACTCGACCCGCCCCGAGTTGGGGTCGAGCGTGATGTGCCGGTCCTCGGGGCCGGAGTGCGCGAAGTCGTCGACCCGGGTCCACTCCGTGCCCTGCGGGTCTCCCGCCGGGTCCGCGACCTCGACGACGAAGTCGCCGGGGACGACCGGCGGGCGGCTCACCGTGAAGATCTGGCCGGGTACGCCCTCGGCCGGGCCGAGCACCTCGTCGGTCACGGTCTCGGCGTGCACGGCTCCGACGGTCGCGCCGATCGTGAACGCGGTGATCCGGCGGACCACCGGGGGTGCCATGTAGGTGGGTTGGCCCGGGACGGCCTCCACCAGACGGCAGCGCAGCCAGCCGCCGGTCCGGCGTACGACGACGGCCGGCGTGTGGCCCTCCGGGAGATGCAGGATCAGCTCTCCGGACCGGTTGAAGCCGCCGGTGTCGTCCTTCTCGATCTCGCAGGCCGTCCAGGCACTGCCGTCCCATGCCTCCCAGAGCAGCGGCGGCCGCAGCGGGTCCACGCCGACGCCCTCGACCGCGCAGTCCAGCCGCAGCACGACGACTCCCGAGGGGACGGCCGCGGACAGGCCCACGTAGAGGGCGTCGCCGGGCGCGGGCGTGGCGCCGAAGCAGGGGACGGACCGGCCGAGCGCGAGTTCCTCGGTACGGTCGACCGCGTCGCCGGACGTCGGCCAGGTGGCGAGGTGGGCGAACTCGCAGGGCACTATGGACAGTTCGCCGACGGTCGTGAAGACCACCGCCTCCTCGGTCTCCGTGCGCACGGTCGCGACCTCCGTACCGGCCCGCACCCGCACCGGTTCGGGCTGCGGCGCGGAGAGCCGGAACGTCACATCGGTGTGGGCGGCCGTGGGCGGGTGGAGCCGGACCCCGATCAGGTCGAGGAAGGTCAGATAGCTCTTCTCCGGGACCCGGTTCACCCGGTAGACGAGCTGGTCGACCATGGTCGCGAAGGCCTCGATGAGGGTCACGCCCGGGTCCGACACATTGTGGTCGGTCCACTCGGGGCAACGCTGCTGGACGAGCCGTTTCGCCTCGTCGACCAGGCCCTGGAAACGGCGGTCGTCCAGATACGGGCTGGGCAGCGTCACGCGCCGTCCACCTCCTCGTGCTGCGGGATCACATAGAACGGAAAGACAAGGTTCCGGGGGTCGTTGGCGCCCCGGACGGTGTAGCCGATGTCGATGTACAGGACCCCGTTGTCCACCTCGTCGAACCGGACGACGACCTCGGTGACCTCGATCCGGGGCTCCCACCGGTCCAGCGCGAGACGCACCTCGTACGCCAGCTGTCCGGCCGTGCCCGCGTCCGCCGGGGCGAACACGTAGTCGTTGACGGCGCAGCCGAACTCCGGCCGCATCGGCCGCTCGCCCGGTGACGTCGCCAGGATCAGCCGGATCGACTCCTCCAGCTCGTGCTCCCCACGCACCAGGGCGATGGAACCGGTGGCGTCGGTACGCGGCGGAAAGGCCCAGCCCGCGCCGATGAACTCCTGACCCATGGACGCTCAGCCTCCGATCAGCACCGTCAGGCACCCGGACACGATCGGCGCGCCGCAGGCGGCCCGGTCCCCGACGCGTGCGGCGGGCTGCCCGCCGATCAGCACCGTGGTGCTGCCGGGCGGCGTGATCGCGGACGGGGCATGCACCGCGGGCGGCGGCGACGCGCACAGGTGCGGGGTGCCGACCGTGGCGGCGGGGAGCCCGCCGATCAACACGGACGGGACGCCGGGGGGCCCGACCGTGCCGGGGTGTCCGGTGGGGTCTCCGACCCGTGCGGCTGCCGCCGCGGCTGCTGACATGGAAGTCCGTTCCTCTCGCTCAGCGCGTCCGCGCGGTCAATTGATCTTCACCATGGGTGCGTTGATGGCCAGGGAGGAGCCGCCCTTGATGTCGGTGCGCTGCGTTCCGTTGACCGCGACCTGGGCGCCCCGGACGTCCACCGTGCCGCCGGTGGAGAGCTTGACCTCACCGGTCCCGCCGTCGACGCTCACTCCGCTGCGGGACTTCAACGTGACGCTGTCACCGCTCAGTTCGAGCGTGCCCTGCCCGCCGTCCAGCGCGACCCCGCGGGCCGCCTTGATGGACACCTGCTGCTTGGCCTCGATGTTCACGCTGCCGTCGCTGTTGATCACGATCACGGTGCCCTTGCGGTCCAGATCGATCTTCAGCTTTCCGTCGCCGGTGAGCAGGCGTACGCCCTGCGGCCCGTTGGCGTTGTCCAGGATCTCCAGCTGGTTGCCGCTCTTGGAGGCGATCGAGCGTCGGTTGACGGCCCCGCTGGTCGGGTCGACCAGCGGGTCCCCCGGGGCGGACTCCGGGGCGGGTCCGGCGGTGGGCGGTGCGCCGGAGACGGCCCCGGGCGCGCTGGCCGCGCCTCCCGGTCCACCGCCGGCCGGGCCTCCGCCGGCCGGGCCTCCGCCGCCTCCGCCACCCCCGCCGCTGCCGCTGCCCTGGGACGGCCGGTCCTTCCCGTTGTACAGACCGGCGAGGACGTACGGACGGTCCAGATGCCCGTGCTCGAACCCCACCAGCACCTCGTCCCCGACCTCGGGGATGAACGCCTCGCCGCCGCTCGTCCCGCCCGACTGGGCCGTACGCGCCCAGTCGCTCGCGTACTCGTCCGACAGCCAGGGGAACCGCACCTTGACCCGGCCCGAGCCCTCCGGGTCGTGGGTGTCCGTGACCGTCCCGCTGACCAGCCCCGCGCAGCGCGACCCTCCCCCGCCGGCTCCGGACCCGCCGGACCCCGGCCCTCCGCCGGTCAGCCCGAACAGCGAGCGCTCCTGCTGACCGGAGACGGTGAGCCAGGTCTCGTACCCGCGTACCGGGTCGAAGACATGCCGCGACGACGTGACCGTGTACCGCCCCTCGAACGGCGCCCCCACCGCGTTGAGCGCCACCGCGCTGCCGGCCCGCACCTCCGGGTTCCCCCGGATCACCGCCTCCAGCTCCGCGAACGACCCGGCGATCCGCTCGGCCAGCGCCTTCGCGGCCTGGTCCACCTGCGCCTGGGCCCCGTACGCCGCGTCCGTGACCACGAAGCGCGCCTCGCCGAACGGGGCGGACACCTCGGCCGCGCTCACCCCCAGCTCCAGCGTCGCCGACTTCCCGGCGGGCGCCCGCCCGACCAGCGGCTGCTTGGCCTTGATGTCCCAGCCGCGCACCTCGACCTCGGAGACCTGCTCGGCGGAGGACACCCCGGCCCGGCAGCGCAGCAGATTGCTGCCCATCTCCAGGACCAGCGGATTGCGGTCGGCCCGCGCCGAACCGTCCGGTGCGCCGCTCGCCTCCGCGGGCCGGGTGATGTGCAGCTGCCCGTCGAGCACGTACGCCTGGGCGCCCGCCTCCTCGGCCAGGTCCCGGATGAACTCCCAGTCGGTGACGTTGGGCTGGGCGATGTGTTCGAGCACGGGACCGGCCACGTCGACCGTTCCCGGCTTCAGTCCGGCGCGCTGGGCGACCTGGGCGCAGATGTCGGCGAGCGTCATGTTCTGGTAGCTGGCCACCCGGCGGCCGCGGAACAGCCGGTGCGACTCGTCGAGACCGCGTACGACGGTGAAGGTGCCGGTCTCGTCGAGCTCCACCTCCAGCGCGGTGACCACCCCCTTCAGCAGCGGTTTCGGTGCCGGGTCGCCGCCCGCCCGAGCCAGCAGCCTGACCTCGCTGCCGATCTTCAGCCCGGTCTGCTCCAGCAGCACCCGGTCCGGATCGCGGAAGCGCAGGAGGAACAGGTCGGGCAGCGTCCGGCTGTCGTCGACGTACCCCTCGACCAGCGTGTTCACGAACTTCGCCGGCAGCGGACTGCCACCGAACTCCACCACCAGCGCCGTCGCGACGCCCGGCTGCGCCATCAGGACCGCCCTCCGTCCCGGCCCTCTTCGAGCCGGCTCAGCTCGTCGAGCGCGGGGAGCAGCAGCTGCCGGCCGGGGGCCAGCCGCATCGGGTCGTCGATCCCGTTCGCCTCCGCGATCACCCGCCACGCCGCCGGATCGCCGTACTCGCGCTGGGCGAGCGACGGCAGCGAGTCCCCGGCATCCAGCCGGTGCACCCGGCGGGCCGCGAGGGCGCCCGAGGTCGGGTTCTGGCCCGGGGTGTCGCCGCTGATCTCCTCCATCGTCACCTGACAGACGGCCCGGATCGGCACGCCCGACGTGGTGAACAACGTGTATTTCGCCTGCACTTGACTGACGTAGCCGGGGAATCCGGTCAGCCCGCCCCAGTGGAAGACCACCCACGGCGGCGAGGAACGCTGCTGCTGCCGGGTCTCGTTCGTCGGCACGCAGCACGCGAAGAGCTGTTCCACGGAGGTCACCACGCGGGTGTCCTGGGTGTCGCTGGCGTCGAAGAACATCTCCACGGTGAGCTTGCTGGGCTGCGAGCCCTGGTACTCCGGCGGGCCGGAGCTCTTCGCGCCCTTGGCCGGGCTCCGCTTCCAGGAGGCGGCCTTGGTGAGGCTGAGCTCCTTGGGGTTGAACTGGAAGTCGATCCGCCCGCACGGGCCGCCGGGGTTGAGGCCGCCGCCGGTCGGCGGGGTCCGCAGTTCCAGATAGGCGTGCTCCAGCTTGGGCCTGGCCGAACCTCCCTTGCCCGCCTTCGCGGCCGACGCCCCGGACGTACCGGCGGCGCTGAAGGCGATGGGACCCGCACCGCTCACGACGCTCAGCCCTCCATCACATAGCCGTGATGGGCGATCTCGATCGTCTCCATCGCGACCTTGGGCGATTCGGGGGTGAAGGAGGGGCCGGTCCAACGGACGGGCACGACCTCCAGCAGCCCCCACTGGGCCACCTTCTGCCCGTCCCCGGTGCGCGCCTCGATGTGCGCCGTCTTGCGGCTGAACCCGGTCGTCATGGTGGCGAACCAGCGCGCCACTTTCTCGGTCTCCTTGGTGAGCGGCCTGGACAGCTTGACGTTCGAGTACTTCAGGCGGGTCGGCAGCTGCCACAGATGCCCGTTGTTGCCGCCCTCCTCCCGTGTTTCGAGGACCACTTCGCAGCCCAGCCCGTCGCATGTGTTGAACGATCCGAGCTCGATGTCGTCGATCGTGACGACGAAGCAGACACTGACGGCGGGATCGTTGTCCTGGGCGGTGGCCATGGCGCGTACCTCTCGATTTCAGTGCCTGATGGTGATCTCAGTGCCTGGTGTTGATGAGGAATCCCGCTCGTTCGCGTTCCAGCCGCAGATCCGCCTTGAAGAGCCTGCTGAGCGGCGGATACAGGGCGCGTACCAGCTCGTCGGTGACGACGGGCGCTCCACCCGGGGCGGTGGCATGGGCAGGAGCGCCCGGCGCACCGTGTCCCTCGGCCGTGGACCCGGGCTCCGGTTCCGGTCGGGGCTCCGGATCGGGTTCGGGCGAGGGCTCCTGAAGCGGATCCGGTGGCGGTGGCTCCTCGGTCTCCGTCTCGCGCTGGACGACGGGCGGCGCGTACGGCGGGGGCGGCGCCCCGAAGACCACACTGCCGTCGGCCATCCGCTGAGCCACCCCGGCGGCCACGGCGACCGAACCGGCCGAGGTGAAGGAGGGTGCGGACGGAGTGTGGGCGGCGGACGGTGCGGTACGGCTACCGGAACCCGGCCATGAACGCGGCACCGGCGGCCCCCCGGCTGCCTGACGCTGCAGGGCGGGAAGCGGCGGGGAGGGCGCACCCGTGGCCTGCCCCGGAGTCGTGGCGGTACGTTGCAGCGCCGCCGGTACGGATGGTGTCGCCGGTACGGATGGTGTCACCGCCGCCATCGACGGCGCACCCGGCCCGGCGGGCGTCCAGCGCACCGGTACGGCATCGGGCAGGGACGGCAGCCCGGGACCCGGCACCGGCCCCGCACCGGCCGGCGGCGACAGCGCCACCCCGTCCGCGGCGGAGCGCTGCACGGCGCCCGTCCCACCGCTCCGACCGTTCTGGAGCGTCACGGGCCGGTCGGCGAGCAGCGGCGCGACCGGAGCGGTGGTCGGGGGTGGCGCCATGGGCGCCTGCGGCGGCACGGCGGGAGTCCGCTGCACGGCCGGTGCGGGCGCAGGCGCCGGTACGGACTCCGCCGCGGCGGGGAGCAGGGGAGAGTCACCGAGCAGCGGCGCGGTGGGCGCGTCGGAGTCGGCGGCCGCCTCCGTGGCCGCGGGCACCTGAGGGGCCTCGGGTACCTCACCGGCACCACCGTCCGCCACACTCCGGGCGACCGGAACCGCTCCGGCCGCCCCTTCCGCCTCCGGACCGGCGTGGGCAGCCTGTCGCTGTGCCGTGGGCGGCAGTGCGGACATCGGCGCGCCGAGTCCGGGCGCCCGCCGGGGCTGGTCCGGGACCGGCGGCCGCACCGACCGCTGAACGGGCGGGGCCGGGGAAGCCGACTGGGGCGCAGTCGGCTCGGGCGCAGTGGATTCGGGCACAGTGGATTCGGGTGCCACCACCAGGGGCTGCTCGCCCACCAGTTGGCGTACCGGCAACTCCGCCACGGCCGACTCCCCGGCCGACGTCATCGCGGGCTCACCACCCGGGACAGCGCGCTGCACGGGCACGGACAGGAGGACGGACCTGGCACGGACCGGCAGCTCCACCGAACGCTCCACGGACCGCTGCACCGGCGACGGACGGTCCGCGGTCGCCGGGCCGGCCGGGGCGGTGATCCCGTGCACCAGCCCGGTGGGCGCGTCCGGGCTGACCAGATGCCCCAGCGGTGTCCCGAGCGAGGTGTCCTGCCGGGTGGAGAGCGACCCCTGGAATCCGGAAGGGTCGATGACCAGATCCTGAGTACCCAGGGTCCGCTGGATGGGCGGCAGTTCGGCCAGATCGACCCGCTCGCGCGGCACGTCCGGCACAGCGGCGCCCGCGCTGCCCGCCTCCGCAGCCGTACTGCTCGTACTCGTCTCCGTGCGCCCGCCACCGCGCAGCCAGGACATCAGGCCCATGGATTCTTCCGCCCTCCCTGCGCTGTTCGCTACTGCCCGTTGAGGCGAGCGATCTGTGCGACGAACCTCAGTCGTTCCGGGTGCTCCAGATCCAGCAGCTCATCGAGCGGCCAGTGGAAGTGATAGGCGAGGTACGCGACCTCCTCGTAGAGCAGGTCGGCCGCGTACGTCACGATTCCCCCAGGCGGCCACCGGCGAGATTCACCGCGAACTCCTCCTGGCAGGCCGGACAGGTGACGGCGGCGCGGGTGTGCCCCTCGGCGTTGATCCGCCGGTAGAAGTCCTGGAGAAAGGCCAGGTCGGAGGCGAAGAGGTCCTCGATGATGCCGGGGTGGATGTCGTCGATCGTGCCGATCCGGGTGACGACCCGGGCGATGAGCACGACCGAGAGGTACGCGGAGTTCTCCCGCACCCGGTCGTCCCGCAGCGGTACGAGTTCGTCGCGCGCGGTCGCGAGCCGCATGACGCCCGTATGGTGCACGACGCCCGCATCGTCGACGTACCCGCGCGGCAGCTCGAAGGTGAACTCGGTACGGAGCGTGTCCCGTTGGCCGGACCGTCCGCTCCCGCCGGCCGGGAGGTGTGCGTCCGGCCGTTCGACGGCCTCCGCCGGAGCCGTACGTCGCATCAGTCGAGTTCCATGCTCTCGTAGGTGATCGCGAGCTTCTCCGTCAGGACGGAGGTGTCACCGGCCTTGAGGGTGCCGATCTCCAGGGACTTCGGCCAGGCGTTGATGAGCTTGTAGCGCTTGATGGCGATGCCCTCGTGGTCGTACACGATGACCGCGCCGTTGCGGCGGGCCGCGGTCATCCGGCCGAACCGGGAGTCCTTGATCCACCGTTCGAAGCTGTTGTCCTCGGTGAGACCGCGGGTCACGGTCACCTCGCCGGCCTTCGGCCTGCCGGGGAGCTTCTTGATGGCGTAGCGGCCGTCCGCGGTGTTCTGCTTCAGCTCGATGACGTCCTGCTCCATCTTCAGACCGCTGACCTCGGTGATCTGCTTGATGACGACGCTGTCGAATTCGAGGCCGAAGGAGGCCCCGACGGTGCTGTCGAGATCGGGAAGTGGCACAACAGGCTCCTTTACCGCTTTAACCGCTTGGTGGATCTCAGGACGGCCGCGCTGCTACGGCCCGGCTCCCGGCGGCGCTACTCGTCGACGCCGCCGGTGCCCCCGGTCAGCTGGGAGAGGCGGAAGACGACGAACTCGGCCGGCCTGACCGGTGCCACCCCGATCTCGCAGATGACCTGACCTGCGTCGATGCTCTCCGGCGGGTTGGTCTCACGGTCGCACTTGACGTAGAACGCCTCTTCCGGGGTGAGCCCGAACAGCGCCCCCTTGCGCCACTCGTTGACCAGGAACGCCGAGACGGTGCGCCGGATACGGGCCCACAGGGCGTCGTCGTTCGGCTCGAAGACGACCCACTGCGTGCCGGCGAGGATCGACTCCTCCAGGTAGTTGAAGAGGCGCCGGACGTTCAGATAGCGCCAGGCCGGGTCGGAGGCCAGCGTGCGCGCGCCCCAGACCCGGATGCCGCGCCCGGGGAAGGCCCGGATGCAGTTCAGCCCGATCGGGTTGAGCAGATCGTGCTCGCCCTTGGTCAGCTGGGTCTGCAGGGCGACCGCCCCGCGCACGACCTCGTTGGCCGGCGCCTTGTGCACACCGCGCGACTCGTCGTTGCGCGCCCAGACCCCGGCGATGTGGCCGCTCGGCGGTACGAGCCGGGCGCGCCCGGACGAGGGATCGGCGACCCGGATCCAGGGGTAGTAGAGCGTGGCGTACTTGGAGTCGAAGTTGGCGCGGTCGGTGCGCCAGGCACGGATCTGCTGCGGGCTCAGTCCCGGCGGCGGGTCGAGAATGGCGACGCGGTCGCCCATCAACTCGCAGTGGCTGATCAGCCCCTGCTGCACGGCGATCACCGACTCCAGGTCCAGCAGCCCGCGTTCGTACGCGCTCATCAGGTCGGGCACGGCGATGGTCGTGACCTCTTCGACCGCTTCGAGCCCGCCGAGCCCGGTCCGCCGGTCGGGGTCGCCCACGTACAGCTCGGGGGTCAGCGCCCCGGCGGCGGGTGAGGCGGGCGCGGCGGGGGCCAGGGTCACGCTCTGCGGCCCGGGTTTGGCCGGGGCGGCTCCGCGGGCCGTCTCGCGGATCTCGATGAGCTCCGACTTCGCGTTGACCCGGGTGGCGACGTTCTCCTTGCTGCGCTTGGTCGTGACGCTCGGGTACGTCTCCGCGACCTGCCCGTCCCGCTTCACGATCAGCTGGAAGACATCGGAGGGCGGATCGTCCCCCTCCGCCTCGGCCACCTCGACGGTCACCTCTCCCGTCACACCGGGGCGGGGCCTCACCGCGTACGGCCCGAGCTGCGTCTCCGCCCCCGCGGGCAGCTGCCCGACGGCCTCGCCGCCCTCACCCTCGCCCTCGGCGGGGAGTTCAGTGCCGTCATCAATACGCACCACGTAGCAGACGCCACCACCGTTGGCGAAGAACCCGTACACGGCGGACGCCAGATACGTACCGTCGACGAAGTCACCGAACGTGCCGGCGAACTGGCTCCAGTTGGTGATCAGCGTCGGCTCGTCGAACGGGCCCTTGCGGGCGAAGCCGACGAAAGCGGCGACCGAGGTGCCCACCCCTTCGATCGGCCGGGATCCGGACTCGATCTCTTCGACGTAGACGCCCGGGGACAGGTACGACGGCATGTGAGTCTCTCCTTGGCCGGGAACGCCCGCAATTCTCGCGACACCGGCGATCACCGGGAACGGACACACGGCCGCCCGCCCGTGCACCGGCCCCTGCCCGATCAGGCAACGCCGTCGTGCTGTACGTGCCGCCGGGCGCTGCCCCGGACCGCGGTGCGCCTGTCCTGCGTACCCCGCGAGCACTGCGCACACCCTGGGACACCGACAGGGCACATGCGCGGCCGGGAGGGCGGATGAAGGCGGTTCCGGAGAAGGACCCCGCCTCCGCGTCCGACGGCAGAGGTACCCCCCATCGCGAGAACGTGACACTCACGCCCGAAGTGTCACGTTCCCAAACGCCCCCATCCCACCGGCCGCCCGGGGACCGCCCGGCCCCCGACCCCCGCAGCGTGCAACGCCTGCAACGCGCGGCGGGCAACAGGGCCGTCTCCCGCCTGGTCGCCCAGCGCTACACGGCCCCGGTGAAACCGTCCCCCGCCCAGGCCCCCGGCTTCCGCAAGGTCAAGGCGGACGTGGCGGCCAAGAGGGCCCGCCTGGCCGCGCATGCCCCGGCCGCCACGGAGTCGAAGTCGGCGCAGGACGCGGCCGTCGCACCCCCCGACGACAAAGAGGCCCAGGGCAAGGCGGCGAACGCGGAGAAGATGAACGCCGCGAAGCCCGGCGAGTTCAACAAGCAGGCGTTCATCGACGCGGTGAACAAGGCCATCGACGCGCAGGCCCCGAAGAACCTCGACCAGGCGGACAAGTTCTCCAAGTCCGGCAAGGCCGATCAGATCAAGGGCGAGGTCGACGGCAAGGTCAAGGACGGCAAGGAGTCCTCCGCCAAGGACATCGACACGGCCACCAAGGCCCCACCGGACACCTCGGCGGCCAAGGACAAACCCGTCACCCCGATGACCCCCGACCAACCACCCGCCAACCCCGGCGCCCCGTCCGCCGCAGACGCCGTCCCCGCCCAACAGCCCGCCTCCGTCACGGACTTCTCCCAGGGCCCGGCCGCCAACGACCAGACAATGGCGGACGCCGAGGTCACCGAGGACCAGCTCGCCAGGGGCAACGAACCGGAATTCGACCAGGCCCTCTCCGCGAAGAAGACCGCAGAAACGGACTCCGCGAAGGCCCCCGCGAAGGGGAAGGCGGCCGAGGCCCAACAACTCTCGACCGCGAAGGCGGGGGCGGCGGCCTCCGGCGCCCAGGCCATGAACGCCCTGACCACGACCAGGACTTCGGCGGGCAAACAGGTCGACGGCGGCAAGGGCGAGACGAAGTCGAAGGACGAGAAGAAACGCGCCGAGGTCACGGCCAAGCTCCAGAAGGTCTACGACACGACGAAGAAGGACGTCGAGGGAACCCTCTCCGACCTGGACAAGAAGGTCGACACCGCGTTCACCCAGGGCGAGAAGGCGGCGAGGGACGCCTTCACCGCCGACCACAAGCGCCGGATGAAGAAGTACAAGGACAAGCGCTACTCAGGAATGCTCGGCCCGGCGAAGTGGGCCAAGGACAAGCTGACGGGCATGCCGAAGGAGGCCAACGACCTCTTCCAGGAAGCCCGCAAGCTCTACGTGGCGAAGATGCAGACCGTCATCTCCTCCGTGGCCGACATCATCGGCGCCGAACTCGGCAAGGCCAAGGCCCGCATCGCGAAGGGCCGCACCGAACTCAAGACCGAGGTCGACAAACTCCCCGCCGACCTCCGCCAGTTCGGCGAGGACGCGGCGAAGGACTTCGCGGGGAAGTTCGACGACCTCGAAACCACCGTCAACGAGAAGTCCGAACAGCTCGTCCAGGACCTCGCGCAGAAGTACACCGCCGCACTGAACAAGGTCGACGAGGAGATCAAGAAACTCCAGGAAGCCAACAAGGGCCTGATCGACAAGGCGAAGGACGCGATCGTCGGCGTCATCAAGACGATCAACGAACTGAAGAACCTCCTCCTCGGCATCCTCGCCAAGGCCGCCTCCGCCATCATGAAGATCATCAAGGACCCCATCGGGTTCCTCGGCAACCTCGTCCGCGCGGTCGGCGCCGGACTCAACCTCTTCGTCACCAACATCGCCGAACACCTCAAGACCGGCGTCGTGTCCTGGCTGCTGGGCACCGCCGTCAAGGCCGGCCTCGAACTCCCCCAGAAGTTCGACCTCAAGGGCATCATCCAGCTCATCGGCTCCCTCCTCGGCCTGACCTGGGCCAACATCCGCGCCCGCATCACCCGCAAAGGCATCCCCGACCAGGCCCTCACCGCCGTCGAACAGTCCGTCCCCGTCGCCAAGAAACTCGCCACCGAAGGCCCCGCCGGAGCCGTCAAGGAAATCGAAACGGAGGCCGGCGACCTCAAGGCCACCATCCTCGAAAAACTCACCAGCTACCTGATCCCCACCGTCATCATCGCCGGGATCACCTGGATCATCTCCCTCCTCAACCCCGCCTCCGCCTTCGTCCGCGCGGTCAAGGGAATCATCGACATCGTCACGTTCATCGTGAACCAGGGCGCCCAGATCGTCGAATTCGTCAACGCCGTCCTCGACGCCGTCATCGCCATCGCCAACGGCGGCTCGGCAGGCGTCCCAAAAATGGTCGAAACCGCCCTCGCCGCCAGCGTCCCCCTCCTCATCGGCTTCCTCGCCTCACTCCTCGGCATCGGCAACCTGGCCAACAAAGTCAAATCCGTCTTCCACGCCGTCGCCAAACCCGTCAACCGCGCCATCGACAAAATCGTCAACTTCATCACCAAAGCAGGAAAGAAACTCTGGGCGAAACTGAGAGGGAAAAACGGAAAGCCCAAAAAGGGAGAGTCCAAAAAGTCCACCGACTCACAAAAAAGCAAAGACGTGAAGCGCGAAGCTCGTAGGATGCTCGCTCAGCAAACCGCCTCACCGCTGGAAAACGAAAAAGAACTGGAATCTATCATCTCCAGCGTTGCAGCAGAGCTTCGCCCTCGCGGGCTCAAGTCTCTACGAACGAAGAAATCCAGCAAGAATCCAGCAGAAATAAGCGTGATCGCGAAGGCCAGCCCAGAAGAGCGAGTTGCCGAAGTATCACTCCTGAAGCCCCAGATCGATACGTACCTACCTGAGCACGGCATCAAACTCGCGAAAGACCTCAAAAAGCACTGGTGGGATGCGCAACTCAAAGAAACCAAGGCCTGGGGCGGAATAAATGCGCTGGATAAATTCGAAGAACCCGCCATCAAATATCTCCACGAACCGAGCACACACGAAAATCTCGAAGGATACTTCGACCCGACGAAGAATGGCGGAACGAATCGCACAAAAGACGCCAGCGCGAATTCATTCAAACAGTACGCCTTGCATCAACTGGATCCGAAACCAAACCATTCGACCCGGCCTGCATTCTATGAGAAGGTAGGGGACAGCGCAGTCGCGAAGCTCAAGGACAGCGCGATTGAAACAATCACTAGCAACTCCGACCTGAGCGGTAAACTCAAGAATCTTAAGTTTGGCACTGACAGTCAGTACGGAAGGTTCTCCTCCCTACCTGTCGCCAGACGTGAAGTCGACCCGAGGCTTGTGGCAGCCGCCGGCAAGGGGCGCATCCTTGAGTTCCTCAAAGAAATGGCAGAGGAGAAGAAATCGGGTGATCTTACTTTGTCCGAATTGAAAGGACTTTGGGATGAAAAGGGGATTGGCGAAAACCCTCACAGAAAATGGCTTAAGGGCGAATTTCGCGCGCTGGCCGATGGTCATCACGAGTGGATTCCCACAGATCAATTGCTCAAGATACTGGACACGGACATGAAGCAAGCGAACACTCAACACTCCACGGGATGGATCGACCTCCAGGACGACCTGCGGTCACTCACGACGGATGTGATCTGGGAGATACGCCTCACCGACAACATGACCGAAGTCGGCAGTCACGACATGGACGCCCACGTGGGGGCATTCATGAAGTACGACGGAAATCCAATCTACAACGGTCGAGACAAAAAGTGGCATGACAGCCTGCGGGATTACTTCAAGAATTTCATAAAGAGTAAGCCGAACGGAAGTCCAGCTCAATTCCTTGCCGACTTGCGCAACTTACTCGAGGAAGGGAAGCTGATGTGGAATGGAGATACCTCTAACTTTTCCGAGAAGCAAAAGAATCTGAAGATACTGGCAATCTATAAATCGATTCACATCGAAAGCACCCGCGTCGGCGAAGCCGCCCAAAAAGAAACCCCCTTTACCGTTGAGGAGTTGGGGTCCGCACAGGAAGCTGCTTTCGGCCGTCTTCGCGACAAGATGGACACTCTGATCGAGAAATATTCCTGACGGAGCGCCTGAATGAACTCGAATTTAGATCCGGCGGTTTCGAAATCGATTGCACGGGCGACTGGCCACGAGCCACCATTTTCGAAAAAGGAATGTGGGGAGATTCAGGACCTACACATCAGGAATTCCCGCAATCTTGGGGACCTGTCTCAGTGCAGCTCCCTTGAGATCCTGCTCCTCGTCGCGTGCGACCCGGTGGACACAGATCAGTTATCTCACCTTGGGTCATTACGTTCGCTGACTGTCAGAGACAGCGGAATGGGTTCCGTTTCGGGGCTTGCCGCTCTTTCGCTACTCAGCTTCTACGCGCCGCGAAATTTTATCCATGACATCGCTCCACTGATGTCGATTTCAAGGCTCCGCAACTTGGATCTGACTGGGAATCCCTTGTCCGAGGAATCTTATCGCCATCTGGTTCCACAGCTCATCGAAAGAGGGTGCCGAGTGATCTTCTCGGATGAGTTCGAGTGGAAGCTTACACACCATCTGCATGCTGAAGGAGTTCCTGTATCCTGCTACAAAAGTCCGCAGGGATACAGGCTTTGCCGCCCTGGACTGAAGTTGACCGATTCCCCCGAATACGCCCATCCCCTGATTGAGAAGAGTGACGCCGCGTCGCTCCTCTCAGGCAACCCCCAGAGGGCATTTCAATACTTTGAAAACGACTGAAACACGTGCCCATGCGTAGATCCAAACGTCGGGCCGCCAACGCGCTCAACCGTGGGTTGCCTGCAGCACCCCGAGTCGCAGCATCCCAAGGGATCGTAACCAGCAGCCCAGCAGATCTGGCGGCCGACTAGTCATTGATGAGGTGGTCGAACTCCCCCGACTTCACGCCCTTGATCCAGGCATCCATCTCTACAGCGGTGAAGAACACAGCGCCTGCATCGGGGTGGTTGCTGTTACGTACAGCTATGCGACCGTCTGGCAGGGGAGCGGCCTCCACGCAGGCACCTTGATCACCGCTGAAGGTGGACTTCTGCCACGCCAGAGCATTCAACTCAGCGCACGAAAGGGCCGGCTCATTCCCGTTCACTCGTACTCCTTCGCGACTTCTCGCACCACCGCTACTGAGCTCTCTGGGCTCAGCGCAAGCGCCACGAGGTGCTCGAAGGCCACAGTATGCGCCTCGATCTCGTGGTCACGTTCGAGGTAGCAGGCACCCGCCCGATGCTCCACATACGCTACGCCAGGATCGGCCGGCCACGGGAAGCCGAGAATCTGGAACGGGCCTGCCGCCATGCCCGGGTGTGCTCCGTGCTCGTAGGGGAGTACCTGCACGGTGATCTTCGGATGGCGAGTCATCTCGGCCAGGTGAAGGAGTTGGTCCCTCATGATCGCCGGGCTGCCGACCACTCGGCGCAGCACCGCTTCGTTGAGCACGGTCCAGAGGCGTAGTGGGGTGGATTCCCGGCTCAGCGCGACCTGCCGCGCCAGGCGCAGGTCGACAAGGCGTTCCACCTCGTCGTCTCCCCGCTCAGCAGTCCCCCGCCGTGTGATGGCATCGGTGTAGGCCCTGGTCTGAAGAAGCCCCGGTACGGCCTCGCTCTCATACGCCCGGACTTGCGATGCCCCCTGCTCCAGTCCGACGAACAAGGAAAACCAACTCGGCATGGACGTGCCGTCGCTTCCTTCCCACCAACCCTTCCGGCGCGCGTTCCTGGCGGCCCGGAGGTAATCGTCCCAGCGGTCCTCCGGGACGTTGTAAAGCGGAAGCAGGACTTCATCCAAGTCCCGCAGTACAACCGGGCGTTCGGATGTCTCGTAGTAGGAGACCTTTGCCACCGTGCAGCGCAGT
Source organism: Streptomyces sp. NBC_01363 (assembly GCF_026340595.1). Taxonomy (GTDB): domain Bacteria; phylum Actinomycetota; class Actinomycetes; order Streptomycetales; family Streptomycetaceae; genus Streptomyces. The sequence goes on from NZ_JAPEPF010000001.1 coordinate 1,480,803, forward strand.
GCCTTGGCCACGTCCTTCTGCTCGAGCCCAGCTTCCTTCCTCAGCCGGACCAGCTCGAAGGCCAGCCAGCGTCGCCACACGGTAGGACTGGATGTCTCGGTCACTGCACTCTCCTTGCCACGTGTGACGCAAGTAGTGGACGTGCGTCTTGGTGAGGTACCTGCTTGCCCTACAGGAAGTCCTGTTCGCAAGTGTGCAGTTGGTCATCACCTGTTTGAGCGACTGCATTCTGTTGAATTCAAATTTAGACTCAACAACATCGTCGTCGACCGTGGAGGCACGCCATGAATGAGAAGCGACACCCTGCTGACGATCCCAGCGAGGGCAACGCAGACGTCGAGTCGCTGGAACCTCTCGGCAGGCAGGAGTTCGACGCGCTGGTGCAGAACCTTGTGCGCGAGACCGCGCCGCGCGTCTTCGCTGTCGTACAAGAACTCGGAGACTGCGAGGACGCCGTGGTAGCGGCCTGGGGGCTCGCTCTCGACGGCCGCACCGAACTCATCACCGCCGAAGGCGTCTCACACCTCAGTGTCCGTACGCCAGAATCGGCCCTTCGATTCTTCAGCGGCGGCAACGGGATCCGCACCCGTCTGATCTGGCCGCTGAATCTCAGCTAAGAAAGTGCGTGCATGGAGCTGCCTACTTCCGGCACTCATCCACCGATGACTGGCAGGCTTCCGCCTCGTCACGACCAGGTCAGCCGGAGGCCATCCGCTCCGATCGCGTAGGCGGCCGGTCCCTTCCTCGCGGCCACGCGGTAGATCTCATCCTTCGCCGCCGTGGATTCGGCGCACCATTTCGGCAATCGGTAACTGCTGGTTGTCCAGGTAGAAGAGGACGCCGGCCTCATCCACAAGCGGTTGTCGCTCATGGGCACGAGTCTTGATCCGGCCGTCCTTGCACAGTGGATGCCACCCGTGTTCAGGGCCATACGCGATCCACGCCTCATCAGGGATGTCCTGGGCATCGTCCGGGAACTCCTCGGCGATCAAATGGATGCGCCATCCGAGCTCGACCAGCCGAGTGGGCACCGTCTTGCCGAGGTTGCGATCCAGCAGGAACTCAGGCTGATTGGGCGGCTCGGAGTATGGCCTCGACCTCGTCACGCGACAGACCGAACTCGTCGCCGACGACCTCCAGCGGCTCGCCCGCTTGCCAGAGGTCGACGATCGCGTCCACCTGAACCTTGTTGGACGCAACCACCGGTGCCCCCCAGCCGAACCGTGGATCGATGATCACCGGAGCGACATCCGGATACTGCATCAGGCGCAGCCGCTGCGGAGTCCGCCCGTCGGCCTCCCACGTGATGTAGCGCAAGTAGTCCTCGATGACTTCGCGGATCGGCCGTTGCCCATCCCGAGCCCGTGCCAGATCGCCTGCGTGGTCCACGAAGATTTCGACGCCATCGGTCGCGATCCTGCGCGTGGCCAACCCGTAAGGTTCGCCGAACTCTCGCCGAACAGCTTCCGCTGCCTCGCGAATCTTGTGAAGGCTGAGCCCCAGGTCCCGAAGCGCGTGCAACACATACGCCTCGACCACGGCGACAAACGGTACCGATGGACCGCCCCTCTTCTCGGCCTCGACAGCGTGGACCAGCGGCTCGCCCGCTGCCTTCTCGTGAAGCCAGCGGTACAGCGTTCTCTCGTTGATTCGAAGATGCCGCGCGGTCTCCAGCGGCGTCATGATCGGGTCCCGGAACTTGTTCACATCAACGGCACCTCCCTCAGGCCCAGCGTTACACATCGAGTGGCTCACCCCCAGACTCAAGCGGTTCAGGAACCGTACGTTTGGTCTGAATGCCACCAGACAGCTTTCTCTGTCCGGTCACCCGTGGGGGTGAGGCCAGGGTCGGGACCAGCTACCAGGCGCCACCCACCCGCACCGGCAGCGACTTCAGACCGTTGATGAAGTTCGATACCAGGCGCCTCGGTGAACCCGCAGGTTCAAGCGATGCCGGTAGAGCGCGGCACGTCTCCTCGTACAAGACCCGTAGCTGCAAGCGCGCGAAGTGCGCGCCCAAGCAGACATGCGGGCCGTCGCCGAAGGAGACGTGGGGGTTCGGGGAGCGGGTGAGGTCCAGGGTGAACGGGGTGGGGAAGACGCGTTCGTCGTGGTTGGCGGAGGCGTGGAAGACGACCACCTTGTCGCCGGTGCGGATGCGGGTGCCCGCCAGCATCGTGTCCTCGCGGGCCGTGCGGCGGAAGGTGAGGACCGGGGGTTGGCGGCGGAGGAGTTCGTCCACGGCCGTCGCGAACCCCACCTCGCCGTTGCGCAGGCGGCGGTACGCCTCGGGGTTCTCCGCCAGGAGGTGCAGGCCGCCGGGGGCCGCGCTGCGTACCGTGTCGTTCCCGGCCACCACCAGGAGGAAGAAGAACATCTCCAGCTCGGGAGCGGTCAGTTCGGGGTCCGTGGCCAGGGACGTCATGACGTCATCGGCGGGGTGGCGGCGCTTGTGGGCGGCCAGGGAGTGGGCGTAGTCGAACATGTCGCGCAGGGCGGACGGGGAACGCGGGTTGAGCGGTTTGCCGTCCGGGCCGAGCTCCGGGGTCCCGGCCTCGTCTGGGTCCTGGTAGCCGATGACGCGTCGGGTCCAGTGGAGGAGGAGCGCGCGGTCGGTGTCCGGTACGCCGAGCAGGTCGGTGAGGTTGAGCAGGGCGTAGTCGTCGGTGACCTGGGTGACGAGGTCGCAGGTTCCGTCGCCGGACCGCGCCTCGGAGACCGCGCGGGTGAGCAGGGAGCGCGCGCGTTCGCGGACGACGGTCTCGAAGCGGTCGATGCGCTTCGGGGTGAAGGCGCGGCTGACGAGTACGCGCAGGCGCCGGTGGTGCGGCGGGTCCTGGTTGAGCATCATGCGGCGGATGAACGGGAGGTCGGCGGGGTCCGGGTCGCGGATCTGGGTGGCGCCCAGGTACGAGGAGTACGTCGAGGAGTCCTTCAGGACCCGGACCACGTCCTCGTGCCGGGTGACCGCCCAGAAACCGGGGCCCGCCGGCCAGCCGAGCACCTCCGGCTCCTCCTGCCACGCCACGGGGTGGTGGTCGCGCAGGTGGCGGTAGTGGTCGTGGGGGATGCCTCGCCCGTACTGCCTGGGGTCGAAGACGTCCGGTACGGACCCGATCACGCGTTCGCCCCGCCGTCCTCCGCGCCCCCGCCGTCCTCCGCGTCCGCCCGCAGGAAGTCCTCCACCACGCGGATCAGGTCGAGCGGGGCCTCGTCCATCGCGTAGTGGCCGCACGACGGCAGCTCCACCAGTTCGGCCCGCGGGAACCAGCGCATCCAGGTGGCCCGCTGCAACTCGGCGGACAGGGCCGGGTCCAGCGCGCCCACGACAGCGAGAGCGGGCACGGGCGAACCTTCGACCTGGTCGTGGAAGTCCTCGCCCGCCCAGGAGTCCAGCCACGCCCGGAACGCCTTGGCGTCACTGCACGCGACCGAGCGGCGCACCATGCGGTCCAGCCAGCCCGCCGGGCGGCGGCCTCCGGTGGTGCTGTCGAGGATGATGCGGCGGTTCTGCGGGGTGTGCGCCGCCGCGGCGAAGAGTTCCCACTGCTCGGGCGGGAGGGGCAGGCCGGACGCGGGGACGGGCGAGACCCCGACGATCCTGCGCACCCGCTCCGGCGCGGCGGCCAGTGTCCGCTGGATGACGGAACCGCCCATCGAGTGGCCGATCAGCGAGAACCGCTCCCAGCCGAGCCGGTCGGCCAGCGCGAGCACGTCCTCGGCGCCCTCGGCCGTGGTGTACGCGCCGTCCACGTCCCGGGCCTCGCCGTATCCCCGCAGGTCCACCACCGCGTACTGGAACGAACCGAGGTCCAGATCCGGCAGCACGGGGGCGTACGCGGAGCGGTCGGCGAGCCAGCCGTGCACCGCGATCACCTTGTGCGGCCCGTCGCCGTGCAGTTCGTGGGGCAGAACAGGTACTACGGTCACGCTGACTCCCGTCGCCGTACGGAGAGGAACCGGCCGATCACCGACCGGTCCCCGCCCACGGTGGCGCCAGCTCCGGGCCGGCGCAAGGGCACCCGCGCTTCGCACCACCTCAGGCCAGCAGCCCCAGATACGGGCCGAACTCCGACGCCAGGGTCAGCCGGCCCAGCTTCTGGTACTCGCGCTGGATCGCGTGGATCAGCGTCGGCATCGTCACCGGCTCGTCCGTGTCCGCCGCCAGGTACGCGGACGTCACCGCGATCGAGCGGATGTTGCCGCCCGCCAGCTCGAAGTTCTCCGCGCAGAAGGCGAGGTCCAGGTCCTTGCCCCGGGGGAGTACGGGGCCCAGGCAGCGCTCCCAGAGGACGAGGCGCTGTTCGGGGTCGGGGACCGGGAAGTCGATGACGAGGTCCAGGCGGCGGGTGAACGCGTCGTCCAGGTTGGCCCGGAGGTTGGTGGCCAGGATGGCCAGGCCGTCGAAGGACTCCATGCGCTGGAGGAGGTACGCGCTCTCGACGTTCGCGTAGCGGTCGTGGGCGTCCTTCACGTCCGAGCGTTTGCCGAAGATCGCGTCCGCCTCGTCGAAGAGCAGCACTCCGTTCACGCCCGCTGCTTCGGAGAAGATCCGTTCCAGGTTCTTCTCCGTCTCGCCCACGTACTTGTCGATCACCGTCGCCAGATCGACCGTGTAGAGGTCAAGGCCCAGGTCCGCGGCGATGACCTCCGCCGACATCGTCTTGCCGGTGCCGGAGTCGCCCGCGAAGAGGGCGGACACCCCCCGGCCCCTGCCGCCGCCGGGGCGCATGCCCCACTCCCCCAGGACCCGGTCACGATGCCGTGCGCGGGCCGTGAGTTCGCGGAGCTGGGCGTGGGTGTCCGGCGGGAGGACCAGGTCGTTCCAGGTCACGGTGGGTTCGATGCGGCGGGCCAGGCGGTCCAGGCCCGCCGCGTTCTGGGCGCGGGCGCCCTGGCGGACGTGGTCGGGGGTGAGCGTGCCGCCGTCCAGATGGGTGGTCTGGGCAGCGCCCCGGGCGGCGCGGGTGATCTGTTCCGGGGTGAGGAGGAACGGCGAGAGCAGCCGGTCCACGTCGATGGTCTCGGGGACGGGGGCGTCGTACGCGTCGGTCCAGAGGGCCGCTCTGGTCGAGGGTTCCACGCGCGGAGCGTGCAGGAGGAGGGGCGGTGCGGCGGACCAGGCCGCGTCCCAGGGAGCCCGGCCCACCAGGATCGTGGGGACCGGGGTGGCGGTGAGCAGCCGGAGGAGCTCCGGATGCTCGCGGGAGACCGCGTCGAGCGGGGCGCAGACCACGCCCGCACCGGTCAGCCGGGCCTCCCGGACCAGGGAGCGGACCGCCTCGGCGGGGGTCGGGTCCTCGGCGAGGCGCGCCAGGTCCAGGCCCAGGACCCGGTGGCCCGCACGGGTCAGCGCGGAGGCGGCGAGGGCCGTGCCCGCGCCGCCCTGGTCCTCGCGGAGGTAGGCCAGCGAGGCGCCGTGGGCGAGCGCCCCGGCGAGCGGGGCCGGGTCGCCGACGCCCGGTACGGCGTGCCAGGGGGCGAGGAGATCGGCCAGCCGCGGGTCAGGGGTGTCGTCGCCCAGCAGGTGCGCGGTGACCCGGTCGGGGACGCGCAGCGCCCGGCTCAGGAACGGGCGGTCCAGGTCCTCGACCAGGAGCAGGCGGCCCTCGCGGAGCGGGGCACGGGCCGACAGCCGGCCGCGCGCCACCTGGTCGGCGGGGGACAGCCCGCACAGGCCCAGCGCCAGGCCGATGGACGGACGGCGACGGGTGACATCGTCGTTCAGGTAGCCGTAGAACGCCTCGAACCGGTCGTCGAGATCCGGTACGAGCGCGATGAGGAGGATCTCGACGTCCAGGACGGTGAGTCCGAACTCGGCGGCCAGGGACGTGAGTCTGGACCGTTCCTCCCATGCCTCACCGGAGTCGGGAGCGGAGGGCGGCGGAACGGGGTGCGGGAAGGCGCGGGCCTCGTCCTCGTCCAGCAGGCGGGCGATGTTCTCGTCCGTGAGGTAGAGGCCGCGGAAGGCGTCGTCCGGGTCCGGATCGGTGAGCTGCCGGGCCTCGACCGCCCGTCGGATGCGCTGCTCCACCGCCACCGCGCGATCGAGGAGATGGCGCAGGTTCGGATCACCCGCGGTGGTCATTCGGTGCCATCCTCCGTACGGTCCTTCCGGGTTTCCGCGCGAGTGTCCCGGCCCTTCCGGGTCTCGGTGATGCGGAGGGACAGGCCGCGTCGTCGTTCCGCATCGGGAGCACGCGAGGCGGCGTCCCCGCCCGGACGGCCCGGCCGCCCCGGACGGCCTCCGTACACCGGGAGTCCCCCGCGGCCGGGCATCGGTTCCAATACGGGCTCGGTGTCCTCGGGCACGTCCCCGAAGCGGGCCTGCAAGCCCTCGTCGCCCACCGGCGGCCCGACCACATAGCTCGGCGAGGCCGTCACCGGCACACTGATGACCAGGTCCAGCGAGGGTTTCAACTCCCCGCCCAGCGCGCTCCACACGTCGGCGAACGAGCGGTCCTCCGGCGGCGGCAGCGCGATCGACATCGGTACGGCCGCCCCGATCTCGGCCAGGGTGCCCGTCATCCGCTCCGGCGGCAGCGCCTCGTAACGCAGCAGGCAGCCGAGCAGCGACGAGAGCAGCCGGTGCTCGTCCTCCGGGCGCTTCGTCCATGCCGTGATCAGGTACGACAGCTTGAAGAACCGGGGCGGGCGGCGGCGCGCGATGATCGCGCCCCGCTCGTCGTAGTCGTTGTGCAGACCCCGCTCGCGTCTGCGCATGTCCTCGCGGATGTCGTAGAGATACAGGTTGACCATGGGCGCGTTGACCTTTGCCGCCCATTCCCGGGTGGGGGCGTCGAAGACCACCGCGATCTGGCCGCCTTCGAGCACCTCCGCCCTGATCAGCGCCCGCAGTACGTCGTCGACCTCGTGGATCACCTGATCACTCCCGTGCGGTCGCCGGCGCTCATGCGCGGCCCGCGAAGTCCGGTGGCTGGAGATTCCGCTGCACCACCAGGACCGGTTTCTGCAGCCGGTCGAGGTCGCGCGAGTCCGCCCTCAGCTCGCGCGGACCCAGCTTGTCCTTGCGCAGGACCAGGATCTGCACCTCGAAGGTGCCGTCGCGGCCCACCGTGGCGGTGGCTCCCCCGGGGGTGATGCCGGTGTTCCACGTGAAACGTACTGTCGCGCCCGGCGGGTAGTCCTTGCCGCGGGCCAGCACCGGCTGGCCCGGCTTGGCGACCTGCGGGGTGACGGTCAGCGAGGGCTTCAGGACGCGCAGCCGGTCGCTGTCCTGGTTGTTGGCCTCGCGGCGGTCCGGCAGCGTGCCGCGCACGGTGGCCCGTACGTCCCCGGTGATCGCCGCGCGGTACGTCGCCGTCTGGGTCACCTCGATGCGGCCGCCGGCCGGGACGGTGCACGGTTTCGCCGCCGTGCAGCGGGGCAGGGCGGGCAGGCTGCGGTCCTTCCCCTTGGACGGTTTCGGCCAGGTGGAACCGATGACCACGCCGGTCGCCGGGTCCGGGCCGGCATTGGTGATGGTGAAGCGGGCACGGGCCGGGCGGCCGGTGTAGGTACGGTCCGGGCTGACGTCGACCTTCATCGCCACGTCCGCCGAGGGTGGGACGGGGGCCTCCAGGACCTCGATATCCGCCGTGTCCGTCCCCGTGTTGCCCGCCGAGTCGGTCGCCGAGCAGGTCACCGTGGTGCGGCCGACCGGGAAGAGCGAACCGGAGGCAGGGCTGCACGTCACCGGGAGCGTGCCGTCGGTGGCGTCCTCGGCGGTGGCGGCGTACGTCACGCGCGCGCCCTTCTTGTCCTTGGCCCGGACGGTCAGGTCGTCCACGGTGACGACGGGCGCGTCGATGTCGTTCACATCGATGTTGATCTGTTCCTGGAAGTCGGGATCGGCCGCCGCGGCCGGCCCGATCGTGTCCGTGCCCGGGGCCTGGGTGCCCATCAGGAACTGGACGGTGCAGCTCAGCCGGGTGCCCTGGGGCGCGTCCGCGGAGACGTCGATGTTCTCCGCGAAGTGCGCGGTGTCGCCGCTGGTGAGCTGCTGGGTGGGTGGATCGAGGCTGACGGACAGATGCGGATCGCAGTTGTCCAGGCGGTAACTCACATTGGTGGGGAGGTTGCTGAATCCTTCGGCGATGGCCTCCGCCACCCTGTCACCGTCGATCCCCTCCAGCAGACGGCCGTTGGTGGCGTTGATGATGCGGGTCGCCTGGTCGGGCGTGGTGAGCGGGTCCTCGACATATTCGGGATCACCGGCATCACCGTTGCCGTTCAGACCGTCACCGATCTTGCTCGCGACATCGACACCGATCACCCGGACCCCCTTGTCCTGGAGATCGAAGATCGTGTCGTCGATGCTGTGACCATTGCTCGGGGCGTGGCTGGAAGCATCGCCGACCAGCACGATGACCGGGCTCGCCCCGTCACGGAAAACCGTCTGGCCACCGGCCCCGTTGGCGATCTGCCACAGCCCGTTGATCCAGTCCTCGGACGGGCCCCGGCTCTTGCCGCCCAACGCGGTGTCCAGTTTGTTGACACCTGCCTGCACCGCTTCAAGGTCGTCCGTCAGCCCCTGGAGCACGCTGAAACCGGCATTGGGGTCGCCCTCCTGATCGCCGAACGTGGCCACGGCGAACCGGGAGTCGGGCTGCTCCGCGAGGATCTTGTCGGTGATCTCGGGCAGGTTCTCCTGCACGCTCTTGATCGGCTCGGCCATGCTGGCGGTACCGTCCACCAGCAGGATCACATCCGGCCTCGGCGGAATCGCCGGCGTACGCACCTGCTTGTCCACACCCGTGGAGCCGCCAGGGTCGACCGCGTCGGTGAACTCGGCGGGCGTGACCCAGGGTTCGGGCATCGCCACCGCCGGAGCACCGGTGGTGACGGCCGAACCGGGCGCGATGCCGGTGGCCACGAGAAGCAGCGCGAGGGCCGGGACACGGAGCGCGGTGAGCGCGCGGCGCGAGGCGGACGGCCTGGCCCGGCCCGGCCCGCCCGGCCGCGACCGCGGCACCCGCCGAAGCGGCTGGAACCAGCGCACGGAAGTCCTCCCCCACCCTTGCCCGATCGGCACACCGGACGTCAGGGTCCTGCACCGGCGGCGGACGCACAGCGGTACGGGAGTCACACCCTCGGGAAGGCCCCGCTGCCCGAAAGGGCAGCGGGGGCTCTACGGGACAGCCCTCAGCGAGGCGACATACGCAACCGCGCCGTACGCACCCGCGCGGGTCGGTTCAGATCAGCCCCTGCCGCATCGCGTACGCCACCGCGTGCGAGCGGTTCCGCAGCTGCAGCCGGGTCATCACCGAATGCAGCACGTTCTTTATGGTGCGCTCGGAGTAGGCCAGCTTCGTCGCGATGTCCGCGGTGTCGTACCCCTCCGCGACCAGCCTCAGCACATCCACCTCACGCGCCGCGAGACCGGTGAAATGCAGCCCGCGGGGGCCGAGCACCTGCCCCTGGAGGCGGCCCACCTCCTCGAGCAGCCTTCCCAGGAGGTCGGAAGGGAGATGGCCCTCGCCCCGCGCCACCGTCCCGATGACCTGCACCAGATGCTCCGGAGTCGATTCGGAGCGCCTGACCACACCGGCGACACCGCACTCCGCGGCGCTCACCAGCTTCTGCTCATCGATGTCCGTGGTGACCAGAACGGTGCGTGAGGTGCTGGTGCGCTGGATGTGGCGCAGCATCGTCAACACCGCCTCGTCGACCGTGTCCACGACGACGATCACGATCTGAGGAGAGGCGTCGCCCTCCCCCCACTCCATCACGCTGACTTCGGGTCGGGTACGTAACTGACTGGCCACGCCCGCTTGCGAGATCGGATCCTGGGCCCGTAATGCGACAGTGGTGCGCTCCATGGCAATGCTCCCCCTGGGCAACAGCCGATGGCGTCACGTCGAACACAACCAACACGGCTGTTTTCGTTTGCCTCACTCGTCTGAGGCGGTCAAAAGATGCCCGCGTTTCCTTACAGGGAAACAAAAAAGCCGATCCGGGCACGGAATCTGCCCGGAAGTGTTCCTTCACGGTCGATGTCGGGGTTCGGTGGCGAACCTACGGTGCGCCGTATGAGTCTCACGGCAAGCCTCGACGAATCGTCCGTCACTGCCGCACCGGGCGAGGAGACGGCCCTCCCCCTGCGGATCCTGAACTCCGGCAGCACCGTCGAGGAGTACCGCTTCGAGGTGATCGGTGCGTGTGCCGCCTGGTCGACGGTCGAACCGGCGACGCTTTCCCTGTATCCGGGCGACTCGCAGACGGTTTCCCTCGTACTGCGTCCGCCCCGGGACTCGACCGTACTCGCGGGGGAGACACCCTTCGGGATACGAGTGGTGCCCACCAGCGAGCAGGGCGTCACGGTGGTGCCCGAAGGCCGGGTGACGGTACTCCCCTTCACCGAGACGACCGCCGAACTCGTACCGCGCAGCTCGCACGGTGCCTGGCGCGGCAGGCACCAACTCGCCGTCGACAACCGGGGGAACGCCCCGGTCACCGTACGGCTGGGGGCTCAGTCGGGTACGGAGCGGGCGCGGGTCTCGTTCGCGGCGGACACACTGCAGATCGCCCCCGGGCGGGCGGAGTTCGGGAAGGTGCGGATCCGGCCCGCCAAGCGCGTGTGGCGCGGCATCCCGATCACTCATCCCTTCCAGCTGGTCGCCACCCCGGACGTGGCCGAGGACCGGGCCCCGGTCGCCCCGGTGGTCGTGGACGGCTCGTACCAGCAGGAGCCGATCCTGCCGCGCTGGCTCCCCCGGGCGCTGATCACCGCGGCCGTTCTGCTGATCGCGCTGGTGGGGCTCTGGTACGCGCTGCTGCGCCCGGCCGTGAAGTCCGCGGCCCGGGAGGCGATCACACCGGACGCGGTACGGTCCGCAGCCGCGGCCGACAAGAGCAAGGCCCCCGACAAGGGCTCCTCGGCCGGCGCGGCGTCGGGCGGAGGCGACTCCTCCGGGGCGAACGGGGGTTCGCCGAAGCCCAGCCCCTCACCGAGCCCCGATGCGTCCTCCGACGCGTCGGCCGCGGCCCCGACCAGTGCGCAGGTGCAGGTCAGGGACTCGGTGGGCGGCGGTTCGAACACCTCGACGGCCCTGCAGGTGCCCAGCGGGCACACGTTCCAGCTGACCGACATCGTGGTCCAGAACCCGCAGGGCGACGCGGGGACGCTCGTGGTCTCCTCGGGCCGGGACGCGCCCGTGCTCCGGCTGGCGATGGAGAACTTCCGCGACTCCGACTACCACTTCGTCACCCCGATCATGGTGCCCGCCGGTGGCAAGGTCACGATGACCGTCGACTGCCGGAAGGTGGGCAAGCCGGTGAACGCGCCGACGCCTTCGCGATGCTCGGAGTCGCTGTTCCTCGGCGGCACGATGAAGACGGACACGGCGAACTGACACAACGGACTGACACAACGGGCGAACGGGCTCGGCGGACGGACACGGCGGGCTGACACGACGGGCGAACGGGCTCGGCGGACTCGCGGACGGATGCGGCGGACGGGCCACGAGGCACCGTCCGCCGCAGGCCCGTCACTCGGGCGGAGCCTCTTCCTCCTCCTCGGCGCCCTCCTTCGCCCGCTGCACGAAGGAGCCCTGTACATCGGCCGGTTGCTCGTCCTCGTCCTCCGTCGCGGCCCGCTGCACAGCGGCCGCACCCGCTGCCGGAGCCGAAGCGGGAGCCGGGGCCGGGGCCGGGTCCGAAGCCGGGGCCGGGGCCGGGTCCGACAGCACCCGGTCGGCGTTCGCGACGGCCTCCCGCTCGAAGCGGTCGGAGGGGTCGCTCACCCGGATCCCGCCCGCCGCCTCCGTACCCTCCACCGGCCCGTTGCGCTGCTGGATCACATGGGTCAGCTCATGGGCCAGCGTGGTACGGCCCTGCGGCGAGGACGGGTCGTAGGCGTCCCGCTGGAAGACCACGTTGTTGCCGACCGTGTACGCGTGGGCGCCCACGCCCTTCGCGGACTCGTGGGCGGCGGAGTCCGTGTGGATCCGTACGTCGGAGAAGTCCGCGCCCATCCGGCCCTCCAGATCGGCCCGGGTGTCGGTGTCCAGGGGCTGCCCTCCGCCCGACGAGACCACATCGTGCACGGGGGAGCGCTCTTCCTCCTCCTTGCGCTGGAGCATCGACCCCACGGCGCTGTTGCCGACCGCTCGCTGGAGCACGCTCATGCCGCCGGCCCCGACCACATCGGCCCGACCCGCGGCCGCCGCCCGGTAGAGGTGCGGGGTGTCCGCCGCCTCCCGGCCCTCGGACGCCCTCGACGCGTGCACGGGCTCGTCGTGCTCATGCCCGTGTCCGTGATCCCGCTCGTGGTCGTGCTCCTGGTCCCATTCCTGTGCGTGCATCGTCATCTCCCCTGCCCGCGCCCCGGTCGAAGGCGCGTCGTGATGGCCTCACCACTCCACCTTCACGACGCCCCGCTGCCCCGTCCAGCCCGGACCCCGCCGGCCGGGGGCAGCCGGTCCTGCCCCTTCGGGCACCCGATCCGTCCGTACGGCAAACGGCTGCACCGGCGGCCGGCGGAGTGGCCGGGCCACTCCGCCGTCGGGATGATCGAAGGCATGACCAAGAGCGACAAGGACCAGCACATCACCCTGCGGATCGCCCAGGAGCCGAAGGCGGACGAGCTCCTCGCGCGCAGCCCGCTCGCCGCTCTGGTGGGCATGCTGCTGGACCAGCAGGTGCCGATGGAGTGGGCCTTCTCCGGCCCGTACTCCCTGGCGCAGCGGATGGGCAAGGACGATCTGGACGCCCATGAGATCGCCGCCCACGACCCGGAGGCGCTCACCGAGCTGTTCACCGCGAAGCCCGCCCTGCACCGCTATCCCGGCTCGATGGCCAAGCGGGTCCAGCAGCTGTGCCAGTACCTGGTGGCGGAGTACGACGGCGACGCGAGCGCGGTGTGGACCGATGTCCCGGACGGGGCCGAGCTGCGGAAACGGCTGAACGCGCTGCCCGGGTTCGGCACCCAGAAGGCGCAGATCTTCCTGGCGCTGCTGGGCAAGCAGTTCGGGGTCCGGCCGACGGGCTGGCGAGAGGCGGCGGGACCGTACGGGGAGGCCGGCTCGCGCCGGTCGGTCGCCGACATCACGGGCCCGGAGTCGCTCGCCGAGGTCCGCGCGTACAAGCAGCACGCGAAGCAGGCGGCCAAGGCGGCCAAGCGCTCCGCCGAGCAGTAGCGCCGCGGAGCAACAGCGGCCCCGAAGCACCGGACCCCGCCTACCGTCGGCGGCGGGCCGTACCGAAGAGCGACCGCGAGATCTCCCGCCCCAGCTGCGTCCCGACGGACCGGGCCAGCGACCGGAACATCCCGCTCCCCACCACCTGCTCGACCAGCGGGGTGTCCTCCTTGGCCGCCCCCTCGGCCGCCTTCCCGGCCCGCACACCGCCCTCCTCGGCTTGCACACCGGCCCCCGCAGCTTCCCGCACTCCGGCGCCCGCGCCTTGCGCACCGGCGCCCGCGGCCCGCACATCGGCGCCCGCCCCTTGCGGCGCATCCGCGTCCGGAACGCCGGTCGTGCCCGGAGTCGTGGCTCCGCCCATGCCCGCGCCCGTGCCACCGCCCGTGCTGTCGCTGTCATTCATCGAGGCCCCATTCCGGAATGCCCGCTTTTGTGGCGTTCTTGCCAGCATCGCAGTCCGGCCTCGTGGCTGCGCCCGGAGGCTCTTGCCCGGTAGGCTTTCCGTGTGATCTTCAAGCGCATCGGAAATGGGCGGCCTTATCCCGACCACGGCCGGGAAAGCACCCGGCAGTGGGCGGACGTCGCGCCGCGCCCGGTCCGCCTCGATCAGCTGGTGACCACCAAGGGCAACCTGGACCTCGAAACCCTCCTCGCCGAGGATTCGACGTTCTACGGTGACCTGTTCGCGCACGTCGTGAAGTGGCAGGGCGACCTCTATCTGGAGGACGGACTGCACCGCGCGGTCCGCGCCGCACTTCAGCAGCGCCAGGTACTGCACGCCCGCGTGCTCGAACTCGGCTGACCGAAGCGGGTCCCTCCACGGACCGGCAGGACGGGCAGGACCGGCAGGACCCCCGGACCCTGCGACACCTTCGGGTGCTCCGGGGTTCGTTCGGGTGCTTTCGCACCCGGACGGGTGCGATCCATTGATCATTTAGTAGGCATCATCACCGGGTCGCACTACGCTGCGCCCATGAGCATGCTCACTCCCCCCGGCATGGGCGGAAAGTACCGCATCACGGGCGACAAGTATCCGAAGATGCGCCGCCCCCGGCGTCGCGGCAAACTGATCCTCGCTGCCACCGCTTCCGTGGTCGCCCTCGGGCTGGCCGGATGGGGCACGATGCAGCTCATCGACGTCTTCACCGGCGGCGACCGGAAGGCCAGCGCCGCCGACCACAAGACGGACTGCCCTTCCGCCAAGCCGTCCGCGTCCGCGAAGGTGCTGCCGAAGCCCGCGAAGATCACCGTCAACGTCTACAACGCGACACCGCGCAGCGGGCTCGCGAAGCAGGCGGCCGACGAACTGAAGAAGCGCGGCTTCACCATCGGCAAGGTGGGCAACGCCCCTGCCGCGTACGACAAGAAGGTCCCCGGACCCGGGGTGCTGCTGGGCGCCCCCTCGGCCACGAACGGCTCGCTCCCGGTCCTCGGTACGCAGTTGCGGGGCGCCACCCCGAAGACCGACGCCCGCAGGACGGCGGACGTCGATCTGATTCTCGGTACGAAGTTCAAGACGTTCAGCACGCCCCAGTCGGCGGCCGCGGCCCTCGCCGCCCTGACGAAGCCGGCCCCCGCACCGTCGTCCTGCTGACGGCTGCCGGGGCGACCCGGAAACCCGGCGCGGCCCGGCAGCCCGGGGCGACTCGCTCGGGTCCTAGTCGACCGTGCCGTACATCCGGTCGCCCGCGTCACCCAGGCCCGGGACGATGTAGCCGTTCTCGTTGAGCCGCTCGTCGACCGAGGCGGTGACGACGGTCACCGGCGTACCGGCCAGCTCGCGCTCCATCACCTCGACGCCCTCGGGCGCCGCGAGCAGCACGACCGCGGTGACATCGTCCGCACCGCGCTTGATCAGCTCCTGGATGGCCGCGACCAGCGTGCCGCCGGTGGCCAGCATCGGGTCCAGGACGTACACCTGACGGCCGGAGAGGTCCTCCGGCATCCGGGTGGCGTACGTCTCCGCCTTGAGCGTCTCCTCATTGCGGATCATGCCCAGGAAGCCGACCTCGGCGGTCGGCAGCAGCCGCACCATGCCGTCGAGCATGCCGAGACCGGCCCGCAGGATCGGCACGACCAGCGGCCGCGGGTGCGACAGCTTCACGCCGGTCGTCGGTGTGACCGGGGTCTCGATGTCGACCTGTTCGGTGCGCACATCCCGGGTGGCCTCGTAGGCGAGCAGGGTGACCAGCTCGTCTGCGAGCCGCCGGAAGGTCGGGGAGTCGGTGCGCTTGTCGCGCAGGGTGGTGAGTTTGTGCGCGACCAGTGGGTGGTCGACGACGTGGATCCGCATGGGTTCAACAGTAACCGTGCCTCCCGCACACGTGCGCTGGCATCAACCGCATGTTCGGGGGGAAGGTGGGGGCATGCCGACCCAGCCTTGGGGTGATGAGCCGATGCCGGACGGGGAAAAGCGGAAGCGGGACCAGCCGGACACGCCGGTCCCGCAGGACGCACAGGTCCAGCAGGACCCGGAGGAGAGCGACGCGGCACGCCGTAGGCGGCGCGCCCAGTTCCTGCGCGAGCTCCACGAGGCGAAGGCGCTCCGCGACCGGGTACAGCCCCGCCGCGCGAGGGCGGCCCGGATGCGCCAGGCCATGCGCATGCGCACCTTCCGCTGGTAGCCGGACGGCCGTCCGGCATCCCCTGCGTCCCCCTGGTGGCGGCGTCCAGGAGAACTGGTGGCCGACGCAACGGCCGAACTCCTCTCGCGGAGCCCATGTTTCTGCCACGATTCCGATGGGCGGGACGCAGGACAGCCGGGCCACCGACTGCCCTCCCGCCGGACCTTCAGCCCTATGACCAGTGGGAGAGTCACGGTGTACTTCGCCGCACTGCTCGCGCGCACCGAAGACGGGTGGGAAGCGAGCGATACAGAGCTCGACGATGTGGAGACCCTGTCCGACCTGACGGATCTGGCCCGCGAGGCCTCGGTGGACGAGGACACGGTGCTCGTCTTCATCGAGCAGGAGGACGCCTGGTTCGGCGTCGTCCGGGTGGATGGTGAGGACGACCCCCGTATTTTCGTCTCGGACGCCACCGCCGCAGCACGCTCCTCGTACGGGGAGATCCTGCTCACCGATGAACTGCTCGGCCGCGAACCCGGGGCCGAGGACACGATTGCCGCCCTCGAAGAGCTCGTCGGCCTCGACGGTACGGAGGACGGCGACCCGGACACCACCCCCGACAACGACACCGACACAGACACCGACGACGACGATGACGACGGACTCGACGCCGACGCCGTACCGGCGGGCCCGCTCGGCGACACCCGGATCCTGGCCGACCTCGGGCTCCCCGAGGCCGAGCTGCTGATGCTGCGCACGGACGCGATGGTGGAGATCGCGGACGCGCTGGGCGCGGCCGAGGTTCTGGAGACCGTCCGTTAGGGTCCGCGGGTGAGCGAACCACCGCACCCGCAAGGACCGCCGGAACCGTACGACCCCGTACGGGACCCGTGGCGGGCGCACATGCGCCGCGCCCTGGCCGAGGCCGATCTGGCGGCGCTGGCCGGCGATGTGCCGGTCGGCGCCGTCGTGCTCGGCCCGGACGGCACCCTGCTCGCCACGGGCCACAACGAACGCGAGGCGACCGGCGACCCGACCGCGCACGCCGAGGTCCTCGCCGTCCGCAGGGCCGCGGCGGCCCTCGGCCGGTGGCGGCTTTCCGGATGCACCCTGGTCGTCACCCTGGAGCCCTGCACGATGTGCGCGGGCGCACTGGTGCAGTCCCGCGTGGACCGGGTGGTCTACGGGGCCCGGGACGAGAAGGCGGGCGCGGCGGGCTCCCTCTGGGACGTCGTACGCGACCGCCGGCTCAACCACCGCCCCGAGGTCGTCCAAGGAGTCCTGGAGGACGTCTGCGCCGACCGCCTGACGGCCTTCTTCCGCACCCTCTGAGAACCGATTTCTGTCCGCGGCCCGCAATGGTCTAAGCTCTCTCTCGGTAGCGTGTCCGAGCGGCCGAAGGAGCTCGCCTCGAAAGCGAGTGTGGGGAAACTCACCGAGGGTTCAAATCCCTCCGCTACCGCCATCGACGCCCTCCCGGACTGCGGAAACGCAGACCGGGAGGGCGTTCGCGCGTTACGGGGACCAGCAGGTCAGTAACTGTGGTCCGCGCACGCGGGGCCGGGCCCGCGAAGGGGTCGAGGCCGGAGCCGGGCCGAAGCGGTTCGGAGATGGCTCGGGTACGGCTGTGGCCCCGCACGACGGTCGTCGTGCGGGGCCACAGTTCACCCACGCTCAGGTCGGGGGAAGCGGCATCGGGGGGACAAGCCGCTTCCCCCGGTGAGAACGGGGCCCTCAAGCCCTCGCCGCGGTCAGGGGGGTGGCCTGCGGTGAGGACCCCACAGTGGGGCCCGTTCCGAGCCCCTCGGATTCCTGCCTCATCCGCTGGGCTCACCGTCCATCCTGCTCCCCCGCAGAGACCGTGCGGGTGGGCGAAGGGCCCCGATCGCCGGGTCCTTGGTCCTTAAAGGTCGCGTGAGTGGTCGGAATCCTCCACGGGGTACGACCATCCGTGCGGATAGAATCGCCCGACTGCACAGGAGATCGAAACAGGGGATCGAAGGGGAGGCAGGGGCTGTGGTGCAAGCGAAGAAGATAGCTCTCTACGTGATAGTCGTCTTCGTGCTGTACACGATCATCACCTCCCCGGCCCGGGCGGCTGATCTCGTCCAGGTAGGGTTCGAGGGCGTTTCGAGTGCCGCACAGGGCGTCGGCGACTTCATGTCCGAGCTCGTGAAGTAGGAGTACACCGTGATCCGCCATCTGGTCCTGTTCAAGCTGAACGACGGCGTCGAGCGGGACGACCCGCGGGTCGTCGCCGGGGCGCAGGCCTTCCGGGAGCTGGCGGGGCAGGTCCCCGAGCTGGAGTTCTGGGAGTGCGCCTGGAACATCACCGACCGGCCGATCGCGTACGACTTCGCCATCAACTCCGCGGTCACCGACCAGGACGCCCTGAAGCGGTACATCGAGCACCCCGCCCATCAGGCCGCCGCCGGGCAGTGGCGTGAGTTCGCCACCTGGGTGATCGCCGACTACCCGTTCTGATCCGGCCGGTCCGGCTTTCGTTCCGGTCCGGACGGCCCCCGAGCCCCTCACCATCACGGTGAGGGGCTTTTTTTGGTGTTTAAACCAAGTTGAACCCAACACGACGCTATACGGTGCTTGCACACAGTGGACATGTCTTGTGATGCTATGACCGCTTTTGACGGATGAGTTGACCGAAGTTGACCGCAAAGGGGTGGCCTCATCGTGCCGGCCAGTACAGCGCCTCAAGTGCCTCCCCAGTCCGTCCAGACGAGCCAGGTGGCCGAGCCCAGTCAGGCGATCCAGACCGAGACGCCCGACAGCACGACGACGCCCGCCAGGACCCGGGGCGCGGACACCAGGGCGCTCACCCAGGTGCTCTTCGGGCAGCTCAAGGACCTGGAGCCGGGGACCCCGGAGCACGGCCGGGTGCGGGCGGCCCTCATCGAGGCGAACCTCCCGCTGGTGCGGTACGCCGCGGCGCGGTTCCGCAGCCGCAACGAGCCGATGGAGGACGTCGTCCAGGTCGGCACGATCGGCCTGATCAACGCCATCGACCGGTTCGACCCCGAACGCGGCGTCCAGTTCCCGACGTTCGCGATGCCGACTGTCGTCGGCGAGATCAAGCGGTACTTCCGGGACAACGTGCGGACCGTCCACGTCCCCCGGCGGCTTCACGAGCTGTGGGTCCAGGTCACCGGCGCCACCGAGGACCTGACGACCGCTCATGGCCGTTCACCCACCACCGCGGAGATCGCCGAGCGGCTGAGGATCTCCGAGGACGAGGTGCTCGCCTGCATCGAGGCCGGGCGCTCCTACCACGCGACCTCGCTGGAGGCCGCCCAGGAGGGCGACGGGCTGCCCGGACTGCTGGACCGGCTCGGCTACGAGGACCCGGCGCTCGCCGGGGTCGAGCACCGCGATCTCGTCCGGCATCTGCTCGTCCAGCTCCCCGAGCGCGAGCAGCGCATCCTCCTGCTGCGCTACTACAGCAATCTGACCCAGTCCCAGATCAGTGCCGAACTGGGAGTCTCCCAGATGCATGTGTCAAGACTGCTGGCCCGCAGCTTCGCCCGACTTCGATCCGCAAACAGGATCGAGGCCTAACCGGATCGGGTAGAGCGCTCGAAGTCCGGTTCACGCGACCCAAATGCCTCGCACCCCCTGTTAACTGCGCAGACGCCACAAAGACTTGTCGACATGTCACTACAGCGTGTTGCCGACATGTGACATTCTGCGGGAACCGCGTTTGCCGTGGCCTCGCCTCCGGTATTCAGGTGGAGGCTGCGTTCCTCCGATGGTCGCGGCTCCACGCGACCGTCCGCGACCTCAAGGGGGTGGCATGTCCGCAGAACAGGGCAGCTCGAAGGTGCTCACGCTCACGAAGAGCGAACCCGCACCCGTTGTGCTCACCAGCTCGCCGGAAGCCATCGACACCCGCACTCTGTCCCGCTCCCTGTTCCAGCGGCTCGCCGCGCTGGGGCCAGCACCAGGCCCTGAAGGAACGGACAGCCCGGAGCGTGCCTACGTACGGGACACACTCATCGAGCTCAACCTCCCGCTGGTGCGGTACGCCGCGGCGCGGTTCCGCAGCCGCAACGAGCCGATGGAGGACATCGTCCAGGTCGGCACGATCGGCCTGATCAAGGCGATCGACCGGTTCGACTGCGAACGGGGCGTGGAATTCCCGACGTTCGCGATGCCGACCGTCGTCGGGGAGATCAAGCGGTTCTTCCGCGACACCTCGTGGTCGGTGCGCGTCCCGCGCCGGCTCCAGGAGCTGCGGCTGGCGCTGACCAAGACCAGCGACGAGCTCGCGCAGAAGCTCGACCGCTCGCCGACCGTGCCCGAGCTGGCCAAGGCGCTCGGGGTCTCCGAGGAGGACGTGGTCGACGGTCTGGCCGTCGGCAACGCGTACACCGCCTCCTCGCTGGACTCGCCCTCGCCCGAGGACGACGGCGGCGAGGGCTCCCTCGCGGACCGGCTCGGCTACGAGGACTCGGCGCTGGAAGGCGTCGAGTACCGCGAATCGCTCAAGCCGCTGCTGGCCAAGCTCCCGCCGCGCGAACGCCAGATCATCATGCTGCGGTTCTTCGCCAACATGACCCAGTCGCAGATCGGCGAGGAGGTCGGCATCTCGCAGATGCATGTCTCGCGCCTGCTGACCCGTACGCTCGCCCAGCTCAGGGAAGGGCTCATCGCCGACTGACGCCGTGGACTCCCGTACCGGAGCACAAGGGTTCCGATTTGACGGACCGTCAGCCACACTGGCGCGATGCGACGTCAGATGCTCGGATCGAACGGCCGCCGGGGCACCGTGATCGCCGCCTCGGCGGCCGTGCTGTGTCTGGGCGGTGTGCTGGCCGCCTGCGGCGGTGGTACGGCGGACGAGGGCTATGTGGCGCTCGGCGCGGCGGGAACGGATTCCGGGAGAGCTCCGACGGGGGCGGTGGCACCGTCGGGGAAGGTGACGCTGGTCCCGCTGGACCGGGGCGGCGGCAAGGGCCGTGGCGACGGCAGTGGTGGTGAGGGCGCTGGAGGGCGTTCCGGGGGGCGCGGGCCCTCGCCGAGCGCCTCCGGCAGTGCCGACGGCGCCGGGGCCACGGGCGCGGCGAGCGGTGGAACTCCCAGGCCGTCCGGCACGCCCGGCACATCGGGCCCCGGCAGCGGCGGCGGTACGGGGGGCGCATCCGGCTCCGGCGGCGCGGGCGGCCCCGGAGAGGGCTCCACCGGGCCCACGGCCCCCTCGGTGCCCGGATCTCCCGCACCCGGCGGGCCCGCCGAGCTGATGGTGGGCGCCCCCGTGCGGGCGGCGGCGGACAAGCGGTGGTGCGAGAAGGTGACCGTGGAGTTCCGGAACACCGGAGGATCAGCGGCGCGCTCGGGAACCGTCACCTTCGCCACGCACGTGATCGGCGGGCTGGGGATCGACTGGGCGACCATCGAGTCGACCGGACCGCTGCCCGCGCCGATCGACGCGGGAGCGGCGCGGACGAAGACGTACACCGTCTGTGTGGACGCCTGGCGGGTGCCCCTGGGCATGCATGTCGAGACCCGGGACGTCACCGCCGTATCGAAGTGACGGGTGGACGTGTTGCGCGGTGACCGGGGCGCCGGTCAGCCGAGCGCGAGCCAGGCGACCGCTCCGAGGACGACGACCACCGCGACGACGGCGGCGATCACCCCGACCTTCGGTCCGGACGAGGCGGCCGGCTGCTGCCTGCGCTGCGGCTCGCCCTCGTCGACGAAGGCGCGGAACATCTGGGTGCTGCCGGCCGGGTCGTGGTTGCCCTCGGGGCCCTGCGGGGCGTGGGGGTTGTGTGCCATGGGCCAGGACCCTAGCGAACTCGGCGTTCCGGCCCAACCCCCGGGTCGGTGAAGGGCCGAGGCCAGGGCCGGGGGACCGGCGAGGAAGCGGCCGGTGCGCCGCGGCGGAGCGGGGCTCGGGCAGCGGGGCCGCGGGGGTACGTCCGGGCGGATTCAGGTGCGCACACGGGCCAGTTGCGGAGTCCGGTGCAGATCGGTTCCGGCAACTCACCGTTCCCGCACGGAACTTGAGGCGCTCCCCGTGTCCGGCTCAGGCGCGGGCCCGTACCCCGTACACACGGCGTGGCCGCACTCCGTACACGCGGTGCGCCCTCCCCTTCACGCAGTCGCACCCGCCCCGGAGCGGAGTCCCGTCCGCCTCGACTGTGGCACGACACACACCCCGCACCACCCGCACCCCACACGCTGGGGGTTTGACCGGAGGCGTACGCAGCCTTTTGTTTTCCTTTACTTCTGCAAGCTCCTTTTCGTTTGCCTGCAGCAACCAACGGCTTCTATGGTTGCCCTAAGCAACAAGATGAACCGGTGAGATGTCTGGGGGTCCCGTGGCCGCACGGAGTCAGTACGAAGAACTGGCCCGGCAGCTAAGCGCCGTCGGGGCCGTCAAGCGCGGTCTCGCCCGAATCCTGCCCGCCGAATGTCCGGGCGGCTCCGCCGCCGTACTGGCTCTTCTCAGGCAGCACGGCGAGATGCGGATCAGCCGGCTGGCCGAGCTGCTGGACGTCGACATGTCGGTGACCAGCCGTCATGTCGCCCATGTGGCAGAGCGTGGCTGGATCGAACGGTCTCCGGATCCGGCGGACAAGCGGTCCCGCATCCTGCGGCTGACCCCCGACGGACGTGACGTACTGGCCGACCTGAACCGACGGACGACCGAGATGTTCGCCCACAACCTCTCCGACTGGTCGGACGACGAGGTCGGACAGCTCAACACGCTGTTGGCCCGGCTGCGCGACAGTTTCGCCTGTCGCGGGCCCAGCGGGTGCGGCCCCGGAAAGCACAGCGGCGACTGCCGTTCCCGGCATGCCCACAGCGCCAACGACGCGCACACCCGTACACCCGTGTAACAGAAGCAAAGACAAGGACTTAAATGGCTACGACCACACCAACCGGTGTGCGGGGCGGCCACGCCAAGCACGGGGGATCGTCCGATTCCTCGTCCGGCGCGCCGATGACACACCGGCAGATCATGGAGGCACTGGCCGGGCTGATGCTCGGCATGTTCGTCGCGATCCTGTCCTCGACGGTCGTCTCGAACGCACTTCCCGAGATCATCTCCGACCTCGGCGGCGGCCAGAGCGCCTACACCTGGGTCGTCACGGCCTCGCTGCTGGCGATGACCGCCACCACTCCCCTGTGGGGCAAGCTCTCCGACCTGTTCAGCAAGAAGCTGCTGGTCCAGATAGCCCTCGTCATCTACGTCGCGGGCTCGGTCGTCGCCGGTATGTCGACCAGCAGTGGCATGCTGATCGCCTGCCGTGTCGTCCAGGGCATCGGCGTCGGCGGTCTCTCCGCCCTCGCGCAGATCGTGATGGCGGCGATGATCGCCCCGCGTGAGCGCGGTCGCTACAGCGGATACATCGGTGCGGTGTTCGCCGTCGCCACCGTCGGTGGTCCGCTGCTCGGCGGTGTCATCACCGACACCAGCTGGATGGGCTGGCGCTGGTGCTTCTACGTCGGTGTGCCGTTCGCCATCATCGCGCTGATCGTGCTCCAGAAGACGCTGAAGCTCCCGGTCGTGAAGCGTCAGGTCAAGGTCGACTGGTGGGGCGCGTTCTTCATCAGCGCCGCCGTGTCGCTGCTGCTGCTCTGGGTGACCTTCGCCGGTGACAAGTACGACTGGCTCTCCTGGCAGACCGCCGCGATGCTCATCGGCTCCCTCGCGCTCGTCGGACTCTTCGTCGTCGTCGAGTCCAGGGCCAGCGAGCCGATCATCCCGCTGCGCCTCTTCCGCAACCGCACCATCACGCTGGCCTCGCTGGCCTCGCTGTTCGTCGGTGTCGCGATGTTCGCGGGCACCGTCTTCTTCAGCCAGTACTTCCAGCTGGCGCGCGGCAAGTCGCCGACGATGTCGGGCGTCATGACGATCCCGATGATCGCGGGTCTGTTCATCTCCTCGACGGTCTCCGGCCAGGTCATCACCAGGACCGGCCGCTGGAAGGCCTGGCTGGTCAGCGGTGGCTTCCTGGTCACCGCCGGGCTCGGGCTGCTGGGCACCATCCGGTACGACACGGAGTACTGGCACATCGCGGTCTTCATGGCCGTCATGGGTCTCGGCATCGGCATGATGATGCAGAACCTGGTGCTCGCCACGCAGAACCAGGTCGCTCCGTCCGACCTCGGCTCGGCCAGCTCCGTCGTCACCTTCTTCCGTTCCCTCGGCGGTGCGATCGGCGTCTCGGCGCTGGGCGCCGTCATGGCGAACCGCGTCACCCACTACGTCAAGGACGGCCTCGCGGAGCTCGGCCCCAAGGGTGCGGCCATGGGTCACGGCGGCACCGGCGGCGGGGGCATCCCCGACCTGGACAAGCTGCCCGCGCCGTTCCGTACGGTCGTGGAGAGCGCCTACGGGCACGGGGTCGGCGATGTCTTCCTGTACGCGGCTCCGGCCGCGCTGGTCGCCTTCCTGATCACGATCTTCATCAAGGAGGTCGCCCTGAAGACGAACGCTTCGAGCGAGGCCCCGGCCACGGCCGAGACCCCCGTCGCCGACGCGGTCGAGGCCGCGGCAGCCACCGCCGAGCCGATCTCCGAGGCAGCGGCCGGGATCACCGCGGTCGACACCCTGGAGGCCCCGGTCGCCACCCTGCAGGGCACGGCCGTGCACGGTGTGGTGCGCGGCGCCGAGGGCGCACCCGTCGCCCGTGCCGCCGTCACGCTGATCTCGCTGGCCGGCCGGCAGCTCGGGCGCTCCGTCGCCCAGGCGGACGGCAGCTACGGTCTGGACGCGCCGGGCTCCGGCTCCTACGTCCTGATCGCCTCCGCCGACGGCTTCCAGCCGCAGGCGTCCACGGTGGTCGTCGGTACCGAGCCGCTGGCGTACGACATCCTGCTCTCCGGTACGAGCGGACTGGCCGGCGTCGTGCGGGCCGCGGAGTCCGCCGCCCCGGTGGCGGGCGCCATGGTCATCGTGACCGATGTGCGCGGCGATGTGCTGGCCACCGGCAAGTCCGGCGAGACCGGCGAGTTCACCTTCGGTGAGCTGGTGCCCGGGTCGGTGACCGTCGCGGTGAACGCCGCCGGGTTCCGTCCGCTGGCGCTGCCGGTGGAGATCGGCGGCCAGGGCGTCACCCGGGTCGAGGTCGCACTGCAGTCCGGTGCGCTGGTCCAGGGCGTCGTGCGGGCCGGTGCCGTCCGTCGACCGCTGCCGGACGCACGGGTCACACTGGTCGACGCGGCGGGCAATGTGGTCGCCACCTCGACGACCGGGGAGGACGGGGCGTACGCCTTCGCCGACCTGGACGCGGGTGAGTACTCGGTCATCGCGACCGGCTACCCGCCGGTGGCAAGCGCGCTGACCGTGGCCGGCCGCGGGGCCGACGGTCACGACATCGAGCTCGCCCACCCCGGCGAGTAACAGACCCCCGGCGGGTCGGCGCTTCGAGCGGAGACGCCGTACCGGCAGGTGGAAATGGGCCCCGGTGGCGGGGACGGCAGGCAGGGGACGGCCCGCCGTCCCGCCCCGGGGCCCGACTCATTGAGTCATGGAGCAAGGAGAGAGAACGGGATGGGACTTCGCGCACAGGTACGGACGCGGGACGGCTGGGCGGTCCAGCACGCGGTCGTGACGGTCACCGACATGACCGGCACGCAGGTGCTGCGGGCCACCGCCGACGAGGACGGGGCGGTGCGGACCGAAACCCCCCTGGAGGCCGGCGCGTACACGGTGATCGTCACGGCGGTCGGGTACGCCCCCGCCGCCTCCACCGCCCTCGTCACGGCGAGCGGGCGGGTCGAGGCCGGCACGGTGGTGCTGGCCCGCCAGGGTGGTGTGGAGCTGCCGCCGCCGGGCGCCTGGTCGCTGGACCCGGCGCACTCCTCGGTGGCCGCGGTCGCGCAGCACCTGGGGATCTCCAGCGTGCACGGCCGGTTCACCGAGTTCAGCGGCCGGATCGAGATCGCGGAGGAGGTCCACCGCTCCCGGGTGGACGCCGTCATCAGCGCGGCGAGCATCGAGACCGGCAACGGCATGCGCGACAAGCACCTGCGTTCGCCCGACTTCCTGGACTCGGACCGTTTCCCGGAGATCACGTACCGCTCGAACGGACTGACCCCGGCGGGCCCGGACCGCTGGCTGGTCCACGGCGAGCTGACGATGCACGGTGTCGTGCGCCCGGTCGACCTGAACCTGAGCTACCTCGGGACGGGCCCGGACCCGTGGGGCGGGGTGCGTGCGGCATTCAGCGCAACGGCGGAACTGCGCCGCGAGGACTTCGCCATGAACTACAACCAGGTGGTGCAGGCGGGCATCTCGGCGATCGGTACGACGCTGCGGGTGGAGCTCGACATCCAGGCCGTGCAGGGTGAGTCCCTGCCGTCGTAGTCACCGTGCAGGGTGAGTCCCTGCCGTCGTAGTCACCGTGCGGGGTGAATCCCCGCCGTCGTAGTCTGCGGACATGGCACCCAATATCGCGACGAACACGGCCGTGGAACTCGACGAGTTGCTGGCCTTCGTACGGCCCAGGCACCGGGCGATCCTGCTGACCACCCGGTCCGACGGCCGCCCCCAGGGCTCCCCGCTGGCCTGCGGGGTCGACGACGCGGGCCGGATCGTCGTCTCGACCTACCCCGAGCGGGCCAAGACCCGCAACGCGAAGCGGGACGCGCGGGTGAGTGTGATCGTGCTGTCCGACGAGTGGAACGGCCCGTGGGTCCAGATCGACGGTTCGGCCGAGGTGATCGACTCACCGGACTCGGTCGAGCCGCTCGTCGAGTACTTCCGGAACATCTCGGGCGAGCACCCGGACTGGGACGAGTACCGGGCGGCGATGGTGAAGCAGGGGAAGTCGATCATCCGGATCACTCCGGAGCGGTGGGGGCCGGTCGCCACCGGCGGCTTCCCGGCCCACCTGGCCTCCGACGGCTGATCACGCGGGTACCGAGGGGCGAACGGGGCGGGCGGGGCCTCAGCGGTCCCGCATCGCCTCGATGCCCGCGATCAGCAGGTCCAGGGCGAAGGTGAAGTCCCGGTCGCGCATCTCCTCGACCGTTTCCCCGCCACGGGCGTCCATCAGGTCCTGCGAGGTCTCGATGATCTGCCGGAGCTGCGGCTGGGCCCGGATCGTGCCCATCGCCTGCTGGTAGTACTCCTCCTGGCTGAGCCCCGCCGCCGCGCTGCGCTGCGCGAAGTGGCCCTCGATGGTGCCGAATCCGTACACGAACTGGAAGACCGCGGAGAGCGCTCCGGTCTGGTGTCGCAGCGGCAGGCCGGTCGCCCGGATCACGTCCTGGACGGAGTACGACATCAGCATCGCGTGCGGGCCGATGTTGAGGAAGTGACCGGCGAGCGTCGACACCCAGACGTGCCGGACCAGCAGCTCCCGGAACTCGGTGGCCAGCCCGCGCAGCCGGTCGTGCCAGTGCACGTCCTCGCGAGGCGGTGTGAACTCGCTGTACACCGAGTCGAGGGCCAGCTCCAACAGGTCGTCCTTGGTGTCCACGTACCAGTACAGGGACATCGCGGTGACATCGAGCTCGGCGGCGAGCCTGCGCATGGAGAACTTGGCGAGCCCCTCGGCGTCCAGCAGCCGGACCGAGGTCGCGGTGATCCTGTCCCGGTCCAGGCCCGCCGTCTGGTCCGGTTTGCGGGTGCGCGACGGTGTCCGCTGATCCAGCCACACGCTGGTCCTGGAAGGGCTCTTCACACGGTCGGCCGCGGACACCATGGCGCACTCTCCTCGTCTTGCCGGCGGGGCGGACCGGCCACGTACGCGTGGATCACACACGGTGCCGATGCGTACGGTCCGGTGCGCCCCGTCCCCGATGCTATGCCGCCGCGGCGGTCCCGGCGGAGTCCGCCCGCGCTGATTCCGTCCGCTCCGCGCGGCGCAGCAGCACGGCGGCGAGCAGGCCGCCGACCAGCACGGCGACCGCTCCGAAGAGCTGGCTGGTCTCCAGTCCGGAGGCGAAGGCGTCGGTGATCCGCGCCCGCTCGCCGGCGTCGGTGGCCGAGGCGAGTGCGGCGGGCAGCGACGCGGCCCCGACGGCCGCCGGCACGAGCGCCGCGAACCGCGAGTTGAGCACCGCGCCGAGGACGGCGACCCCGAGGCCGTTGCCGAATTCGGCGAGTGTGCCGTTGACCCCGGCGCCCACGCCCGCCTTCTCCGGCGGAATGGCGCTCATGATCGCGTTGGCCATGGCGGGCATGGCGAGCGCGATGCCCGCGCCCATCACGACCAGGCCGAGCAGCATGCCGCCGTAGCCGTCGCCGCCGAGCAGCGCGATGGCGGCGAGACCCGCGGCCAGCAGGCTCATCCCGGACGCGATGGTGACCGGCGTGCCCAGCTTGGGCACCAGCCTGGCGCCCAGTCCGGTGAGGTTGAGCGCGACGACGCTCAGCGCCAGCGGAGCCGTGCGCAGACCGGCCTCCAGCGGCTCGTAGCCGAGGACGAACTGGAGTTGCTGGGTGAGCAGGAAGAGCGAGCCGCCCATCCCGAAGGCGACCAGGATCGCGCCCGCGACCGCCCCGACGAACTTCTGGTTCCGGAAGAAGTGCATGTCCAGCATCGGGTACGGGATGTGCAGCTCCCACGCCACGAATCCGGTGAGGACGGCGACCCCGACGAAGGCGGTCAGCAGCACCTGGACCGACGCCCAGCCGTGTGCCGGTCCGGAGATGATCGCGTACACGACGGATGCCATGCCGATGGTGGAGAGCAGCGCGCCGAGCAGGTCGGGGCGCTCGCCGTTCGGGTTCTTGGACTCCGGGACCAGCCGGGCCACGGCGACCAGCCCGACGACCGCGACCGGGATGTTGATCAGGAAGATCGCGCCCCACCAGAAGTGGTCGAGCATCACTCCGCCGATCAGCGGTCCGACGGCGAACCCGAGCGAGCTGACGGT
Source organism: Streptomyces sp. NBC_01363 (assembly GCF_026340595.1). Lineage (GTDB taxonomy): Bacteria > Actinomycetota > Actinomycetes > Streptomycetales > Streptomycetaceae > Streptomyces. The sequence goes on from NZ_JAPEPF010000001.1 coordinate 1,509,364, forward strand.
CGACCAGATGCCGATCGCCTTGACCCGCTCGGTCTCGTCGAAGATCTGCACGACGACGGCCAGGGTCGTGGTCATCAGCAGCGCACCGCCGATGCCCATGCCCGCGCGGGCGGCGATCAGTTGTACGGAGGTCTGGGCCAGTCCGGCCACCAGCGAGCCGATGCCGAACAGGGCGAGCCCGGCGATCAGCATCTTCTTGCGGCCGTAGCGGTCGGCGGAGCTGCCGGCCGTGAGCAGCAGACCCGACTGGACCAGCGAATAGGCGTTGATCATCCACTGCACATCGGCGGTGGAGGCGTCCAGCTCCTGGGTGAGGGAGGGGATCGCGACGTTGAGAACGGTGTTGTCGAGCAGCACGGTCAGCTGGGCGAGGCAGATGACGCCGAGGATCAGCCAGCGTTGCGGATGGCTCGGCGACGAGAGGTGGTTCTGCTCGGCGGCGGTCGCCGTCATACGGACTCCTGATCCCTTATACGGTGTACGAGTAGCAGGCGTTGTACACCGTAGAACAGATCCTGTACGGCGTACAACGCATTTCCGCCTTCCGCGCGATACCGTGCTCGCCGCTGATCCGACAAGGGCTGGAGTGGTATGTCACTGCGTCGTCGTACGGTGGAAATGCTCGTCGCGGCAGGGCTGTTGGGGACCGCGCTCGCGCCTCCCGCAGCAGCGGCCGGGGAGGGGCAGGGGCGCGCGGTGCCGCTGCGCGTGGCCACGTACAACATCCATGCGGGCGCGGGCATGGACAACGTCTTCGATCTGGACCGGCAGGCCGCCGAGCTCCGCTCGCTGGACGCCGATGTGATCGGGCTCCAGGAGGTCGACGTCCACTGGGGCACCCGCAGCGAGTGGCGCGACCTGGCGGGCGAGCTGGCCGAACGGCTGGACATGCGGGTGTCGTTCGCCCCGGTCTACAGCCTCGACCCGCAGACCCCCGGTGCACCACGTCGCGAGTTCGGGGTCGCGGTGCTGTCCAGGTACCGCATCGTGAGCGCCGAGAACCACGAGATCACCCGGCTCTCCACCCAGGTCCCGGACCCGGTACCGGCTCCGGCGCCCGGCTTCGGCGAGGTGGTCGTACGGGTGAAGGGGCTGCCCGTGCACGTCTATGTGACGCATCTGGACTACCGCGCCGACCCGTCCGTACGGAACGCCCAGGTCGCCGACACCCGCCGGATCATGGCCGAGGACCGGGCGCCGGGGGCGGGCCGTCGGCAGGTGCGGCAGATCCTGCTCGGCGACTTCAACGCGACGCCTGCCGCTCCGGAGCTCGCCCCGCTGTGGCAGGAGCTCACGGACGTCGAGCCCGGCGGGCCCACGTACCCGGCGCAGGATCCGGTGCAGCGGATCGACTACGTGGCGGTGTCGAAGGATTCCGTGCGGGTACGCGACGCGGCGGTGGTCGAGACTCTCGCCTCGGACCACCGCCCCGTGGTCGCCGATCTGTTGCTGCGACGCTGAGAGGCCCGACAGCCTCTGAGTCCTACGCTCCGCTCTTCGGCCGGGTCAGGTCGTAGAAGGTGGCGCTGCCTGCGGTGACCTTCTCGAAGTTGTCCTCCACCCAGGAGGAGATCTGCGAGGAGGCGCCGCTGTCGCCACCGCCCCCGCCCATTCCGCCCGCGATGAAGTAGTGGACCCTGCCGTCCTCGACGTACTGCTTGAACCGGGCGAGCGTCGGGGACGGGTCGCTTCCGTTGAAGCCGCCGATCGCCATCACCGGGTCGCCGGTGGCGAGTTGGTAGCTCGCGGCGTTCTGGGATCCGATGGCGGCGGCGGCCCAGGTGTAGTCCCCGGCGCCCTTCTCCAGGAGCGCCTCGGCCTCGGCGCCGACGGACGCGCCGTTGAGCAGTCCGCCCATGCCGCCACCGCCGCCGCCTCCGAAGCCTTCGCCCATGCCGGGCATGGCACCGGGCTGCTGCCCGTTCTGCGACGTGCCGGGCCCGCCCTGTATCTGGCCCTGGCCCTGGCCCTGGCCGGGCGGGGTGCCGGTCGGCGGCCGGCCCATGCCACCGCCCTGCTGGTTGTTGCCCTGCTGGTTGCCCTGCCCCGGGGGACGCGTGCCGCCGTCGGGACCACCGCGGCCGCCGCCACCGGCGCCGGGGCCGCCCATGCCGCCGGAGGGCGGGCCGGCCGTGACGATCGAGCCCTGGTGTCCGGTGTTCAGCGTGCTCACGGTGTACGCGGCCGGCCCGGCCAGCGACACGGCGAGGCCCAGGCCCACGGCGACGAGCGCCTGTCGACGCCCCAGCCGGGACGCGAGCAGCAGACCCAGCGCGCCGGCGATCCCGGCGACGAGCACGACCGTGCGCAGCCACGGCAGGTGGTCCGGGGTCCGCCCCAGCAGCACGTACGACCAGTACGCCGTCACGGCCACCGTGACGCCGAGCGTCGCACCCGCCCACCAGCGGGAGCGCTCCTCCCACAGGACCGTGGCGCCCATGCCGATCAGCGCCGCGACGTAGGGGGCCAGGGCCACCGTGTAGTACTGGTGGAAGATGCCGGCCATGAAGCTGAACACCGCCGCGGTCATCAGCAGCGAGCTGCCCCAGGCGAGGAAGGCCGCGCGGGCCGTGTCCGTCCGCTTCGCCCGCCAGGTCAGCCAGACGCCCGCGACCAGCAGGATCAGTGCGGCGGGCAGCAGCCAGGAGATCTGGCCGCCGATCTCGGAGTTGAACATCCGGCCGATACCGGTCTCGCCCCACCGACCGCCGGAGCCGCCGCCCGGACCGCCCCCGCCGCCGACGCTGCCGGTCTCCTCGCCGTTGATCCGGCCGAGCCCGTTGTAGCCGAAGGTCAGCTCCAGGAAGGAGTTGTTCTGCGAACCGCCGATGTACGGACGCGAGGAGGCGGGCCACAGTTCGACGATCGCGACCCACCAGCCGCCCGCGACGGCCATCACGAGGGCCGAGAGCCCGAGTTGGCCGAGCCGCCTGCGTACGGGGACCGGCGCGAACACCGCGTACAGCACGGCCAGCGACGGCAGGATCAGGAACGCCTGGAGGGTCTTCGCCAGAAACGCGAACCCGACCGCGACACCCGCCCACACCAGCCACTTGGTGCGGCCGTGCTCCATCGCGCGCAGCACGCAGTAGACGGTGACGGTCATCAGCAGCGCCAGCAGCGCGTCCGGGTTGTTGAAGCGGAACATCAGCGCGGCCACGGGCGTGAGCGCGAACACCGCCATCGCGATCAGCCCCGCCACGGCGTTGAAACGGCGGCGTACGCCCGCGTACAGCACCCCGGCCGTGGCCACCCCCATCAGCACCTGCGGAGCCAGGATCGCCCAGGAGTTGAGGCCGATGATCCGCACCGACAGGGCCATGGGCCAGAGGGCGGCCGGGGGCTTGTCGACGGTGATGGCGTTGGCCGCGTCCAGCGAGCCGAAGAAGAAGGCCTTCCAGCTCCGGCTGCCCGCCTGGGCGGCGGCGGAGTAGAAGGAGTTGGCGTATCCGGAAGCGCTGAGGTTCCACAGGTACGCGAGCCCGATGACCAGCAGCAACGCGAGAAAGGCCGGCCTCGCCCAGCGCGGGTCCTCGGGCCTGCCCCGCCACACGCGGTGCGCGAGGGGCCGGTTCGGGCGTCCGTGGGCCGGTGCGGTGGGCGGCGCGGGCGCCGGCGCACCCGGCGGGGCCGGGAGGTGGTCGGGATGCAGCGTGGTCATCGGAGGTTCCCCCGTTCGTGGTGGGTGTCATCGGCGTGCCCGGCCGAAGGAGCGGCGGGGGCGGCCTCGGGCGCCGCGGGGTCCCGGTCCTGGCGTTCCGGGAAGACCCAGGCGCGGAAGAGCAGGAACCGCAGCACCGTCGCCGCGAGGTTGGCCGCGATCAGCACGGCGAGTTCCGTGGAGTGCGGCGGCGATCCGGACGCCGCTCCCAGCGCGGCCAGTGAGCCACTGGTCAGTGCGAGGCCGATGGCGAGGACGACCAGGCCCTGCGCCTGATGGCGTACGGCCCCGCCCCGGCCCCGTACGCCGAAGGTGAGCCTGCGGTTGGCGGCCGTATTGGCGACGGCCGACACCAGCAGCGCGCCGCTGTTGGCGATCTGCGGGCCGACGCCCAGCCGGAACAGCGAGTACAGGGCGAGGTAGCAGAGCGTGGAGAACGCGCCGACGACACAGAATCCGACGAGCTGCCGGGCCAGTCCGCCCGGCACCCCGCTCAGCGCGCGGTCGCGCGGATCGTCCCCGAAGGGCCGGGCCAGCCGGTCCAGCGGCAGCGCGCCGACCGCCAGCGCCCGCCCCACCCGCCACACGCCTTTCAGGTCCTCGGTCGCCGTCCGCACGATGTGGACGGTGGAGTCGGGATCGTCCACCCAGTCGACCGGCACCTCGTGGATGCGCAGCCCGGCGCGTTCGGCGAGCACCAGCAACTCGGTGTCGAAGAACCACCCCGAGTCCTCCACCATCGGCAGCAGCCGCTCCGCGACATCGCGCCGGATGGCCTTGAAACCGCACTGCGCGTCGCTGAACCTGGCGGCCAGCGAGGAACGGAGGATGAGGTTGTAGGCGCGCGAGATGAACTCCCGCTTCGATCCGCGCACCACCCGCGAGCTGCGGGCCAGCCGGGAGCCGATGGCCAGGTCGGAGTGGCCCGAGATCAGCGGGGCGACCAGCGGCAGCAGCGCGTTGAGGTCGGTGGAGAGATCGACGTCCATGTAGGCCAGCACCGGTGCGTCCGAGCCCGACCAGACGGTGCGCAGCGCCCGCCCCCGGCCCTTCTCCTCCAGCCGGTACGACCGCACCCGGGGCAGCGCCGCCACGAGCCGGGCCGCCACCTGCGGCGTCCGGTCGGTGCTCGCGTTGTCCGCGACGGTGATCCGGAAGGCGTACGGGAAGGTGCGCACCAGATGGTCGTGCAGGCGCAGCACACACGGTTCGAGGTCCTTCTCCTCGTTGTAGACGGGTACCACCACATCGAGCACGGGCGCACCCGCCGCATCGACCGCTCCGGCGAGGAGGTGGTCCCGGGCCGGCAGGGTGCTCCAAGGAGTGTCGGTTCGCATGGGACCGACGCTCGCCAACCCCGCTGTCACGCCGGTGTGCTGAGCCTGTCCCCATGCTGTGAGTGCGGCCCGGCCGCGGGCCCCGCCCCAGGCCCGGCCGCAGGCCCGACCGAAAGCCCCGCCGAAGGCCCGGTCGCAGGCCCGGTCGCAGGCCCGGTCGCAGGCCCGGTCGCAGCCTCCGCGGGCAGATGGACGGCGAACACCGTGCGTCCCGGCACCGAGTCCGCCTCGACCCGGCCGCCGTGCGCGGCGACGACGGCCTGCACGATGGCGAGCCCGAGCCCGGTGGAACCCGCGCTGCGGGAGCGCGAGGCGTCACCGCGCGCGAACCGCTCGAAGACATGCGGCAGCAGTTCGGGCGGAATGCCGGGCCCGTCGTCCCCGACCTCCAGCGTCACCCATGGCCGGCCGGCCGCGGACCGCACCCGCACGGTGACGGTCGTACCGGGCGGGGTGTGGGTACGGGCGTTCGCCAGCAGGTTGACCAGCACCTGATGGAGCCGGGTCGGATCGCCGTGCACGGTCGCGGGCTCGTCCGGCAGTTCCAGGCGCCAGTGGTGGCCGCGCTCCCCGACGGCGCGGGCATCGCTCACCGCGTCGACGACGACCGGGGAGAGATCGGTGCTCTCAAGGCTGAGCGGGCGTCCGGCGTCCAGCCGGGCGAGCAGCAGCAGATCCTCCACCATGCCCGTCATCCGCTCCGCCTCGGACTCGATCCGCCCCAGGGCGTGCCGGGTGTCGGGGCCGGTCTCCTCGTGTCCGCGCCGGGTCAGTTCGGCGTATCCGCGGATCGAGGCCAGCGGGGTGCGCAGCTCGTGGCTGGCGTCCGCGACGAACTGACGCACCCGCGTCTCGCTCTCCTGCCGCGCCTCCAGCGCCGAACCGACGTGGCCCAGCATCCGGTTGAGCGCCGCGCCCACCTGGCCGACCTCGGTCCGCGGATCTGCCTCGGCCTGCGGGACCCGCTCCAGGAGGGCCACCTCACCGCTGTGCAGCGGGAGTCCGGAGACCAGGGTCGCGGTCGCGGCGACCCTGCGCAGCGGCCGCAGCGCGACCCCGACCATGGCGGCGCCCGCGAGCCCGGCCGCGATCAGCCCGGCGCCGGTGACACAGACCTCGACGACGATCAGGGTGGTGAGGGCACCGCTCACCTCGGCTGCGGGGATGCCGACGACGATCGTCGTCCCGTGCGGGTCCGTGACCGCCTCCACCCGGCTGCCGCCCAGCCCCGGCAGGTCGACGCTCCTCGCCCCGCTCCCGGCGGTGACACCCGCCGCCGCCAGGGCGCTGCGCTGGGCGCCGGTCATCGGCTGCCCGCTGTCCTCGGCCCCGGGCCCCGGCGTGGTGTTGCTCTCCACGACCACGCGCGAGGCGGTGACCGCGCCGTCCGCCACCACGGCCCCGAAGGCGCCGACGGGCAGCCCGCGCGCGTCGACGAAGGCCAGCGGGTCGCGGTCCTGCGGCAGACCGCCACCGGGCATCGGCCCCCCGCCGGGCGGCTTCGCGGCCCGCACGGCGATGGCGGCCAATTGGTCGTCCAGCTTGCCGTACATGTAGCTGTGGAACGCGATGGTGGTGACCGATCCGATGACCGCGGCGACGACGGCGATCAGCGTGACCGCCGAGACCACCAGCCGGGTCCGCAGCGTCCACGGCCCCCGCCACCGGTACGGGCGCCTACTCACCGGGCTTGATGAGATATCCCGCCCCGCGCCGGGTGTGGATCATCGATGACCGCCCCGCGTCGATCTTCTTGCGCAGATACGAGATGTACAGCTCGACGACGTTCGCCTGCCCGCCGAAGTCGTAGTTCCACACCCGGTCGAGGATCTGCGCCTTGCTCAGCACCCGCCGCGGATTGCGCATCAGGAAGCGCAGCAGCTCGAACTCGGTCGCGGTGAGATGGATGGACACCCCGGCCCGGCTCACCTCGTGGCTGTCCTCGTCCAGGACCAGATCGCCGACGACGAGGGTCGACTCGCTGCGCACGGCCGCCGCCGTGCCGGACCGCCGGATCAGCCCGCGCAGCCGCGCCACGACCTCCTCCAGGCTGAACGGCTTGGTCACGTAGTCGTCGCCGCCCGCCGTGAGGCCGGCGATCCGGTCCTCCACCGCGTCGCGCGCGGTCAGGAACAGGACGGGGACCTCGGAGAGCTCCCGCCGCAGTCTGCCGAGCACGGCGAACCCGTCCGTGTCGGGCAGCATCACGTCGAGGATCACCACGTCGGGCCGGAAGTCGCGCGCCATCCGGACGGCCCCGGCACCGTCCCCGGCGCTGCGCACCTCCCAGCCCTCGTAACGCAGGGCCATGGACAGCAGCTCGGCGAGCGGAGCCTCGTCGTCCACCACCAGCACACGGACGGGGGTACGGTCCGCCCTCAGCAGTTCGGTACGCCCCTGGGGCGAGGTCGTCGTCGTCATGCCCCAACCCTGTGAGGCTCCTCTGAAAGGGTCCTTACCCGATTCTGTGAATTCCCTGAGAAAGCAGCACCGCCGACGGACCGTCAGCCGACCTCGAACAAGGCGCTCGCGTTCCCGTGACAGACCGCCCGCAGCCAGTCGTCGCCCAGCTCCAGCCGTTCCAGCGCGTGCAGTTGATGCGCGTACGGATACGGAATGTTCGGGAAGTCCGTGCCCAGCAGAATCCGGTCCCCGAGCGCGGCGAGCCGCCCCCGCTCGGCCGACGGAAACGGGGTGAAGTCCTCCGTGAAGTCCGTGAACGTCATCGTCGTGTCGAGCCGCACCCGCGGGTACGTCTCCGCGAGTGCCAGGAACTCCGCGTACTCCGGCATCCCCATGTGCGCCACGATCAACGGCAGCCGCGGATGCCGGGCGAGCAGCCGGCCGACCGGCTCGGGGCCCGTGTACTTGCCGGGCGCCGGCCCCGAGCCGCAGTGCATCACCACCGGGATCCCGGCCTCCGCGAGCAGCCCCCAGACCGGGTCCAGCAGCGGGTCGTTGGCGTCGTACGCGCCGACCTGGAGGTGCGACTTGAAGACCCGCGCCCCCGCCTCGACGGCCTCGCGCACATACCGCTCCACGCCCTCCTCCGGGAAGAAGGTCGCGGTGTGCAGGCAGTCGGGCACCCGGCGCGCGAAGCCGGCCGCCCAGCCGTTCAGCCAGGCGGCCATCCCGGCCTTGTGCGGGTAGAGCATCGAGGTGAACCGGAGCACGCCGAACGAACGCAGCAGGGCGAGCCGTTCGTCCTCGTCGTGGCGGTACTCGATCGGCCACTCCATCCCGGTCAGCGGCCCCGCGGAGTCGAAGTACGCCCAGACCTTCCGGAGCACCCGCTCCGGCATGAAGTGCGTATGGACATCGATGATCCCGGGCAGCCCCAGCCGCTCCCAGAACCGCACGACGTCGTCGGCGTCACCACTCATCCCTCGCCCCTCTCACCGTCCGGCCGATCCGACGATCTCAGAACAGCCCGTCCTGCACGCCACCGCCCCCGATGTCGGCCACCGGCACCCCGACCCCGGCCCGCGCGTCCGCCGCCACCAGCTCCCACCCGGTCATCAGCCGGGTGTCCAGCACCACGACCCCGTCCGCCGTCGCCAGATGCAGATCGGGCCCGGCCGCCGCCACCAGCCGCCCCGCGACCGCACCCCCGGCCACCAACTCGGTCACCGCCGAAGCCACCTCGACCACCCCGTCGATCCCGAACAGCCCCGCATGATCGACCGCCTCGAACGGCAGCCGCTCCAGCGACTCCGGCCACCCGGCCCCCTCCAGCGCCGCGGCCCGCCCGTAGAGCTCCGCCACCTCGGCACCACGCTCCGCCGCCCCCGGCAGCGCCCCGCGCACGGCCCGCTTCCTCGCGTACGGAATCCGGTCCGGCACCCCGAGCGCCGAGCGCAGCAGCTCCTCGGTCCGCCGGCAGGCCATCAACGGCCCCCGCCCCAGCCAGCTGAACACCACGGCCCCCTGCTCGCGCAGCCGCGCCGCTTCCCGCTGCTCGGCGGTGATCCCGACCTTCACCATCCCCGGCCCGAACCAGGCCAGATACACGCGGTACGTCCTCGGGTCATCGGCGATCGTGTCGGCGGCCACCGAATGCGCCCGGTCCAGCCGCGCACACTCCGGACACCGCGCCCCCGTGCTCCGCCCCGACACCACGGCCCCCACCGGACACGCGTTCCCGCGCGCCCCGACGCAGCGCCGCTCCCCCTCGGCCCGGAACCCGAACTCCGTCCCGTACGCCGGCGCACTCACCCGTACGGCCCCGCCCCGCCGCCAGCCCAGCACCGGCGGCCCCTGCGCGTCCGGCCACCGCAGCCCGGTGCACTGCCACCCCATACCCATGAACGAACCCCCGGAATGACGTTAGCGAACGGCCGCGACGGCTCCGCGCCGAGACCGGAAAACCGGAGGCCGTCGGAGAGCCGCGCCAAGTATTCTGATCAACTGCTTTCCAGACATGACCGGTTGGAGAATCCACGTGTCCGACTCCGGCGACACCCGCACCACCGGTGACACGGCCGGAAGGGCCGATCGCAGCCACCGGACAGTGATTCATCGCGGCTGTCATCACCGGCGCGGCCACCATCCTCGCCGCCGTGATCGCGACCACGGTCGCGGGCGGCACCTCCCCGAAGGCACCCGCCGCCGCGGCACCCCCGGCCTCGGAGCACACCTCGGACACCCCGCGCCCCGTGCAGAGCCTTCCGTCCACACCACCGCCCCCGGCACCGTCCCCCACGGCCGCCCGCATCATGGCCGCCCCCGACTCGGCCGCCATAGGAGCCACCGTCACGATCACGGGCTCCGGTTTCGCGGCCGGGGAACAGGTGCGCATCACGTTCAACGGAACGTACGGCGCCACCCTCGACCTCCGTGACGTCACGGCCGGCCCGGACGGCGGCTTCGCCGCGGAGGTCACGGTCCCGGACGACAGCGTCGATTCGGACCAGCAGCAGTCGTTCGAAGTCCGCGGCCTGGACAGCGACAAGCACGCCGACACCCCGTTCCACATCACGAGCTAGACATCCAGGGCGCACACGGCGAGCCGTGTCCGGCGCCGCCGCTGTACGGGTAACGCGAGAGGCCCCGGGATTTCTCCCGGGGCCTCTCGCCTGCTGTGCACTCGGCAGGATTCGAACCTGCAACCTTCTGATCCGTAGTCAGATGCTCTATCCGTTAAGCTACGAGTGCTTGTGCTTCCCGGTTTTTTTCTCCCCGGTCGGCGTTGCGAGAACAACATTACATGACCTGCGCCGTAGCGCGAAATCCATTAGTCACACCCGCCCCGACCTGCGAAAACACCGTGTTCAGCGGTTGCGGGGGCGGGGCGCCGCGGCCCTGTGGGGCGGGCGGCGGACGGGGTGGGTCCGTATGTGGCCGGAGCCCCGCGTCGGCGGGCCGGGCGCCGGGGCGCGTGTCAGCGGCCCCCATCTCCACGGACGTTCACGCGGTCGCCGCCGCGGCGCCGGAGGCGTCAACTTCGTCGGTGACCGATTCACCCTGAGCAGGGGTGGGCGCACCGGGCGCAGCGCGGGCTTCCGGCCATGGCGGGATGGGCGGGAGGGAACCAGGAGGCGGGTGCGACGGGCGCGGCGCACCGACGGCGGCGCGGGTGACGGTGTGGCGGGAGTCGCCCGGGGGCGGGTTCCACAAACCTGCCGCGCGGGGTTGACCGAACCGCCCCGCCCCTCGCTTTACGCGATCACCCGGATGCACTGCGCTACTGAATGCACCGGCTCCGCCACGGCGCGCAGCTGTGCGGCCGGACGGCAGTGCGTTCCAGCAGCGTCGACTTGAGGGGAAGAAGCATGTCCGCACCTCCGGCTCCGCTCCGGATCGCCCTGGCCAACGGCAGCTTCGAACAGCCCGTAGTCACCGGCGTGGAGATCCTGCCGGACTCCTCACAGACGCAGGCGCCCAAGCGGGTCCCGGGCTGGCTCACCACCGCCACCGACCACATGATCGAGCTGTGGCACTCGGGCTTCAACGGAGTACCGGCAGCCGAAGGCGCCCAGTTCGCCGAGCTCAACGCCAATCAGGTCTCCACGCTCTACCAGGACCTGCCCACTACACCCGGTACGAAGCTGTACTGGCGGCTGTACCACCGCGGCCGCCAGGGGGACGACACCATGGCGCTGGACATCGGCGCGCCGGGCTCCGCGGTGCAGCAGAGACGCTTCACCGACGGCAACACCGCCTGGGGTTACTGCACCGGCACCTACACCGTCCCGGCAGGCCAGACGCTGACGCGCTTCGCCTTCCGTTCCGTCTCCGCCGCCGGCGGCAACCAGAGCATCGGCAACTTCCTGGACGGCATCTTCTTCGGCACCGCCCCCTACGTGGTGCTCACCAAGACCGCCGCTCCCACGGGGCCGCTGGAGGTGGGCGATGTCATCACCTACCGCGTCAACGCCAGGAACGAGGGCGGCGGCACGGCCAACGAGCAGGTCACACAGGTCAACCCGGCCGCCGACCTGGCCGTGGTCAAGGCGGCCGACGCGACCACCGTCACCGTCGGGCAGACCGTGACCTACCGCGTCACCGTCCACAACGCCGGCCCGAACCGGGCCACCGGCGTCACCGTCACCGACCGGCTCCCGGAGGGTCTCGCCTTCCTGTCCGCCGACGGCCCCGGAAGCTACGACCCGGCCACCGGACGGTGGGCCGTGGGCACCCTGGCCGACGGCACCGGGGCCACCCTCGTACTGCGGGCCAAGGCCACCGAAGCCGGCCCGGTCGTCAACACCGCCAACGAAAAGGATCCCGACACCACCGACAACACCGACAACACCGAGCCGTCACCATCTGCGTCGAGTCGGCCCCCCTCCTGCTGCGACCCCTGCGCGACCCGGAAGCAGCCGGGGCCTGCCGCCGGTCGCCGGAACGGCTCCGGAAACGACTCAGGGAGTTCAGCCGAAACGGGCTGAACTCCCTGGTCAGAGAGCGGAGGCGGAGGGATTTGAACCCTCGATGGGCTTTAAGACCCAAACCGCATTAGCAGTGCGGCGCCATAGACCGGACTAGGCGACGCCTCCAGCACACCCCGCGCGAGCGCGAGTGGTGCGTGCAGATGATGACACAGTTGAGCGGTGCCTCACCAACCGACGCCTACGGTACTAGGCAGTCGGGTCCGAGGGCAAAGCGCCTGCGGTTGCGCAACGCCGTGGCGTGCGGAGCGTTAGTGATGACGGAGGCGCCGCCCTCCCGTCCATCCGTCCGTTCCACCGGCACCCCCGCCGAAGTGCACGAGCACAGGAGCCCGCATGTTGCGCCGCCTCGCCCTCACCGCCGTCGCGTCCCTCGCCGCGCTGTCCGCCGCCGCGCCGGCCGCGACCGCGGTCACCGGCCCGCTTCCGCTTCCACTGCCGCTGCCCCTGCTGCGGGACGACGCCCGTACCCAGCTGACGATCACGGTCTCGGGCTCGGAGAACGCCGCGGCCGAGGGCGCCTTCGAGTTGCGGTGCGGTCCGGCGGGCGGCAGCCACCCGGTGGCGCGGCGGGCCTGCGGCCGGCTGGACGAACTGGCGGTCGAGGGCGCGGACCCGTTCGCCCCGGTGCCCGAGGACGCGCTGTGCACCCAGCAGTTCGGGGGACCGGCCACCGCCCGGGTCACCGGGACCTGGCGGGGGCGGAGTGTCGACACGGTCTTCAGTCGGACCAATGGCTGCGAGATCGCCCGCTGGAACAGCCTGCGACCGGTGCTCCCGAACGTCGGCTGACCGGGCCGGACCGGACGGAGTCGTACACGGTATGCACAGAACCTTGGTGAGAGCTCCCCCTCATCCGCAGCCCCACGCCCCTTCACTGCCTTTAGACTCCTCCAGTGACAGCCCGCGGCCCGAGGGGCAAGATGGGGCCCGCTGTCGGCAAGGTGCGGTAACCAGGGAGGAAGCGTCGTCGTGAGCAGCAGGCCATCCCGAGGCGCTGCTCGCCTCGCAGCCATACTCGATGCACTTCCTGACGGGCTGCTGCTCGTCAACTGCAACGGCACGGTCGTCAACGCCAACACCATCGCGCTCGAAATGTTCGAGACGCCGGGCACCGCGCTCGTCGGTCGCGGGCTCCTCGATCTGCTGCCCGAGTTCGACTCCAAGCTGATCCCGGGCTCGATGCGCCGCCCCGAGACCGCCGACGAGCGCGTCCGTACCAAGCCGACCCGGATGACCGCGCGGCGGACCGACGGAACCGAGTACCCCGTCGAGGTCACCAGTGCCAGCCTGGCGGACGGGCAGGCCGCGTACAACGACTTCCAGAGCACCTACAGCGGCAGCTACACGGGTGACGAGCTGCTGATGCTCGTCGTACGGGATCTGTCGGGCACCGTGGACACCGAGGCCGAACTGGCCCGTTCGCAGCGGCAGACCGAGATGATCCTGCGGGCCGCGGCCGAGGGCGTGGTCGGTACGGACACCGACGGCCGGGTCGTCCTGGTCAACCCCGCCGCCGCGCAGATCCTCGGCTTCCGCGCCAGCGACCTGGGCGGCCAGGAGCTGCATCCGCTGATCCTGCACTCGCGGGCGGAGGGCGAGCCGTTCCCGTACGAGGAGTCGCCGCTCGCCGACACCCTGAGGTCCGGGCGCAAGCACCGGGTGCGCGGCCAGGTCCTGTGGTCCAAGAGCGGCGCGCAGGTGCCGGTCGATCTGACCACCGCACCGGTCCGGGACGGCGACCAGCTGGTCGGCGCCGTCATGACGTTCACCGACCGCAGGCCGTACGAGGAGCTCGGCGCGCAGCACCGGGCCGAGGTCGCCGAATTGACCGGGAGCCACACCGCCGAGGTCGCCGAACTGACGGAACGGCACAGCACGGAGCTGGCCGACCGGACCGAGCGGTACGCGGCCGAGCTGGAGGCGCAGGCCGACCGGCTGGCGGCGCTGACCGCCCGGCACACCCAGCTCACCGCCGTGCTCGGCGAATCGCTGCGCGGCCCGCTGGAGGAGCTGCGCGGCGAACTCTCCACGCTCGCCGCCGACCCGGCAGGACAGCTGTGGCCCGAGGCGAACCAGATCCTGCACCACCTGGCCGCGGGCTATGCCCGGATGACCACCCTCGTCGACAACGTGCTCGGCTACCAGCGCCTGGACACCGGCTCCGAGAAGCTGGCCAAGGCGAACGTGCTGCTGGACTCGGTCGTGACGGCCGGTATCGACGCGGCCGTCGAGCTGATCGGTCCCGGGCGCGCCCAGTTCGCCGTGCACGCGCCGCCGATCGAGGCCGAGGTGGACGCGGCCCGGCTGGTGACCGCGCTCGCCCATCTGGTCGCGGATGTCGCCGGGGTCGACTCGACCGGCAAGGCCCGGGTGGTGCCCGGCGGCGGGTACGTCGACTCCACGGTCGTCGTCGCGGCGGCGCAGCGCGGCGAGGTCGTACGGATCGAGGTGCGCGGACCGTTCGCCGGGGGAGACCCGGTGCACGAGCCGATCGTGCGCGGGATCGTGCGGGCGCACGGCGGCGTGCTCCAGACGCACGAGGTGCCGGGGATGAGCGGCAGCGCGTATGTGCTGGAAGTGCCGTTGGGCGCGGGTTCGGGCACGGTGACGGCGTCCGAGCCGGAGCCGGTGGCCGGGGCGCAGCCCGGTGCCGGGCCCGAGACGGCTGCGCAGCAGCCGGGCGGCGGGCGGCGACGGGCGCGTCGGGCGTCCACGGACGCGTTCCTGGAGAGCCCGGTGGGCGGTTCCGGGGCAGACGCCGGGTCCGGCGGTGACACGGCGGCGGCCGAGCCGACGGGGCGGCGACGGGCGCGTCGTGAGCCCGTGGCGCAGGACGAGCAGACGTCGCCGGGGGCGCAGGACACGCAGGGCGGGGGTTCGGGGCGCAGGCGGGGGCGGCCGAGTCCGGCCGAGACCGGGGCCCAGCACTCGTTTCCGGACCGGCCGGCCCAGTTGCCCGAGCAGGGGCAGGGGTCCGGGCAGCAGGGCGCCGGGCAGGCGTTGGCGCTGCCCGCGGCCCCGGCGCCGTCCGAGGGAGCCGTGGTGACGGCGGCCGAGGGCGCGCAGGGTGGCGGCGGCCGGCCGCAGCTCGGCCAGACCGTGCCGCCGCAGGGCGTTCCGGCCGACGGGCAGATGCCGGTGCCGGTGCCCGCGGGCGGACACCGCGCGCGTCAGGGAGCCGAGAACCAGCTGGCCCTGCCGGCTTCGGCCGGGGCTCCGGCTTCCGCCGCGGCCGAGCGACCCCGAGGGGTTCCCGCAGCCCGGTGACGGCGCCGGGCCCGGCGCGTCGCAGGCGCCTCAGCCGACCGGGCGGCGGGCCCGGCGGGCGCTGGCGGCCGCCCAGGAGCGGACCGACCGGGCCGAGCCCGCAGGGCCCCGTACCGCGTTCGCCCTCCCGCCGGCGGAGGCCGACCGCTCCCCGGCCACGGCCGCCGACGCGGACGCCTCGCTGCCGGGACGCCATGACTCCGTGCGCAGCGCGCCGGACGACGACCACACACCGCCGCAGGCGCATCCCGTACCGACCGGCCGTCGCCGGGCCCGGCACTCCGAGGCTCCTCAGCAGCCCGGTCGGCCCGAGGAGCCCGCCGTTCCCGGTGAGCAGTCCGAGGATCTGCCCGGCGACGGTGCGGACCGGCCCGTGGCCGGACGGACCACGCACGCCACCGGCACCACGGCCGTCGCGGCCACCCCGGGTTCCCCGGAGAGCGAGGAGGGCGCGGAGGGCGAGGCGGACCACCCGCGGATCGCACCCGTGCCGGACGCGCGCAGGCAGCCGCTGCCCGCGGAGGCCCCGATGCCCGGCGGCTCGTCGGACTCGACGCAGGGGCGCGCGTTCAGCGTGCGGACGCTCGGGCAGGGCGTGCCCTTCGCCCAGCACATCGCGCACCAGCAGAACCAGACGCTCGGCGGTGCCGGGCGGCGCCGCAAGCTCGCCGCCCCGCCGGAGGGCGAGCGCACCCCGCAGGCCGCCCCGTCGGCGCCGTCCGCGTCCGCGCCCGTTTCCTCCCCCGCCGGTGGGGCGCAGACCGGCCCCGCGCAGGGCCCGCTGCGTTCCGGGCCGGAGGCCGAGGGACGCTCGTACGCGATAGGGGCACCCGACGAGGGCGCCGAGGGGCCGGAGCCGCTGGACGGTCCGGGTGGCGCGGTCGAGGTCGCCAACCGTCCGTCGCCGCAGCCGGTCGACGACGAGCTGCCCCCGGAGCCGTTGGACAACCCGCGCCGGCTGCTCGTCTGGCCCGCGCCCGACGTCTCCACCCAGCAGGCGCTGAGCGACCGGGGCTACCGGCCGGTGATCGTGCACTCGCGCGAGGAGGTCGACGCCCAGATCGCGGCGTTCCCCGCCGCGCTCTTCGTCGACCCGCTGACCGGCCCGATCACCCGCAAGGCCCTGCAGTCGCTGCGTCAGGCGGCGGTGGCGGCCGAGGTTCCGGTGCTGGTGACGGCCGGGCTGGGACAGGCCTCGCGGGAGGCGGCGTACGGCGCCGACCCCGCCGTCCTCCTCAAGGCACTCGCCCCGCGCGACAGCGAACAGCATCCGCCCCGGGTGCTGTTGATCGAGGAGCACGAGGAGATCGCGCTGGCGCTGACGGAGACCCTGGAGCGCCGCGGCATGCAGGTGGCGCGGGCCGCCACCGACAGCGAGGCGGTGACGCTCGCCACCCGGATGCGGCCCAATCTGGTGGTGATGGACCTGATGCAGGTACGCCGCCGCCGGGCCGGCATCGTCGACTGGCTGCGCGCGAACGGCCAGTTGAACCGCACTCCGCTGGTCGTCTACACCTCCGCCGCCGACATGAACGGACCGGATCTGCCGAAGCTGAGCTCGGGCGAGACCGTTCTCTTCCTGGCCGAGCGGTCCACCAGCGAAGAGGTCCAGTCGCGCATCGTCGATCTGCTCGCGAAGATCGGTACGAACTGAGACGCGGGACATGACGGGGGCGGTACGGGATCACTCCCGTACCGCCCCCGTCGTGTCCACGGCCCTCGGCTCAGAGCCGGGTGATGTCCAGCTCGCCCTCCGCGTACTGCTTGCGGATCACCTTCTTGTCGAACTTGCCGACGCTGGTCTTCGGCACGGCCGGAATGATCGTCCAGCGCTCCGGCAGCTGCCACTTGGCGATGCCGGAGGTGGCGAGGAAGTCCTTCAGCGCCTCGTAGTCGGCGCTCGCGCCTTCCTTGAGGACCA
Organism: Streptomyces sp. NBC_01363; assembly: GCF_026340595.1. Lineage (GTDB taxonomy): Bacteria > Actinomycetota > Actinomycetes > Streptomycetales > Streptomycetaceae > Streptomyces. The sequence goes on from NZ_JAPEPF010000001.1 coordinate 1,526,443, forward strand.
CGGTCGCCAGCGGGCGCTCGCCCCACTTCTCGTCCGGGACGGCGACGACCGCCGCCTCGGCCACATCGGGGTGCGCCATCAACACGTTCTCCAATTCGACGCTGGAGATCCACTCGCCGCCGGACTTGATGACGTCCTTGGCCCGGTCGGTGAGCGTGAGGAAGCCGTCCTCGCTGATCACGCCGACGTCGCCGGTCTTCAGCCAGCCGTCCTCGCTGAACTTGTCCTCGGGGCGCAGGGCCTCGCCGTCCGCGCCCCCGTAGTAGGCCCCGGCGATCCAGGAGCCGCGCACCTCCAGCTCACCGGCCGACTCGTTGTCCCACGGCAGGTGCTCGCCGCCGGGGCCGACCAGCCGCGCCTCGACACCGGCCGGGAAGCGGCCCTGGGTGACGCGGTAGGGCCATTCCTCCTCCTCGGTCAGTCCGGCGGGCGGGTTGGCCATGGTGCCGAGCGGCGAGGTCTCCGTCATGCCCCAGGCGTGGCAGAGGCGGACGCCGAGCTTGTCGTACGCCGTCATGAGGGAGGGCGGACAGGCGGCGCCGCCGATGGTGACGCGGGCCATGGAGCTGAGGTCGCGCGGGTTGGCGGTGACCTCGGCGAGCAGTCCCTGCCAGATGGTGGGGACGGCGGCGGCGTGGGTCGGCTTCTCGCGCTCGATCATCTCGGCGAGCGGGGCGGGCTGCAGGAACCGGTCCGGCATGAGCATGTTGACGCCGGACATGAACGTCGAGTGCGGCAGCCCCCAGGCGTTCACATGGAACTGGGGGACGACCACCAGCGTGGTGTCCTTGTCGGTCAGGCCCATCGACTCGGACATGTTGACCTGCATGGAGTGCAGGTAGATGGAGCGGTGGGAGTAGACGACGCCCTTGGGGTCGCCGGTGGTGCCGGAGGTGTAGCACATGGCGGCGGCCCGGCGTTCGTCCAGCTCGGGCCAGTCGAAGTGGGTCGGGCGGCCGGCGATCAGCTCCTCGTACTCGTGCACCCGGGGCGCCGCCCCGTCGAGGAGCGAGCGGTCGCCCGGCCCCGTGACGATCACGTGCTCGACCGACGTCAGGTGAGGGAGGAGCGGTGCGAGCAGCGGCAGCAGGGAGCCGTTGACGATGACGACCTTGTCGTCGGCGTGCCCGACGATCCAGACCAGCTGTTCGGCCGGGAGCCGGAGGTTGAGCGTGTGCAGCACCGCGCCCATCGAGGGAATCGCGAGATACGCCTCGACATGCTCGGCGTTGTTCCACAGGAGGGTGCTCACCCGCTGGTCGGCGTCGATGCCGAGCTCGTCGCGCAAGGCGTTCGCGAGCTGCGTCGCCCGCCGGCCGATCTCGGCAAAGCTGCGCCGCTGCGGCTCGGGTTCGCCGGTCCAGGTCGTGACCTGCGACTTCCCGTGAATGGTCATCCCATGCTTCAGGATGCGGGTGACAGTCAGCGGTACGTCCTGCATGGTGCTCAGCACGGCGTCCTCCCGGTGGGCGCTACGCGGCAGTAAGGTTGCGCTGATTCTGCTCACATACCGTTCGGTATGTCACTAGCTCCGGGAGTACGAATCGGTCTCGTTCGGCAAAATCAGGCCCGGTCGGCGCGCCGCCGTCGCCCGGGGTCACCGCACCGGAGCGAGCTCCGGGTCCTCCCTCAGCTTGCCGAGCGCCCGCGACACCGCGCTCTTCACGGTGCCGACGGAAACCCCGAGCACCTCGGCCGTCTGGGCCTCGCTCAGGTCCTCGTAGTAGCGCAGGACCACCATCGCCCGCTGCCGGTCCGGCAGCTTCAGCACGGCACGCCACATCGCGTCGTGCAACGACTGCTGCTCGGCCGGGTCGGGCCCCTGGACGGCCTCCTGCTCGGGCAGCTCGTCGCAGGCGAACTCGTCGACCTTGCGCTTGCGCCACTGCGAGGTCCGGGTGTTCAGCAGGGCCCGGCGGACATAGCCGTCGAGCGCCCGGTGGTCCTCGATCCGCTCCCAGGCGACGTACGTCTTGGTGAGCGCGGTCTGCAGCAGGTCCTCGGCATCGCTCGGGTTGGCGGTGAGCGAGCGCGCGGCGCGCAGCAGCACAGGCCCTCTCGCCCGGACGAAGGAGGAGAACGACGGATATGGGGCGTACGGGGTCCGCGAGGCGTACGGGGCGCGTGCGGTACGCGGTGTGCGCGACAGGTGCGTGCTCTGCGGTCCGTGCTGGCTGTGTGAGCCGTGCCCCGTGGTGTGCAGGGTGTGCGACACCTGTCCTGGGTGCGGCGTGTGTCCGGTGGTGGCGGCTCCCCCGGAGCTGCCCGTGCAGACTGGCGTGGTCATGGCTCCACGCTAGAAGCGGGCGCAGCTCCGGGGATCGGCCCCAGGTCCCGAAACCGCGTCCGCCTCAGGGTGTAGGGGTGGGGGCTGCTCCACCTCCTGTAGGTGGACTCGTCGTCCTGGGGGCTCAGGGGCGCCCCTGAGCCCTCAGGACGACCACGGACGCCGCCCCGGAGCGCGTCCGCTCAGCCGTCCGTGCCGAGGATCAGGCCAGAGGTGGGTACGCCGGTGCCCGCCGTGACCAGGGTCCTGGCCGCCCCGGGCACCTGGTTCACCGACGAGCCGCGGATCTGCCGGACCGCCTCCGCGATGCCGTTCATCCCGTGCAGATACGCCTCCCCCAGCTGGCCCCCGTGGGTGTTCAGGGGCAGCGCGTCCGCCTCGACGAAGCCGGCCGCCTCGCCCGGCGCGCAGAAGCCGAACTCCTCCAGCTGCATCAGGACGAACGGGGTGAAGTGGTCGTAGAGGATCCCCACGTCGATGTCGGAGGGGGAGAGGCCCGAGCTGCGCCAGAGCTGCCGGGCGACCACTCCCATCTCCGGCAGGCCGGTCAGGTCGTCGCGGTAGAAGCTCGTCATCTGCTCCTGCGCCCGCCCGGCGCCCTGCGCGGCGGCCACGATCACCGCGGGCGGCTGCGGCAGGTCCCGGGCCCGCTCGGCACTCGTGACGACGATCGCCTGCCCGCCGTCGGTCTCCTGGCAGCAGTCGAGCAGCCGCAGGGGTTCGACGATCCACCGCGACGCCGCGTGGTCGGCCAGGGTGATCGGCTTCCCGTAGAAGTACGCGGCGGGGTTCCGGGCGGCATGGCGCCGGTCGGTGACCGCGACATGGCCGAAGACGTCCGGCGTCAGCCCGTAGGTGTGCAGATAGCGCTGGGCGGCCATGGCGACCCAGGAGGCCGGGGTGAGCAGCCCGAAGGGCAGGTTCCAGCCGAGCGCCGTGCCTTCCGCGGTGGGCTCCCGCTGCTGCACGCCGGAGCCGAATCTGCGCCCGGAGCGCTCGTTGAACGCGCGGTAGCAGACCACGACGTCGGCCACCCCGCTCGCCACCGCCAGGGCCGCCTGCTGGACGGTGGCGCAGGCCGCCCCGCCGCCGTAGTGGACGCGGGAGAAGAACGACAGCTCACCGATGCCGGCCGCCTGGGCGACGGTGATCTCCGGGCTGGTGTCCATGGTGAAGGTGACCAGGCCGTCCACGTCTGCGGGGGTCAGCCCGGCGTCGTCGAGGGCGGCCCGCACCGCCTCGACGGCCAGCTTCAGCTCGCTGCGCCCGGAGTCCTTGGAGAACTCGGTCGCGCCGATCCCCACGACCGCCGCCCTGCCGCCGAGCGAATCGGCCCTGCGCACACTCATGCCGCCCCCTGCGGAACGCCGACGGTCACGGTGCCGGTGACATGCCGTCCGAGACCGTTGGCCCCGACGACGGCCACCTCGGCCGTCCCGTCGGACGCGACGGCGGTGACCGTGCCGCTCAGGACCATGGTGTCCCCGGGGTAGTTGGGCGCGCCCAGCCTGATGGCGACCCTGCGGAGAACGGCCGACGGGCCGAGGCGGTCGGTGACGTACCTGCCCACCAGGCCGTTGGTCGTCAGGATGTTCATGAAGATGTCCGGGGAACCCTTCTCCCGGGCGAGCTCCGCGTCATGGTGCACGTCCTGGTAGTCGCGGGAGGCTATCGCGCCCGCCACGATCAGGGTGCGGGTCACCGCGATCGCCAGCGGCGCGAGCTCATCACCGGCCTTCACCCCATGCCCTCCTTCACCAGCGACTCACCGAGTTCCTGAAGCACTTCGCCGCCGCATCCCAGGTAGGCGTCGAGCTGCCGCCCCCAGAGGAAGTGGCGGTGCACGGGGTGGTCGAGGTCCGCGCCCGTGCCGCCGTGCAGATGCTGTCCGGCGTGCACCACCCGCTTTCCCGCCTCGGACGCCCACCAGGCCGCGGTCAGTGCCTGGGGCCCGTACGGCAGTCCCGTGTCGTACCGCCAGGCCGCCTCGTACGCGGTGACCCGGATCGCCTCGGTGTCCATGTGGGCGTCGGCGGCGCGCAGCAGCACCCCCTGCTTGGTGGAGAGCGGGCGCCCGAACTGCTCCCGGGTGTTCGTGTGGGCGACGGCGCGGGCCAGCGAGCCGGCGCACACCCCGGCCTGCAGTCCGGCGAACGCCGTCCGGCCCGCGGCCAGCACCGCCGCGTACGCCCCGGCGCCGCCGAGCCGCTCCCCGGACGCCCCGTCCAGGACCAGCCGCGCCGCCGACCACGGCGCCGTGGTCTCCACCGGCTCGGCCAGCACACCGGCGTCCCCGGTCCGGACGATCCACAGCCGCCGCTCCCGGTCCGGGACGAGGACGAGGTCCGCGTCCCGCAGCCACGGCACGTACGGCACGCTGCCGCTCAGCCGCCCGCCGCCGTCCGCCCGTATCCCACCGCGTGCCGGGAAGGCCCCGGTGGCGACGGCCGTGCCGTCCCGCAGCGGCGGCAGCAGTCGCTCCCGCTGCTCGTCGCTGCCGTGTCCGGCGACGGCCAGCAGCCCGTACACACAGCTCGCCGCGAACGGCACCTGCGCCGTCGTGCGCCCCTGTTCCTCCAGCAGGAGCACCAGGCCGAGCAGCCCGGTCTCCTCGACCGCCGCGGTCAGTCCGGCCGCGCAGAGCTCCTTCCACAGCCCGGCGTCCGTCCCCGTGCCGACCGCGGCCAGCCGTTCGGGCGTCGACAGATCGCCGAAGATCCGCGCCGCGAGCCCCTGTGCCGCGGCCTGCTCCTCGGTGGGTGCGAAATCCATCTCAGCCCTCGCCTCCCCGGAAGACCGGAAGCTCCAACTCGGGGTCCGTACGCAGGAATTCCAGCCGGACCGGCATTCCCGTCCGCACCTTGTCGTACGGCACGCCGATGACATTGGCGACCATCCGCACCCCTTCCGCCAGCTCGATCAGCGCCACCGCGTACGGCCCGCCCGCCCCGTCGGCGCCGAAGGCGGGGAAGGGCGGGTGATGCATCACCACCTGGCTGAAGACGGTGCCCTCACCGCTCGCCTCGACCGTGTCCCACTCCTGGCCGCCGCACGCGTTGCAACCGGGCAGCCAGGGAAAACGCAGCGTGCCGCAGTCGCCGCAGCGCTGGATGAGCAGCCGGTGCTCGGCGACGCCCTGCCAGAACCCGGCGTTGTCCCGGTTGATCACCGGCCTCGGGCGCAGGCTCCGTCCACCGCCGCGCGGCGCCCGCTCCGGCGCCGCCGGGGTGTACTTGAGGATCCGGAAGCGGTGCGTCCCGGCGGGTTCCCCGTCCGCCCGGACGTCCATGCGCGTGGTGACGAAATAGCCCGTCCCCAGTTTGGTGGTCTTCCGTTCCGAGACCGATTCGACGACCGCGTCGAACGTGATCCGGTCCCCGGGCCGCAGCGGGCGCAGATACTCCTGCTCGCAGTCGGTCGCGACCACCGAGGTGTATCCCGCGCCGTCGAGCAGGCCGAAGAGTTCCTCGTACGCCGCGGAGCGGTCGGTGTGGCCCGACAGACCGCCCATCGTCCACGCCTGCAGCATCGTCGGCGGAGCGACCGCCTCCGGCCCCGAGTACGCCGGGTTCGTGTCCCCCATCGCCTCGCACCAGTGCCTGATCATCGGTGCGTTGACCGGGTCCTTGCCGGTGCCCGCGGTCGCGGCGGCCCGCCCCTCGAACTCCTTGAGCCGCCCGTACAACTCGTCGGGTTCCTCGGACACCTGCCGACCCTCGGGAACCTGCCGACCCTCGGACATCTGCCGCCCCTCCCGCACGACCGTCACCGCCTGCCCCTCTTCATGCCGAGCCGCATCGTCGCGACGATCTCCCGCTGCACCTCGCTCACCCCGCCCCCGAAGGTGTTGATCTGCGCCGCCCGGTTCATCCGCTCCAGCTCCCCGTCCCCGAAGGAGCCGGTCGAACCGCCCCGCACCGTGCCCGCCTCCCCGGTGATCTCCTGGCACATCCGGTACACCTCGACGGCGCTCTCGGTCCCCGCGAACTTCACGCCGCTCGCCTCGCCCGGGGCCGGCGAACCCGCCCCGACGTCGCCCACCAGACGCCAGTTGAGCAGGCGCGTCGCTGCCAGCCGGGCATACGCCTCGGCCAGCCGGCCGCGTACCCACGGCTCGCCGGCCGGGCGCCTGCCCGTCACGGGATCGGGGGTACGGGCATGGGCGAGAGCCGCCTCGTAGAAGTCCTCGGCCTGCATCCCGATCGCCGCGAGAGCCACCCGCTCGTGGTTCAGCTGATTGGTGATCAGCCCCCAGCCGCCGTTCTCCGGACCCACCAGATTGGTGACGGGCACCCGGATCCCGTCGTAGTAGGTGGACGTCGTGGTGAGCCCGCCCACGGTCTCGATCGGTGTCCAGGCGAAGCCGGGGGCGTCGGTCGGGACGAGGATGATCGAGATGCCCTGGTGCTTGGGCGCGTCCGGATCCGTGCGGCAGGCGAGCCAGATCCAGTCCGCGTTCTGGGCGTTGCTGGTGAAGATCTTCTGCCCGTCGATCACCCAGTGGTCGCCGCCCTCGCCGCTCCCGGGGCTCCGGGGGCTCCCGCCGCTCCCGGGACCGTCCGGGCCGGAGGCGACGTCCGGGCCCGAGGCACCGACGCGGTCCCGCACCGCTCTGGTGCGCATCGAGGCGAGGTCCGTACCGGCCTCGGGCTCGCTGTAGCCGATGGCGAAGACGAGCTCGCCGCTGAGGATCCTGGGCAGGAAGTACGCCTTCTGCTCGTCGGTCCCGTACTTCATCAGCGTCGGGCCGACGGTGTTGAGGGTGACCATCGAGACGGGCGCCCCCGCCCGGTACGCCTCGTCGAAGAAGATGAACTGCTCGTCGGCGCCTCGCCCCTGGCCGCCGTACTCGACGGGCCAGCCGAGTCCGAGCATCCCGTCGGCGCCGATCCTGCGCAGCACCCGCCGCTGCCCGGCCGGGTCCCCGTCACCCGGGGGCGTCCCCGCGTCCCTCCCGGGCATCACCTCGCGGAAGTACGTGCGGAGTTCGGCGCGCAGCTGTCGCTGACG